>JBIKNA010000103.1:0-18254 GCA_044358965.1 Polyangiaceae bacterium
ACCTCACGGACATCGTGCGAAACATGCGGCAGAGCAACAACCAGAGCTACAACTCGTCGTTCACCTATCCCGAGGGTGGCGCCATCGAGTATGTCAACGCGACTGCCCGGGCCGTGCGCAGCGAGAGCATTCTGCTCGGCGAGAGCCTCACGCACATCGACCTGCCAAACCGCGTGGCCACCACCACCAAGCGCCAAGTTCGCTTCGAGCGCCTGGTGTCGTCGGCGCCATTCCCCACGCTGCTCGAGCTTACGCAAGTGCCGCACGACAAGAGCGTGTTCTCCTGGAACAAGGTGCTCGTGTTCAACTTGGGCTTCGACAAAAAGGGGCCCAAAGACGTGCACTGGACGTATTTCCCGTCGCGGGAGACATGCTTCTATCGCATCGGGTTCTACGACAACATCTTTGGCTCCGACCGCCTGAGCCTCTATGTCGAGCTCGGGTACCCCAAAGACGCCGTCATCGACGTCGAGGCCATGCGCGCCCGGGTGCTCCAAGACCTCAAGCGCGAGGGAGTCATCACCGACCACCAACTCGTCGCCGAGCACTCGGTCATCATGGACCCTGCGTATGTGCACATCACGCAGAGGTCCATCCGAGAACACGCGCGGCTCGCGCAAGACCTCGCAGCACACGGTGTGTACAGCATTGGTCGCTACGGCGGCTGGACGTACTGCTCCATCGAGGACAACATCGTCGAAGCCCGGCAGCTCGTGGCCAAGCTATCGGCCTAAATCGCCAAGCGCGCTGAGCTTGATCGAAGATCATGCTCGGTGATTTGGCGTCAGGCGCTGGCGGCGGCCTGCGACTGGTCTTGGGCGTTGGAGGCGTTGGTCGCACAACCCCCGGGCCCGTTGGGTACGCGGATCTCTTGCTCTAGGGAGAAGGTGCCAGACACCGTGCGCGGGCCGGTTTGCTCGGCGCACCCGGGGCCGAGTTCCGCAGCAGCGCTGCCCAAGCACTCGGCGTTGCGACGCGCGGCCTCGCGTTCTGCTTCTGCGCGGGCATCGAACACGCCGTGGGGCCGGGTCCCGTCGTCGAACATGACCAGCCACTTGCCAGAGGTCGTGCACTGCATCGCATGGTAGGTCATTGGTGGCTTTCGGTTCTGGCGGGCTTTGGGGCGGACAACGACGTGCACGATGCGTGCCCTGAAGAGGGCTCGCAAAAATCGCGGCAAATGTTTGCATTGGGCCGTCTTCCAAGGAGGAGCCCTCGACACGCAGGCGCAATCGGTGCAGCGGCAACGCAGACGCGGCACTTCACTTAGCGCGCACCACTGGTCTTGGGGAACGGCTCGCGGTGGGCATCCGCGGGGTTCGAGTCGTCGAAACCGAGCGCGAACTCCTCGCTGGCCGCAGACACCACCCACGGACCACCTTGCTCTTCGATCACACGAGCATCTCGGTGGCTCGCAAGATCATCTTCTCCGCTGGTCATGCTCTTGACCGCCTCTTCGCCGAGTTCGTTGGCGAGGTCGTCGTTCGAGCGCCCGGTAGACACGAATGCGCGATCGTCGTCTTTGACCTGTGTCTGCTTGCCGATGGCGCGAAGCCCAGCCGCGTAGCTCGGGTCGAGATGGCCCGCGTGGTCGTACCTGCGAATCGCGGAAGGTTTGTGCGAGGCCTTCTTGGGCTTCATCTCTGGCTCCTCTTGGTTGCCCTCGCCTACTCGACGTGGGTGAAGAGCCCCAATGCAAGGAAGAGGCCTACGCAGACCCCGAGCGATCACGGGCGAAGCGTGACCGCCGAGGACAGCAAGGCATCACTCTGATGACGGCCGAGTGGGCAGTGAGATCTCTTGGTCCCACGCGACCGCATGGTTGGGCGTCCGTTGGGGCCGGTGGAATGCGCTGACGACGGACGCGATCAAGCACGCGCACGAATAGGCCCAAAGTCCCCCCCGAGGCTCAGTCGTTTTGCATGAGCCCTTTGATCTTGCCGTCGGGCATCAACTTGACGCCTCGCGCTGCCGGCACCTTGGGCAGCCCAGGCATGGTCATCATGTCGCCGGTGAGCGGCACCAAGAACCCAGCGCCGGCGCTCAGGCGCACCTCGCGCACGTTGACCACAAAGCCCGAGGGGCGACCGGGCTTGGCCGGATCATCCGAGAGCGAGAGCTGCGTCTTGGCCATGCAGACCGGTAGCTCGGCGCCGCCCAAGTCCACGGCCCGGGCCAGGTCTTTGGTGGCTTGCGCAGAGAACGACACGTCGCTGGCGCCATAGATGGTCTGGGCGATCTTGCGAATCTTGTCGGCGGGCGCGTCGGTGAGCTCGTACGTGTACTTGGGCTTCGGCGGGTTTCCGTCCGTGGCATCGGCCACCTCGGCCACAATTTTGGCGAGCTCCAGGGCGCCTTCGCCGCCCCGGGCAAATCCCAGCGAGCGCGCAAAGCGCGCGCCCAGTCGGTTGGCCGCCGCTTCGACCATCGCGAGCTCGTCTTCGCCGTCGCCGGGGAACACGTTGATGGCGACCACGGGCGGCAGGCCAAAGAACTTCGCGTTCTCGAGGTGCTTCTCCAAGTGCGCGATGCCTCGCTCGAGCGCCGCGGGGTCTCGCTCTGCGGCTTGCTTGACCGGGGCTCCACCGTGCATCTTGAGCGCACGGAGCGTGGCCACGAGCACCAGAGCCCGGGGCCAGATTCCCGCTTCGCGGCACTTGATGTCCAAGAACTTTTCGCCGCCGAGGTCGAAGCCAAAACCAGCCTCGGTGATGGCGTAGTCGCCCAGGCTCATGGCGAGCTTGGTGGCCGCGATGCTGTTGCAGCCATGCGCAATGTTGGCAAAGGGGCCGCAGTGCACCACCGCCGGACCCCCTTCCATGGTCTGCACCAGGTTCGGCTTCAGCGCGTCACGCAACACCGCCGTCATGGCGCCGGCGGCGCCGATGTCTCGTGCGCGGATGGTCTTGCCCGTATGCGACTGCGCCACCACGATGCGCCCCAGGCGCGCCTCGAGGTCTTCGTAGCTGCTGGCCAGGGCCATGATGGCCATGATCTCGCTGGCTGCGGTGATGTCGAAGCGCTCTTCGTGCGGCGTGCCGTGGGACTTGCCACCAAGGCCCACGATGACGTTCCGCAAGAACCTATCGTTCATGTCCATGGCGCGACCCCAGCGGATCTGCCGCGTATCGATGGGCCCGAGGCCACCGTTGTCGTCCGCGAAGTACGCCGCGTTGTCGACCAGGGCCGACAGCAAGTTGTGCGCGGTGGTGATGGCGTGGATATCGCCGGTGAAGTGCAGGTTGATGTCGTCGGCGGGGAACAGCGAGGCCTTGCCGCCCCCCGTACCGCCGCCCTTGACCCCAAACACCGGACCGAGCGACGGCTCGCGGAGCGCCAAGACGGCGTTCTTTCCGAGGCGACGCATGCCCATGGAGAGCGAGATGCTGGTCGTGGTCTTGCCCTCCCCCGCCGGTGTCGGGTTGATGGCGCTCACCAAGATGAGCCGCCCCTTGGCGCGCGCAGGTTTGGACAGAACGCCAAGTTCGAGCTTGGCCTTGCCGCGGCCGTAGGGCTCGTACTCGCTGTCGGAGAGTCCAAGGTCTTTGGCAACGTCGGCGATGGGGCGCACAGAGGGTTCCATGCGCGCGATGTTACACCGGTGTCGTTGCTTTCGGGTCCCCGACGACAAAGACCGAGCGGCCCCCCAGGATCAATGGGGAGCCGCTTTCAACGGTGCGCTTGGGCCGTATGGTCAGAAGCCGGGGCAGCCCACCTCCGGATCGTCACTGTCGATGGTGGCCGGGTTCACGTGGCAGATGCGCGTCACGCTCTCACCGAGCGAGTTCTTGTGTGCCTTGACCGAAGCAGGAAACGGCGAGTCGATGTCGTCGGCCTTGCGGGATCCCGCGCCAAGGTCCGTGAGGGTTGCGCCCTTGGGGATCAGCGCGATGGTGTCATCGTGGTGATTCTTGCGGCCATACTGCTTGGTCACCACGGCGAGCTTCCCTTGGTTGCCGAGAACAACGACACCTCGATAGAAGTCCGTGTCCTTGATCGTGATGGAGCCCGTGTCCGTCGCTCCGCCTTTCGCGGCGAACTTGTGCGCGCCGGGGGTGACGGTAACCGCAAGAGCCTTCTTGGGTTCAATGGTGCCTTGGACCTCGCCGTCCAGGCTGAACTCGGCCGCCGTCGTTCCCTCGTTGACCACAAAGATTTGTGGCTTCTTCTCCGTCTGCGACGTGTAGAGCCCCCAAGCCACCACCGGCAAGCAGAGGATGAAGCCGCCGACGCCAAGCACGATGCGTGCAGTTCGCATGAACTTGTCGAAAGAGTTCACTGCGCCCTGCAGCTTTTGCCCCGTGGACTGCCAGGGGTGCGGCGGTTGGCCTTGGGGCGGCGGGCCTTGGGGCGGCGGGCCTTGGTACTGCGGCGGTTGCCCAGGGCCAGGGTGCACCGAAGGACGATTGTAATTCGCGAGGATTTGCGGAGCCCAGTTCTGTTGCATGAGGTGTTCTTGGAGCTTTCTTGGGGGACAAAGGGTCGAAGGGGGGGCTGGTGCGCGGCTGAGCCGCACGCCAGCCCTCGTGGCGATGCCCGCGGGCACCTGTGCTGGCGCAACTTCATCGAATCCGGAACACGGACGTTGCGCCGTGGATGATGAGCAAAGGCCATACCGAACCCATCAGCCCTGCAAATCCTGGGAAATCGCAGCAAATTGAGGAATCGGGAGCGGGGCCACACCGAGGGCCACGTCCGCATCCGCCGAATGCGGCGCGCCAACAATGGCAAGCAATGCCAAAACTGGCGCGAACGGTGTTGTGTCGCGCGGCCCTATACATCGCGGCGCCAGCCGTCTGCGCTTGGCCCGCTCGTTGCGCGTCGTTGGCTCAAACGGCCACGCCGCGAGCACAGCTTTTCTTGCACCTCTCAACGGAAAGCTTCCGCGGGTTCCGTCTCACGTTTCGTCCCCTCCCCTGCGTTGCTCGGCTTCGCGCCACGCCCTCCCATCCAAAGGATTCAAGACGACAAGAACGGCATGTGCCACAAGGCTTGCTCCTGCAAGACCAAGAATGCCAAGCGCGTCTACACCGGAGAGTGGTTCTGGCCGCGGAGGTCGCGAAAGCGCGTGGTGCAGTGATTGCGCCAGCGTACGGTCCTCTGCCAAGATGATCGTAGGCATGGAGACTGCGCGCAAGGACGACCACCACGGCGGGACCACGCTGCTCGTGTACACGCAGACGGGCATGACCGCCGTCCCCTTGCCGGCCGGAACCCAATGCATCGTGGGACGGGTGGCCCCCGCGGACCTCGTGATCGACGATGCAAGTTTGTCCCGCGCGCACGCTCGCTTCGTCCATCAAGCCGACGGAAGCCTGTATGTCGAAGACCTGGGGTCCACCAACGGGACGGTTCTTCGGGGGAACAAGATCACCCGGGCGGCCTTGTCCCACGGCAACGATGTTCGCGTGGGCGACGTTGTCGTCGTCGTACACCATGCAAGCGGCGCGCACCGCGACGACATCGTCGAGGCCTACGATGAGCTTCTGCTGCGCGTCGACGAGGAGCTCGTGCGTGCGCGGGCCTTCGGTCGGTCTCTCGCGCTGTTCGTCGTGGGTGCACCGGCGGGCAGGTCACTTGGGGCAGTGTTCCCCATGCTGCGCGCGCTGGCGCGGCCAGTAGACCGCTTTGGGTTCTACTCGCCCACCGCCAGGTTGTGGCTCCTGCCCGAGATCGATGGCGCGCAGCTCGAAGCCTTGGGCATGAGGGTACGAGCCATCGGCCTGCAAGGGGGCTACGCGCTGGGCCCCCGCGATGGTGCGTCCAGCGCCGAGCTGCTCGAGCGTGCACTGCAAGTGTACCGAGGCGAGACCCCAGCGGCCGCAAGCAGCCTCCCCAGCGACGGGGTGATCCCTTCATCCAGCCCCATCATGCACGCGCTCACGGCGCAGCTGACCAAAGTGGCACCCACGGCGCTCTCGGTGCTGCTCCACGGCGAGACCGGCGTTGGCAAAGACGTGTTCGCCCGCTGGTTGCACCGACAGAGCGGGCGGCGCGGCGAGTTTCGCGCCATCAACTGTGGCGCCATCGCGCCGAGTTTGCTCGAAAGCACGCTCTTTGGGCACGAAAAGGGCGCATTCACCGGTGCCCTCAAGGCCCACAAAGGCATCTTCGAACAAGCCCACGGCGGCACCGTGTTCTTGGACGAAATTGGCGAGCTGCCCGCCGAGGCACAGGTCGCATTGCTGCGCGTCCTCGAAACCCGCACAGTGCAACGGGTGGGCACCGAAGACGACATCGCCGTCGACGTCCGCATCGTTGCCGCAACGCATCGCCCCCTCGATGCCATGGTCGAGGCCGGAACCTTTCGGCGCGATCTCTTGTTTCGGCTCGATGGGTTTAGCGCGACGGTGCCGCCACTGCGCGAGCGGCCCGAAGACGTTGCCGTCCTAACGCAGGCATTTGTGCAAGAGGCCAACCAACGGCACGGTCGGAACGTTCGGAACGTATCGCCGCTCGCACAAGAGATGCTGCGGCAATACAGCTTCCCGGGCAATGTTCGCGAGCTACGCAACAGCATCGATCGCGCCGTGGTTCTGACAGAGACGGACACCCTCGATGTGGGGTCGTTCCCCGAGCGCATGCGCAAGCCCGAGCCTGCCCCGGCCCCGGCACAAGCGCAGATTGCGCCCCCCGCACCAACGGCAACGCCCGAGGTCTCGGACCTCCGCGCGAGGCTCAAAGAGTACGAGCGACAACTGCTACGCAGTGCCCTTCAGCAAAGCGGAGGAAGCCGCGCAAAGGCGGCGGAGCTCCTGCAGATTCCACTCCGCACGCTCTTCAACAAACTGAAGGATTTCGAGGTCGAGGACTGACCCCGCGACCATCGCGTCGCGCCCCCGGCGAGCGGGAGCGCCTCAAGGTACTGGTGTGCAGCGAAGGTTCACTGGGCTAGCGTTCCTCGCGTGGCTGGAGACCTCGTCGGTGCGATCCTGGGTGGGCGTTATCGCCTGTCGGTGCTGCTGGGCGAGGGCGGCATGGGCGCCGTGTACGACGGCATGGACCTCACCTTGGGGCGCCCCATTGCGCTCAAGGTCATGCTCTCCGAGGGCGATCCGCGCGCGGCGGAGCGCTTCTATCGCGAGGCATTGCTCGCCGCTCAGCTCGCGCATCCGCACATCGTCCAGGTCACCGACTACGGGCCGAGCGGCCCTGGCAGTCCCGCGTTCATCGTCATGGAGCGGCTCGTCGGCGTTTCCCTCGCGACGGAACTCAATTCCCGAGGGTACCTCCCGATGGAACGCGCGCTCAACATCGCCGCCCAGTGCGCGAGCGCGCTCGCGGCAGCACATGCCGCGGGGCTCGTTCATCGCGACATCAAGCCCGCAAACATTTTCCTGATGAGCTCGACGGGGCAGGGTGATTTCGCCAAAGTTCTCGACTTCGGCATCGCCAAGGTGATGGGCGCCGCCCACACCACCACGGGCACCGTCATGGGCAGCGTCGCGTACATGTCGCCGGAGCAGGCCATGGGCGCCAAAGACATTGGTCCTGGAGCCGACGTTTGGGCGTTGGGCGTGACCCTCTATCAGATGCTCACGGGGCAGCGCCCCGTCGACGGCCGCACGCCGGGCGAAACCGTCGCGGCCCTCATCCGCGGTGAGATCAGACTTCTATCGCGGCTCGCCCCGGGCATGCCGCAGGCGGTCTCGAGCGTCGTCGACCGAGCGCTTGCCATGCGACCCGAGATGCGGTTCGCCAATGGCGCCGAAATGCTTCGCGCCCTCGACGATGCCCAGCGCGCTTTGGTCGCCATCGCCCCCACGCGCTTCGATCCCGTTTCACCGGCGGCGCGGCACTCACTTGTGCCAACGCACGGCCACGCGCCAACGACTGCGACTGTGGCGGACGCCCCGCCCATCGCAAAGAGCGCCAACGGCGCTGCAACGTCACAAGGCGCAAGCGTTGCTCTGCCCATTCTCTTCGCAAGCGCCGGCGCCGTCGTGGTCCTCGGGCTCGTCGGCGCTGGAGTGTTCGTGGCAAAACAGCGCGGCTCTGGGCAACAGCAGCCGCGGAAGTCCCGACGCCGAAGAGTTCAGCGTCGGCATCCGCTCCGGGGTTTGTGCCAAGTGCGACAACGACCCCTTCGAGCACGGTGCCCGCGGCCACGGCAACACCGAGTGCAACCGTCAGCCCTCCCACTTACTGCGCCGGGCGTTTCCGCCCCGCCGCGCCCGGCATCACGACCTTCTGCAAGCGCCGTGGCCCCAAGCGCAGCGCGGCCCGATACCAACGGGGAGTTCGCGTGTATTGCACCTGGAATGGACCCCCTCTGCGCGACGGCAGCCAGCAAGGCTTGCGTGTGCATGACCGCCACGGGGTATCTGAACGTGGCCCCGGCGGCCGACGCGACCCCTGGTGGTGCGTGCGCTGGTCGCAAATCCATCGGAGGTGAGCCAGCGACGGGCATGTGGCGCTGCGACTTCTGTCAGTCGACGAACAGCTCCAAGCAACGTTTCGCCGGCGCCGATGGCCTAGCGTGCTCGGGCTTCAATCGGTTCAGCGGGGCTCCTGCAAGTGGCAAGTTGCGCTCGACCTGGGTCGTGAGGTGACCCGGATTACGCGCCGTAGCGCAGCTCGAACAGCGCGCGAACTTGCTTGTTCTGCCGCAGCAAGTCCAGCGTGTGATCGGCGTGGCCCAACGCAAAGCCATTGCCCACAAACAGGTCCACGTCTTTGCCCACGCCCTCGGCGCCGAGCGCTGCCTTGGTGAAGCTCGTGGACATGGCGAAGAAGTACGCGATGCCGCGTTGCTTGAGCGGCAGGATGGCCGACAGCTCGGCGTCGGGAACGTTCACGCACGAGAAGCTGATGTCGACATCGGGGCCGAGCGCCAGCACCGCGTTGCGCATGGCCACCGGATCCCGCGCATCGCCGCCGATGACGTGATCGCAAATGCCAAGGGCCCGAAGCTCGTCGGCATAGGGCGCGTGGTTCTCGACACCAATGATGGTGCCGTTGCTGCCCATGGTTCTGCGGGCCTCGGCGGCGCACAGGATGCCGCTCTTGCCGCCGGCTCCCAGAATCAGCACGCGCTGCCCCGGACGCACCAAGCGCGCCACCTGAGGCGCAGCGCCCGCCACGTCGAGAGCCGCCAACGCCAAGCGCTCGCTAAAATCGCTAGGCATCCGCGCATACGCGCTGGTGGCAAAGAGCACGGCCTCGGCATCCACATCGAGTTGCGCGCTGGGCCGACGAACGGCGTGCACGCGGTCGATGCGCAAGGGCGTGAGGGAAAGCGAGACCAACGTAGCGATTTTGGTGCCCGGCTCCAGCTTGGCGGCGTCCGGGTGGCCGGGGCTCACCTGACGAATTTTGCCCAAAAGCATGCCGCCGGACCCGGTGACGGGGTTGTGCTGCTTGCCGCGGGTGCCCACGGTGCCCAGAACCCGGGAAATCAGCACCTGATCGTCTGTACCCTCCCCTTCCTCCATTTGGCGGAAACTGGCGGCGTCGATGTTCAGTGTTTCGACGGAAAGCAGGAGCTCCCCGGCAAAAATCCGCGAAAAATCGTTGTCCACGCGCCAGGCGGGCTGCGGAAGCACCCCTTGGGGCTCGAGAGCCCGGTGCACCCCAAAGGGATCACCTTCATTAAGCTGCGTTCGAGCCGGGGATTTCATGGGCGGCGCCGGGTCCGTCATGCCCACCTCATACCCTGACTTGACCATCTTTGGCCAAGGTCGTTACTCTTTGGCGCAAGGCTCAACGCGAGCGGTTCCCGGGCTTTCATGCTCCGGCCCCTGCGCTGGTTCCCCCCACGCTCGACATGCAAGATCCCGCGCCCAAAGCGCCGACCGCCACCCCGCTTCGTCCTGCAGCCGCAGGGCCCGCGCGGTCCTTTGTTTTGCGTTTCATTAGCGGCAAATACCAAGGTGGCGAGTTCCCCATCACGCCAGAAAAACAAATCATCGTCGGGCGCTCTAGCGACCTCGACATGGTGCTCGTCGAGGACATGGTGAGCCGCAAGCACGCGCGCATTGCCATGCAGACGGACCAGATCTGGATCGAAGACCTGGGCTCCACCAATGGAACCTTCGTCAACGGCGAGAAGATCAAGCGCGCGCGCCTCAAAGAAGGCGATCGCGTGCTCATCGGCACGAGCATCCTCAAGGTCATCGCCGGCGATGGCAACCGCGACAGCACCGACGCCAAGCGCGAGCTCGAGAGCGTGGCGGCCCAGCGCCGCACGTCGCAAACGCGCACCATGTCCGGCAGCATCGAAGAGGTGCCCCTGCCCGACTTGCTGCAGCTCTTTGGCACGTCCAAAAAGAGCGGCGTGTTGGTCATCCGCACCGACGACGACGTGGGTAAGATCTACCTGCGCAAGGGCGCGCTCTACTTCGCGAGCATCAACGATCTCGAAGACGTCCCCCCCACCAAGAGCATCTTCCGCATGCTCACGTGGCAAAAGGGCCTCTTCGATCTCGAGGCGCCCGACGAGCGCACCTTCCCCAACGAGATGGACATGAGCGTCCAAGAGGTCCTCATGGAGGGCCTCCGGCAGCTCGACGAGTTCAACGAGATGCGCGCGGGCCTGCCCGACTTGAACACGCGCCTGGTGCTGCCGCAGCCGCTCGAAGCTCCGTTGCGCGACCTCAAGGCGCAAGAGCTCGACGTTCTGCAGCTCGCCATCAACTTCTCGCACCTCGAGACCGTGCTCAACAAGAGCCCCACCACGGACTTGGAGTCCGTGCAGATCTTGTTGCGCTTGCTCAAGGGCAACTACCTCCAGCCCGAGTGAGTTCGGCGCCTGTCGTGCTGATCTCCGGCGCCTCCGCCGGCATCGGCGCGGCACTGGCGCGAGCCTGGGCATCCCGCGGAGCCCGCTTGGCCATTTGCGCGCGCCACGAGCCTCGGCTCGTGGCGTTTGCGACGGAGCTGCAGCGAGAAGGCGCCACGGTATTTGCGCTCGCCGCCGACGTTGCACAAGGCCACGATCGCGAGCGATGGGTGCACGCGGCCCTCGCGCACTATGGCGGCATCGACGTGCTCGTGAACAACGCCGGCCGCGGCATGCACACGACCATCGCCGAGGCGCGAACCCAAGACCTCGCGTCGCTGTACGCGCTCAACGTCATCGCTCCCGTCGCGCTAACGCAGCTGGCGCTGCCTTCGCTCCGGCAGTCCCAGGGCACGGTGGTCATGATGTCGTCGGTGGCGGGCCTTGTGGCCATGCCCAAGCTTGGGGGCTACGCATCCAGCAAGTTTGCGCTCGAGGCCATCAGCATGGCGTTGCGCGCCGAAGTGGCCAAAGACGGCGTCAAAGTCTTGGTGGTGCGGCCAGGCCCCGTCGACACGGCTTTCCGCGCCAACGCGTTTCGCTACGACGACGGGTCTACGTACAGGCCCCGGGGCGACAAGGCGCAGAGCGCCGAAGATGTGGCCGAGCGCACCATCCGGGCCATCGAGCGTGGCGCCACCGAACTCGACACGAACCTGTGGGTCAAGGGCGCAGGCGCTGCGGCCAGGCTCGCCCCGCGCCTTGTGCGCACGGCGCAACGCCTCCTGGCGCGACGCTAAGGCGCTATGCAGCCGCGCTGCGCTCGCCGGCGGCACGCGGCGCCAACGCTAGGAGCACGCCCCGCAGACGCCAACGAATAGATGGGAACGGGGCTCATGAAGCGAGGCCCCGGCGCGGGCGCCATGGGCATTCGCCGGCAGCGCCACAAAACACGAAACCCCCGGACCTTTCGGGCCGGGGGTTCGCGGGTTACGCCGTCAGGCGCGCTTGATCAGTACACGCCCTTGAGGTTGCCCCACTCGGGAATGTGACCGAACCAACCGAGGCCCTGGCGAAGCAGCTGGGGCATCGAGCTGTAGTTGCGCAGCTTGAGGCACTTGGCGCTCGCTTCGCAGCTGGCCGCACCACCCTTGAGGATGGGGTTGCCCTTCGCGTCGAGCTTGGCGATGTACCAGGTGGTGCCGTTCTTGGTGACCGCGTTGGTCTCGAAGGCGGCGTTGACGAGCTCGTTGGCGTACTCGAGCACGCGGGCGCCGATGCCCTTCTGCACGGTCTTGCCAAAGAGGGTTTCCGTTCCGTAGGTCTGCGCGATGTACGTAGAGCCGAATGGATCGTGGAACTCGATGCGGTTGTCGAAGCCCGGATCACCATCGGTGCCGAGGCGCTCGACGCGCATCATGTTGACCCAGTTGAGCTTCTGGTTCGTGGGCAGGTAGAGCATGGTCATGAGCAGCGCGAACTTCTGCTGCTCCCAACCGATCTCGGGGTCAACAACCTGCGCTTGGGCCGGGGCCGGTGCGCCGGCTTGGTCCGAGAACGGGTCTTGACGGCAGGAGAGCTGCTCGCCCGTGAGGAAGCAGGACTCGATGCCTGCGGTGGGCCACCAGGAGGTCCAGCCCATGGTTGCGAGCTTGCCCTCGCCGCCCGTGCCAGCGCCGGCCACCGCACGGGGACCCTTGATGAAGTCGTCGCCCGTGAGGTTGTTGGCGAGCCAACGGCGGAAGCCATCGGGGAACACGTCGGCGATGGAGACCGACCGGAAGCGGGGGTCCACAAAGTCGTCGCGGCTCGAGCTGATGAAGTTGTCGGCAGACTCGGTGAGGAGGCCTGCGGCGAACGCCTTCTCGTAGTACGAGCCAACGTTCAGGGTGTAGTCACGGTCGTATGAGCTGCCCTTGTCGCGAGCAAGCTCGTTCTGGATGGGGCGACCACCCAGCGAGATCTTGCCGTAACCGCCGGTCACGCCGTTGGCAACGATGAGGGGGTTCAGGCCCGCGCACTGCGCGAAGGCCGTGCCGTCGCACGATCGAAGGACCGGGTCGTCGCCGAACGCGCTGTGCTCGCCGGGTTGCGGGCGGGCAAAGACGTGGGCGAAGTGGTCGAACGCGATGCTGGCCGCGAGGGTGTTGTCGGTCGCCACCTGCTGCAGGATCTGCACGGTGAATGCCGCCGGGTCGCCGCCGTCGTAGTTGGTCTGGGTGTCTTTGCCCAAGTTGACGTAGAGGCCAATGGCCTTCGCCGCGTCGCGCATCTTCTCGTGGTAACGGCCCTGGGTGCGGTTGAAGGCGCCCCAGATGCTGAAGTCACGCTTGCCACGACGGTAGTTGCTGAAGATGTGGCTGATCTCTTGCTGGGCAATCCAGAAGTGCATCAACTCGTAGACGTCGGCGCCGTTGTCGTGACGGTAGACGCTGATGTTGCCGAGGTCGGCCCAATCGTCCGTCGCGAAGCCGTGGGGCACGCGAACGCGGCCCTCGGAGTCGGTGGCGGCGACGGCTTCGCCCTGCTGCATCGCCGTCCAGGGGACGTAGTCGACCTTGGCCTGCTTGCACTTGGTGAACGCGCCCTGCTCGTTGGTCACGATGCGACCGTCGATCACGGGGTGCCACTTGCCGTACTTGGCCTCGTCCCAGTACTTGGGCTTGAAGGTGTTGATGTCGACCTCCTCGCAGTCCTGGATGAGGTTGAAGCGCTTGTCGAGCTCCGAGTAGTGGAACTGCTTGGAGAAGCTGGTGCCGTGCTTGATGCCGAGGAGGCCACCGAACGTGTTCTGGTGGTACAGGGCGATCTTGCCGGCCTCGGTGTCTTTGCCGTAGGCGCCAGCGTCGGCGTAGACGGCCACGGTGTCACCGTAGAACATGCGCGCCGCGCCGAAGTCGTACTGACCGAGGCCCAGGAAGTCCTGCGTGGGCTCGCCGGCGTACTCCATGACCGAGGAGGCCATCCACATGTGGAGGTGGTTGCGGGACTCGTTTTCGTTGACGGGGTCGAACCAGCGCGGACCGACACAGTCGACACCATCCTTGGAGACCTCTTTGCAGACCTTGGTGGTGGCTTTGTTGTTCGTACGAAGCTGCCAGTACTGCGGACGGAAGTTGTGCGCGTCCGAAGAGCTCACGAAGTTGTGACGAAGGGCGAAGGAGTGCCCCATCTCGTGCGCGATGACGTTGTAGTGCGCGCGACGAGCCACATATTCCTTCATCTTGAGCGCGCGGGCCTTCTGCACCTCGGGAGAATCCGAAGGGTTGAAGTTCCCGAACTTTGCTTCCAGGGCCTCCGTGAGGGCGGTGTAGCCCAGCGGCGCCGTGGCTTGCTGCTGCATCATGCACATGCCGCGCTTGGCGAAGGCCATCTCGCGGGCTCGCTCGATCTCGCGACGGGCGGTCGGGTTGAAGCCGTCGCGGAAGGCCGAGGCCGCCGCGCGAGCGTTGGCGTCGTCGCCCATGCCCGCCGCGGTGAGTTGCACCATGGCCGGGGTCTGGAGCGCAGCTTCGAGGGGTGTGTTTTGCGCCATCTTGCGACGGGCGTCGTAGATCGGCGCGTTGGACGACGGGGCGTCGCCGGCGGCGCGGGTCTTGGCCACGCGCTGCATCGCGTTCATCATGGCCTTGGTGGCCTGCGGGTTTGCCCGAATCGTCTCCGGGATCTTGTCGAGACCGGCGGTGGCGGCCAGGCGGTGCCCGACATCAGCCTTGGACATGGTCATCGCGCCGAGCGAGCCCTTGGCCACCTTGTTGGCAGCGCCAGCCCAGTCGAAGACGTACTTGCCGTCCGTGATGTCCTCGGTCTTCAGCTCGCCCTTGATGTAGCGGGCCGCGTCGATGAGGCCTTGGGCGAACATGTCGTTGACGTGCGTCCAGATGTTGATGCTGGAAGCGATCTTCTCGCCAGTGAGCGGGTCCGCCGCGTCGGACATGATGCCCCACGGTGAATCCGTCTCGGGCGTCTCGACCGATGTGACCAGGTTGAAGCGCAGGTCGCCAAGGCGAGCGCGGGTACCGGGCTTGCCACAAAGCGGGTTGTCGCCTTCGGTGACGGGGCTGTGGCAGAGGATCACGACTTCCGGCATCTTGGCCAGCGCGATGGAGCTGTCCGGGAGGCCTCGGGTCTTGCCGAGGTTCTCGGCAACTTGGTCGCAATTGTCTGCGGACTTCTTCTCCGCAACGAGGCGACGGCACGTCTGGACCTCGCGCACGAGGAACATGGTGTCCTCTTCTTGCGCGAACTGGCCGTCCATGACGCCACCGCAGTTTGCGCCACCCCAACGGGTGCACTCGGCGTAGCGGGCCGTAGTGACCGCGGCGCGCATCGCCGTGTCCCACTCGTAGGTCGCGTCGAGGGTCTCGTCGAAGTAGAAGTTGTTGCTTTCGTCCGAGTGGTACCAAACGATGGGACGAATCTTGCGGTCCGTGAAGGGCAGCGTGCACTTACCGCGCACAACGCCTTCGCTGGACGTGACGGTGTTGAACTTGTCGCAGCGCGACGCGCCCTTGATGGATCCGACGTCTTTGCACTCGCTGTCCGCGTTGCAGGCCTTGGGGCCTTCCATCGTCTCGGGCTTGTCGTAGTAGTGCGACCGCTCCCAGATGTTGTAGCGGTCGATGAACCGGTACCACTGCTTGTCGACAAGGCCGTACTCGCGGGAGTAGCCCTGGCGTTCGGCCAAGAACGCGCCGTAGGTCTCGAAACGGAAGCCGTCCCAGTCCATGGGCTCGTAGTCTTTGTCGACCACGCGCTTGAACGAGTGACGAACCTTGACCTCGGTCGCGTTGCAGACCTTGGTGGGCTCGGTGCCGCCGCGGATGATGTTGGGGAGCATACATGCAGGCATGCGGCCCCAGCCGAGGTCGAGCATCTCGGGCTGCGCGAACAAGCGGTCGGTGACGTCGATGTAGCCCTCGTCCAGGGCGAACACGGGCTTGTCTTCGGTGTTCTGGTTCTGCTCGTTGTACGCCATGGCCGCGGACCAATTGATGGCCCCGTAGACGCCCAGGAGGGAGAGCGTGTCGAAGGAGTACGACGTGGTGTTCTTGTTGTGGCGCCAGTCGACGCGGATGTAATCCCGATCCCACCAGCGTCGGTCACCGCGGTTTTCCTCGATGACGTTCGCCTCTTCGCCCGTCTGCGCGTTGTATTGGCGACGGATATCGAGGTGCTGGACGCCAAACATGAAGACGACCTGGCCGTCCTGTTTGTCGTTGAGCTCGCCGGCCTTGGTAGGCGCCTTGGCTTTGCCTTGACCGTCCGTACCGTCGATGCGCTCGTAGGAGAGGCGACCAATGAGGTCGGTCTCCGTGAGCTCCCAGCGGATGCGGGTGACGACGTTGATGCTGTTGGTGAACAGACCCCAGTCTGCTCCCGACGCACCGTACGGCACACCGACGATCATCGACCGAGCGTGGAACTCCGGGTCGTCCGACGGATCGTTGTACTTTTGACCAACAAAGAAGGACTTCGGCAGCGTGTTGTTGTCAACGCGGACGACAGCCTCCCTCTCGCTGGCACAACCTACGGAGCCGTAGCCCATCGCTCCTGCGATGGCTGCCAGCCCTAGCCGCCTAAACCACTTCGATCGCATCCCGACCTCCTATACACACTCGTTCAGCTATGGCGCTGAAGTACCGAATCCAGCGCGGTCCCATATGCAAGGTTCGAACCGCTAACCAAATTCAATAATTTCAGATTCTTACAAAACCTGTGGGAAACCCACCCACCACTTGCCGCGCCGATCGTTAGAAGGCTGACTCGTAGTTCGTGCGCCGGCTTACACCCGTTTCCGGCCCGCGTCCAGGCACGCCGGTAAGTTGATGTGGTCTTGGGGAGCGGTTGGCCTCGGCGCACGTGCTACGTTTCCACCCCGTGAGGCCTCTCGGGATGCTCCTCGGATGGTTGTTGCTCGCGCTGCCAGCGTGTTCTGGTGCCCGAGGCGCCGCGCCCGCGGTCGTCTCGTGCCCGGCGGGGGCCACCGTTCAGAGCGGCGGCCGATGCGAATGCGGCCGTGGCACCCTCTATATGGGCGCGTGCGTGGAGGCGACCGCGGCCAGGCAGCTCTGCGGCGGCGCCGGACCCACCGCGGGCGGCACCTGTGAGGGCAGCGTCTGCCGCGCGGGCGAGATCATGGTCCTTGGCGGCGGCTGCGCCAGTGCCCCAGCGACGAACCCCTGCCGCGCCGACGAGCACCTGTACCGCGGCAACCAAGGTCGTTGGGTCTGCGTCGATCAGACGATGTGTGGCGCTGGCCTGGCGTGGAACGGAAAAGCCTGCGCCGCGCGCCCAAACTGTGCCGCCGGCACACTTGCACACAATGGCACGTGTGCCCCGTTCCTCGATGGGGCTGGCAATGTCGACCTTGGTGCCTGGACCAACGCTGCCATCGGCCTCGATGGCGGCACGGCGAGTGACGAGTTGTGCCGTGGGCTTGTGAACGGGGCCCTCACGTCCACGTTTCCAGGCCTTCGCGTCACAGTTTGGCTCAACGTGGCCATCGATGCCATCGAGCAAGACTCGTCCAGGGCACAGATCAACGTCAAGGCGACCCCGGCCTCGCTCCAGGCAAGCGCCCAGTCGAGCGGGAGTACCATCATCAGCGGGCTGCGCGAAGTTGGGCGCCCAAGCAACGCGGCGCGGGCCACTCGGCGGGTGTCGTGCACGCTTCCGAGCTTTCGTTGGGTGGCGGAGCCAGAAAGCGAAACAAGTCGCTAAAGTCGGACGCCGCGCCCGCGGCCCGGTTTTCAGTGCCCCGAGACCGGGATTTTGCTAGGGTTCCGTCCCCTTCGCGGAGTGACCCGGCCCTTTTGGGTAGGCGGGCACTGCCCGAAGTTCGAAGCGAGGCGACTGTGGATAGCGATCTGGCCGAGGCCGTAGATGCCCTCAAGGCAGTCTTCCAGCACCGAAAGGTCGATTGCACCTTCGGCAAGACGCCGCCCGAGGTGGTGGACGCGCTGCGCAAGGAGTTCAAGATCCCATCGCGGTACCGAAACTTCCTGCTCGCGGCGAACCCCGTCCGCGTCGAGTCGGCCACCCCGGTCGAGCGCATTCGCTTTTTGCCCGCCGAAGAGCTCGTGGCGGCCCAGCAAGCCACCCGCACCAACGAAGGCAACGGCAAAGTCGAGTGGAAGGCCTCTTGGATTGTCATCGCCGAGAGCGCGCTCTTGGGCGACCGGTACTTCTTGGATGTCTCCAAGCCCGACCCCGAGGGCGATTGCCCCGTGTACACGGTCATGAGCGGCCAAGAGAAGCTCACGCCGGTGTTGGTGGGCTCCAGCTTCGCGCAGTTCCTCCGTATCGTGGCCATGGCCATGGAGGTCGCCCAAGGCTTCGGCGACGCCATCATGGACGACGAAGACGAGGACAGCTTCCGCGAAGCGCTTGCGCCCAAGATCAAGATCATCGACGCCGCAGCGCTGCGCGCCGGCCACTGGACCTAAGCGCAAGAGCGGGTCTTTCGCCGGTTTCCGCCCTTCGGCGGTAGTACTCGACGAGCGCCCATCGCTCGTGGAAGATGCGACCCATG
>JBIKNA010000474.1:0-5589 GCA_044358965.1 Polyangiaceae bacterium
GCAGTCGGCACTCTTCGTCTCTTCGTCCACGTGGGTGTTGCAGGCCTCGCGCTGTTCTTCTTTGGTTTTGCCCTCGAGGCTGCGGCCCAAGATCCCGCACGAAGGGACGTCTTGGTACTGGCACACGGCGCATGCGTTGGCCCCCAGCGCGCTCGACACCGAATCCGAATCTTCGGCAGTTGCCGTGGTGCACGCGGACAAAAGTCCGAGACAAAACATCCCCACCGCGGCCGACAGGCGCCGCGCCATCGTTGTCATTTGGTTCATTCCTCGCTCCTCGAAGCCCCTCGATGCATCGGTCGTGCCCATGGCGCTCGCGAGCGAACGTCGAGCGGTGCTGTGGCTTCGCCGGCCCCCTGCTGGTGCAGCCTTTAGCCACGGCTTCTCGCATGAGGTCGAGATGTATTGCGTCGTTGGGGCTTGGCCGTCACGGGGCGCAAAACCCGAACGCGCAGGGGCGTGGGGGCGCAGTCAGCCCACAAGGCATGGATGCGCGGCACTGGACCGCGGCGAAGAAGCCAAAGATCAGCGCAGCAGCCAGCGGTAGCCGTCGCGGACCACGGCGCTGCCTTGGTTCGGGACGATGTTGCCGTGGGCCAAGATGATGCGCTCGGCGCCCCAGGCAACAATGCGCGATACCTGCTCTTGGGCGGCCCCGCGGTCTTTGAGCATGATGCGCTCGAGCAGGGTAGGGCCGGGGGCGCTGTTGCCCATGAAGAGGGCCGCTGTGCGGGTCAGTGCCGAGTCGTGCGAGGCCAAATTGAAGACGAAGTCGCTGGAGATGATGGTCTTGCTCGGGCGATGGAAGAACACCACCTCGTTCAGCATGGGCAGCGCCGAGAACGTGACTTGATCGATACAGCTGGCCCATTCGCTTGGTGGCGTGTCGTCGAGCACGCGGCTCCAGGCGATGTCGGCGCGTTTGCGATCGAGACCAGGGCAAGCCGAGACCGATGCCCCGGGGTAGGCCCGGGCCCACTCGGCCACGTACAAGTGGTGGAACAGGTTCGGGGCCACAATGGCGGCCACGGGCCCCAGGGCGTCGACGGCCGCGCGGAGCTCTGCGTCGAGCGCCACCGGCGAATGGACAAACAAACTGCCATCGTCGAGGCGAACCACCGTCATGCGCGTGCCCACTTGCAGCCCGAAGAAGCGAAGTGGGCGGGCTGTGGTGAACACTCCGGGGGCGCACGGCTCGAGCATGCGACGCCTTGTAGGGCCCTTGGGCGCGCCTGCCAATGGGGCGCAACCACGAAGGTGGCCGCCAGAGACAAAACGGAAAGAGCCACGGATACTCGAGGGGGCTCCCCGATTCGCCGTGGCTCCTTGTTTTCGTCCCGAGGCAAAGCGCCGCGGCGACGAGGGACTCAACCTACGGACGTTGCGCCCAAACCCAAGCGGGACGGGTGCGCGGACCGATGTTGTTGTCCCTAGAGTGCCGCAAAGGCCGGGTCGGCCCTTGCTCGTACACGTGACTCCATCGAATCGAGACTCCTTGCGAGATCGAGATGCGTAGCCGTGCCGCTCACTGGCGCGCCCCGTGAAGGCGCTGCCGCAGCGGCGAGAATTGTTTGTGACATGTGCATCGTGGGCCCGCCACGCGAAGTTGCTCCTGTCTCCGAAGATTTGTGAGAGATGTGACCCACACTCCGCTCGTGTGTCCCGCGGCGCGAGGTGCGCACGGTGCTCGAGGCGAGGGCAGCACTTCGGGGTTGCTGCGCGAGCCTCAGGCAACGCGCTAGTGGTGAACGGTGATGGGCTGGGCTTGCGGGCGCGAAGCCAGAGCAATTTGCCCGGCGCTGAAGTTCGTCAGACGGGTTCCTCCGCGGGCAATGAGGGTGCCGCAGGCGTCACGCACGTCTTCGCCAAGCAACATGCCCTCGCGGAGCTCGGCTGCCGAGACGCCGTTCGCGGCCGAACGGCGCGCGAGCATCCGAAGGCCGATGCGAAAACCAAGCTCCGGCAGCACGCAGAAGAACGCGCTCATTCGCTCTTTTGACTCGGTCTCGAGTGTCTCGCCCTCTGAACTCGTCGGCAGTCCGAGCGATGCCCGCGCGCCTCTCGTTGCGGTCGCATCGACGAAAGCTCCGCCGGCCATGTTCGCGAGCTCGCGCACCATGTCTGTCAGGGCCGCCTTTTCCCACGGCCCGTCGCCCAAGATGTGCTGTGCCGCGCGGATGGCGGAGTCTTCTTCGACGAGAACCTGAATGCGGCACGAGAGCTCGGACTCCAAGAAGGTGACCGCGACCTCGGCGCCGACGGCCCATGTGCAGGCTGTGTCCATGGGCAAGCACTCTTGCGAATCGCCGAATGTCATGGCCAAGTCGTTTGCGATGTTCTGCTCGACGGCGGTCCAGAAGGGGCTTGGCGCTTGCGCGTGTTCGGCCACCATTACCTCGATGTTTAGCTCCAGCAGGGCCACCACCAATCGAGCGAGGGTTTGACGGTGGAATGATTTTTCGAGCCACACCCGCACACTCAAGGCCTGCGCCACCGCCGTGAGGTCTGCGTGGGTCTGCGCGGAGATCACCACCACGGGGGTTGTGCGGTGTACCGGGTCCCGGCGAAACACCTCGATGAACTCGAGTCCGCCCATGATGGGCATTTCCACGTCGACGATAACGAGGTCGACATGCTGCTTTGCGACCAGTTCGCAGGCAGCGCGGCCGTTGGCCGCGACGATCACGGTAACGCCGAAGGGCGCCAGCGGTGCCAGTGCGTTGCGTACTTGCCTGCGGATCACGGCAGAGTCGTCGACGAGCAAGACGGTTTTTTGGCTCATGGGCTGTGCGCTCGCTTCCTTGGTTGCACAGACCGCACAAGTGCAAGCTGTGTTGGCTGGGGCCGAAGGGCCCTCGGGGGCAGTGTGTCGACGTGTGGGGTTTTGGCGGTGACGGGGAACGAAAAGCGAAACGTGGTGCCGGACCCGACCTTGGAGCTCACGTCGATGTGTCCGTCGAGCGCTGCGCAGGCGCTGCGTAGCGCACCCAGTCCGATGCCCCTTCCAGAGAGCGCGCCGGCCACGCTGCGGGTGGATACTCCGTCTGCGAAGAGCAATTGCGCGGGGGACATGTCGTCATCGACGCCAACGCCCAATGCTTGGGCGCGCAGGCGCACCAGCTCCCAGTCGATGCCTGGGCCGTCGTCGCGCAGCTCCACGTGCAGGGTGCCCTCGGCGGTCCACGCCGAAAGTTCGATGCTGGCGATGGCAGGCTTGCCGAAGAGCCCCCGCTCTTCGGGACTGTCGATGCCATGGTCGACAACGTTGTGGATGGCGTGAACAAACGCCGACCAGAAGGGCGCAAACGCCGAGAGATCGTGCCGAAGTGTGTCGACCGCCCGAACACTCACGTGCACATTGCACTTGCCGATGCGTGCGCAAAGGCGCCGGGCGTACTCGGCGAAACGCGCGAGCGAGTCGTGCACTGGCGCAAGGCCGAGCATTTCGAGCTTCGAAAGGACCTCGCTCCGCGGCGTGCCGTTGCGCAGGAGCGCAAGGAGCTCTTGGTGCTCTGCGCGGGAGAGCGCAATGTCGGGCCGGCTGGCGTTGAGCACCGGGACGAATCGCGCCCGAAGGTGCTCCCAGCGCTCGCGTAGCGCTGCGACCTCATCGTCGCCCAGTGCACCGGTTTGCTCCACGCAGTTTTCGGCCCGCTCGCAGAGCGTCGCAAAACTTTCGAGGCCCACCATGCCCGCATTGCCCTTCACGGTATGCAGGGAGCGTCGCGCGCGAGGTTGCGCGGGACCGGGCCGCAGTTCGGCCATGGCCAAGCTGGTTTCCTCTACGAAGTCCGAAAAGGCCCGCGGGTCCAACAGCAGGCGCGACACGGCTTCGAGGTACTCGCGTCGCTCGGTCTCCTCGCGATCGGACGCCCGCTCGGTGGCCAAGTCTCGCGCCACCACGAGCACGTGGGCAATCTGGCCCTCTTGCTGAATGGGCACGTACGACAGCCCAAGAGAGAGAGGGCCGCGCTCGAGGCGCTTGGGAAGGGCGCGAAGGCAATCTTCCGCTGAGGCAAGGCCCGCCTGAAAGAGCCGGAACGGGAGCTCGATGGCGGACGCGAAGCACCTGTCGGTGCGGGCGAAGTAGTCCCAAAGCGTGTCCCCCTCACGCGGCTCTCCCAGCCACTGAACCAGGCTGCGGGTCGCCTCGCCCGCGATGACGCCACGTGCGCACACAGCCACGACACCATCGGGGAGGTGCTCGTGGATCAGGCGTGACCCTTCGGCGGTATGGCGGTCGTGCATCTACTTCATCGGGAACGGCTCCCCGTAGGCTGTCTAAAGAGCGTCCTGGACAAAGGGTCGACGTTTTGTGGCGCCATGTGTGTCGGCGGGCCGACAGGTGGGTGCACCCTCACGTCGTGGAAGTTGCGCCATCGGCCATACGCGCTATCCCGTCGGTAACTGCTCCGTCGCCGTCGCGGCGGGCAGGCGGCGGCCAACCAGTGCACCGCGTTCCACCTTGCACGAAGACCTCGTTTCGCTCGTTTCAGCGCTCGACGGCATCCAGCAATCGCCCAGGTACCACCCCGAGGGCGACGCCCTTTACCACTCGCTGCAGGTGTTTCAGCTTGCGCAGCGCGAGTCTGCGGACCGCGTCATGTGGGCCGCGGCGTTGTTTCATGATGTGGGCAAAGCCATCGATGGGCCGTCGCACGACGAGGTCGGCGCGGACTTGCTCGAGGGGCTCTTGCCGCCGCGGGCGGTATGGCTCGTGCGACATCACCTGGACCTGATGAAAGATCCGCGCCGCACACGTAGGCGCTATGGCGAGCTGCCCATCATGCGCGAGCTGCAGCAGCTACGACGCTGGGACGAGCGCGGTCGGGACCCAAAGGCTCGCGTGATGTCCCTGCACCAGGCGCTTGATGCCCTGTACGCGGGGCAGCCCAGGGAGTTGTTCCTCGACCTCGACGGGACCTTCGACCCGGAAGAGCGATGAGCTGGGAGCGCTACGGGGGCCTCCGTGCAGCCATTGCCCAGCTTGCGGCGCAGCTCATGTATGGGCAAGAGGTGAAGCAATACTTCACGGCCAAGCGGCTTGCGGCCAAGCGCATCCTTGGGCAGGCCAGCGCCAAGACGGTTCGGTATTCGCCGCGGGATTTGCCCTCCAACGGCGAGATCAAGCAGGCACTGTTGGAGTTGGTGCAAGAGATCGAGGGCGAGGGGCGCACGCGCCGGCTTTTTGCCATGCGCGTGGTGGCGCTCGAAGCCCTCGAGGCGCTCGAGCCATTCTCACCGAGGCTCATGGGCTCGGTGGCCACGGGGCACGTGCGCAGCGGCAGCGATGTGGACCTGCACGTGTTCGCCGAGCACCCGGCCGATGTCGAGGCCCACGTTCGCGGGCTTGGCTGGGTCTACGACGTCGAGCGCGTCGACATCATGAAGCAGGGCAAGGCCATGAGCTTCACCCACATCCACGTGGCCGATGTGTTCCCGCTCGAGCTGACGGTGTACCCACCCAGCGAGCTACGCAATCGCCCTCGTAGTAGCACCGATGGAAAACCCATCGTGCGCCTCCGTGCGCAGACCCTCCGGGCGCTTTGCGAACGAGAACATCCCGAGCTGTGGGCGCAATACCTGAGC
>JBIKNA010000104.1:0-18244 GCA_044358965.1 Polyangiaceae bacterium
TTCGATCAAGCTCAGCGATTTAGCTTCCTTTGTTATCGGAGGACGCTGTCCTCCGCCCCAGAGGCAAAGCCGCTGGGGCCCCACCTCCTGCATTTGGGTCCCAAGCCCAAATGGCGCCCGGCGTCTGCAGTCGAATCGCGCTCGGTCATTTAGAACGTACCCATCGCGTGCGCGTGTGGCGCGCCTCTGCAAACGCGTTCTCGCCGTGCGGCAGACCCTTCAGGGAAGGTTCTTGAGGTACGACCAAATGTAGGCCCGGTACTCTTCGCGTACCGTGTGGTTCCAGTCTGCGGGCCAGCTCGGATCGTAGTGGGTGTCTTCGCAGAAAGTCACGCTGCCCGGGGCCATGCAGTTCTGGTGCGTGCTGCAGTTGAACTGCGGCGAGAGCATGTCTGTGGACGTCAAGCAGCCGTTGGTGCCTGTCCAAAGCGCCTCTGCGCTGCGCGCCCAAGAGATGAGTTCGTCGGGATCGTGCGTGCGGTGGACGAAGAGCACGGGCAACCGTCCGCAGCCTTGCATGGCCCCACCGCCGCTGCCCGCTCCGATGGAGATGGCGCGGACGTAGCCCGCGCGATGGCAGCCCAGGTGGTTCATGAACTTGCCTCCAAAGCTGAAGCCGAAGGCGTACACGTGAGATGGGTCGATGCAGAACGTTTGGCCGAGCATGGCCACCATGTCATCGAAGAACTCGAGATCACTGTTGCCGGCCAGATCCCAGAGGGTGTTGATCGCGTCGGGATACACCGTGAAGGCGTCGTCGCCGACGTAGGACTCCATCTTGAACCAGCTCTGAAACCCGCGCCCGGTGGCGTACCAGCCGTGGTACGTCAACAGCACCGGATAGGTCTTGTTTGGGTCGTAGTTTTTGGGGCCCCAAACATGGAATTTGCGGCCTGCGGCCGTGGTGAACGTCTCGCCTTGAGACACCGCGCGGGCCATGCCGCACGCGGCACTGGTGGTGGCGACCACCGGGGGCATCCAGGGCGGAGATGGCGGTGGCGGCGGCGGGCCCGCGTCCTCGTCGGGCACGGCGCCATCTTCACCGATGGGGCCAGCATCGCCGGCGTCTTGTGCGCCGCCAGCGTCTGCCGCCGGCTCGCCAGGCTTGGGTTGCGCCGGTGTGCTCGAGTCCGGCGTGCACGCCCCTCCGGCGCAAGGGTCCGTGCCCACGCCCGCCGGCGCCCGCGCCGAGTCGCCCCCGCAGCGGCATAGCAGCAGGGCGAGGGCCAGCGCGACGAGGCTGGACCAGAGCGGTCGGGAGCGACCAGAGAACCAAGAAAAGAAGCCCAAAGAAGCGACGCGAGGTTGCATCGAAGTTCCTTCAAGCTGCACGGTGTTTGGCATCTCGTCAACCGCTCGAGCCCCATTGGCGCATGACGCGACCAAAGGTGCCGTCGTCCGGACATGTAGTTTTTCCTGATGTCAACGTAGGGGCGCCGGGCGTGGTGTGGTGCCTTGCGGACATGTGGCGGCCACGGCACCAGAACACGGATAATTTAGGGGTCCGGTGTCCGTTGCCTCTTGCCGTAGACGGCGCTTCCGTTCACTCTTTCCTAGTCATGGCGGCTGCCAAAGAAACAGCGGCGGCGCCCGGCAGCTCCCTCGCCGAAGCTGCGAGCGTCCACGAGATGTACCAGCTCTACCAATCGGGCCGGTACCACGAGGCGTTGTTGCTCGCCGAGCGCATGCTCGCCAAAGATCCGGACAACCGCGTTGCTGGCGCCATCGCCACCGAAGCCAGCGCTGCGCTCTCGCGCGCTGCCTCGGCCAACGCTGCCTCGGCGGAAACTTCGGACTCCGAAGAGACGGAAGCTGTCCGTAAGCCCAAAAGCGACACCGAGAGTACCGTCGCAAATCCTGTGGGCGCCGCAGCGCTCATCGCCGCGGCCAAAGCCGAGCAAAACCGCGCGCGCGAAGCACGCCTCGGCGGCGCCAAAGCGCCCGCGTCCGGGGCGGCCAAAGACCCCCAGGGCAAGGCTCGTGGCGCGCCCACCTCCGAGCGTTCCGGCTCGAGCGGTGCGACCAAAGAGAGCGTGGCCAAGGCCAACGTCGCAAAAGAGAGCGCCGCAAAAGAGAGCGCCGCAAAGGAGAGCGTCGCAAAGGTCAGCGTCGCCAAAGCCAGCGTCGGGGCCGCCGCGCAGGCGCCCGCCGGAACACCAGCACCTGCCCCTGTTGCCGAGAGCGCTGCCAAGCCGAGCGGACCGCGCGCGCCCAAGAGCGACACCGAGAGCACCGTGGCAAACCCGGTGGGGGCCGCCGCGCTCATCGCCGCAGCCAAGGCAGAGCAAAACCGCGCTCGCGAAGCCCGTCTTGGCGGCGCCGCGAAGGCGCCGGCAGCGGCAGCGCATGGTCCGGCCAAGAGCAGCGTAACCGAAGCCGCGAAGCCTTCGCCAACCCCAGCGCCGCCCGCCGTATCGCAGTCCGATCACCCGGCCAACGCCGAGAGCACGGTGTTCCGCCCGGCGGCCGTCGCCGCGGCTTTGTCCGCGGCGCGCACCGAGGCAAAGCCCACCCGGCAGAACATCGCCGCACAGTCCCACGTACTGCGGGGCTCGCGGCCGTCGAGTGACTCGACGGTCATCCGGCCGGGGACGGTACCGGCATCGTCGCGGCGGCCGACGCCCGCGGCCAACATCGCCGTGCCCTCCGAGGCCGACAATGCCGATCCGAGCACGGGCTCGGGTGTGTCTCGCGTCCGCTCGGGCACCAGCGGCGAGCCGCGTGTTGCCGCCGCGGCGACGCCACCGCAAGCCAAGCGTCCGCTGACACCCCAGCCTCCTCGGGCGCTTCCTCGCGAAGAACTGCCTGCCGCGCTCTCTTGGTCCGACGAAGACCCCATCGCGGGTGGCGCGCTCGATGGCGCCGAGGACCGTCTCGAGTTGCTCGAGGCTTCGCCCGTGGCGCCCGTTGCCGACGATGGGCCGCAGCTCGAAGTCAGTGAGGTCGATGCGCCAGACCTCGATGCAGAGGCCGCTGCATTCTTGGGCGAAGCCAGCGAGTCCGTCGAGGTGCTCGACGAGGATGCACCGCAGCTCGAAGTTGTCGACGAGGATGCACCGCAGCTCGAGGTGCTCGATGATCCGGCTCCGACCTCCGAAGAGGTCTCCATCGACGAAGCCCCCTACGACGGCGACGAGGACGAAGACGAGCCTCGAAGCCAGCGCGTCGTCATGTACGAGTGCTTTCTGTCCAGCGACTACGAAAACGCGTTGGCCCTCGCAGAGAGCGTACTCGCGGCGGACGCCCAGGACCCGATGGCCAACGCCATCATCGAAGAGTGTCGTGCGGCCATTCGGTACCGCGCCAGCATTCCCGTCATCGCCTCCAGCATCAAAGACTGGACGAAGCTCGAGCTCGATTCACGCTCGGCGTTCGTGCTCTCGCGCGTCGACGGCGTGACCTCCGTGGAGATGCTCCTCGACATGTGTGGCGCGCTGCAGCCGGCCGAGGTGCTCCACGTCATCGACGAACTCTACAAGGCACACATCATCGATCTCGTCCCGGGCTGACCACCGACGGATTGAGTGCCTCCGAGGTACCTACGCGCGGAAGCAAAAGGGCCCGTGGCGCTGTCACATTGTGACAGGGCGCGTTACACCTCCTCCGTGGCAGTTTGCTAGCATCAAGAGCCCGGCCCGATGACAGCTACGCCTCCCAAGAACGCCCCCACCGGCTTCATTCTGCTGGTCGACGACGAGCCCGACCTGCGGAAGCTCTTCGTCTTGAACTTCGAACAAGCGGGCTTCGAGGTGCAGGCTGTCGCGAATGCGGCCGAGGCCTTTGCCGCAGTCAAACTGCGGCGGCCCGATATTGTCGTGCTGGACTTGATGTTGCCCGATCTCTCCGGCACCGAGGTGTGTCGACGCTTGCGGGACGACGCTGAACTCAGCGACATTGCCATCATCATGCTGACGGCCCGCGGCGACGAGTACGATCGCCTATTGGGCTTCGAGGTGGGGGCCGATGACTACGTCGTCAAGCCCTTCAGCGTCCGCGAACTCGTGCTCCGGGTTCGCGCCCTTACGCGAAGGCTGGGTGAGCGCACAAGCGCCAGGCAACGTGGGGGGACCGGGCAGCGTTACACCTGGAAGGGACTCGAACTTCAAGCTGGGCATCACCGCGTGTACCTCGAAGGCGAGGAGGTGCCCTTGCGCCCCCTCGAGTACAAGCTGCTGCTCACGTTGCTCGAGCAACCCACGCGCACCTTCTCGCGCCGGGACTTGCTCGAGTTGGTCTGGGAGACGAGCGGCGACATCCACACCCGAACGGTCGACACGCACGTGCGTCGCCTGCGGGAGCGCCTTGGGAGCTTTGGTGATCTTGTCGAGACCGTACACAGCGTGGGGTATCGTTTGCGACAGCTGTAATGGTCCTCACCTTTCGCGCTCGCCTCATCCTGAGCCACGTCTTTGTGGTGGTTGCCGCCGTGGTGCTGCTCAGCCTCCAAGTCGATCGAGTCCTTCGCGAGGACGTCGGTCGGCGCTTGGACGAGCGATTGGAGCAACAGGTGCGCGGTGCCACGCGCTGGGGGGCCGGCGAGGGGCACCGGCACCCCGACAAAGTGGCCGGGAAACTCGCCGCGGTCGTCGACGCAGACGTCACCATCTTCGATGTCCGCGGCAAGGTCCTCGCGGACTCCACCGGCAACCTGGCCGCCGGTGAGATTCCGCCGGAGGTCACTGCGGCCCTTGGGGGAAGCGTCGGGCGTGCGTCTCGATCTGGGCCGCAAGGGGAGCAGCACTTCGTCGCTGTGGCCACGACGGATGGTTGGGTGTTTCGCTTGTCGGCGCCGCTTTCGGGCATCGAGGAGACCGCGCGCATCACCCGGCGGCGTACCATCACGGCCTCGCTTCTGGCGGCACTGGTCGCCATCGTCCTTGGGCTGTTGCTGTCGCGCGCGGCCACCATGCCGCTTGGCACCATGACCGCCGCCGCCAAACGTATGGCCGAAGGGGATTTCGACGTGCCTCTCGGCGCGCCCTCCGCAGACGAGTTCGGTGTGCTCGCGCGCTCGCTGCAGTCACTGGCGCAGCAGCTGAAGACCAGGATCCAGGAGCTCGAGCGCGAACGGTCCCACGTGCAGCGACTGCTCGAAGTCGGGCGCACGTTCATGGCCGATGCCTCGCACGAGCTGCGCACGCCCGTGGCGGCGATCCAAGGTTTTGCGGAGACCTTGCTTGGCTCTTCGTTGGGCGAAGCTGAGCGCCAACATGCCGAGACGATCCACCGACATGCTGGCCGCATCGGTGCCTTGGTATCCGACATGTTGCGACTCTCGGCGCTCGAATCCGAAGACGGCGGGGAGCAGCGAGCCGAGCGGGTGACATTGTCAGGCGTTGCATCGAGCGCACGCGAATCGCTCGAACCGTTGGCGCGGCAATGCGGGGCAAAGGTGGTGACGCAGATCCCGGCGGACTTCGAGGTATGGGCCGACCCTCAGCGGCTCGAGCAGGTGTTCGAAAACCTGCTCAGCAACGCGCTCAAGTATGGTCGGCAAGGTGGCACCGTTGTCGTGTCCGCGGCTTTCAGCGGTGCCGGTGTCGAGTTTCGCATCTCCGACGACGGTGAGGGCATCGCTGCGGAGCACCTGCCTCGGCTCTTCGACCGATTCTATCGGGTCGACCCGGCGCGGGCCCGCGAGACGGGGGGCACGGGGCTTGGGCTCGCCATCGTTCGTGAGCTCGTGCTCTCCATGCGCGGCAAAGTGCGCGTCGAGAGCGAACGTGGCAAAGGAACCTCGTTTGTCGTTTGGCTCCCTTCGGCAGACGCGCCAGCGGCCTAAAGGGCTCTTTGGCGAACGCGGTCTTCTGCCGAGCGCGGGCGCTTCGGGGATGCCTGGCAACCGATGCGCGCGCGCGTTACCGCCGCGGGGCAGAAGAGCGTGCCGGCGCGGGGGTCGTCATGTTGGGGTCCGGGGCTAGTTTCCAGGCAATGGCTGCGGACACGAGGCCCAAGACCAGCGCTGCGGTCACGCCGATGATCACCATCACTGTGCGGTTTGGCCCCGTTGGCGCTGTGGGCAAAGGGACTTGACCGGCGCGGATGTTGAACGTGCGTTTGTCGCGCAGTGCAGCGGCCTTCGCCAGCTGCATCTGTTGCGCGGGGTAGCCCCCAGAGCCCATGGGATCGCCATGGGGAGCGTAGCCCTGGGGGCCCACCATGTCTGGAGACGACCCATAACCCTGGGGCGGGGTGCCGTGCGCCATGGGGGCACCCTCGCCGTAGGATGGCAAGGGCTGTCGGTATTGCGGCGGCATGGGAGGCATGGGCAACGAGGCTTGCGGCGGCCGGTAGGGCTCTGGGACTCCGTCGCGCCCCTGCGGCACCATGAGGGGCGTCGGCATGGGGGGCATGCGGAGCGCTGCGCCGCGTGCAGAACTCGGCGCTGGTGGAATGGGCGGCATGGGCGCATCCCTTGGATCGGCCGGCGCCGGCACCGGCATGGTGCGCGTCTCGGCGTCTTGGGGCTCCTCGTCATCGGGGTTGCTGCGCGCGGGGGTGCTCGGGCGCGGGGGAATGGGCGCGCGAACCGGTGCCGGCACGGCCATGGTGCGCTCTTCGTCGACCGAGGCATCGGACAGCACGTCCGCGGATTCGATCTCGCCGCTATACGGTTCGGCGTCCTCGAGAGGCCCGAGGGGCATCAGGTGCCCCGGCGCAATGGTCGTGACATCGAAGGGGTCGATGCCGTTGCCGCGCATCATGTCCACCGGCGATGTTCCGACGCGAGTGACCTCATCGTCGTCGCCGGGGTGCGAGTCCGGCGCGCGCAGCGGCTCGGCACCTTTGACCGTTGTGGCGTCATCCGTCGTGGGGCGGGCGGAGGATGCGGGCCCCTTCCGCAACGCTTGTCCGAGCCCACTGCCGCTGGCGCCAGGCACGGCGATGGTGCGCTCTGCATCGAAGTCATCGCTCGGGACCATCGGGGTGGACGGCGTGGGCGGAGGTGGCGGAGGTTTGCCTGGGCTGGGGCGCGGCGCGGCCTTCGGTGGGGTCGCGCGCGGGGGCGCGCCCGCGGCAGGCCGCGGTGCAGCTGCTGGCACTGCCGGGCGGGCGCTGCTCTCGGGCTGCGAAGGCGAGGGGCGTGCGGGCACCGGGGCGCCCCGCTTCTGCACGGCACTGTCTTTGATGCCAAGAATGCTTTTGACCTGCATCAAGGCATCGCTCATGGCCCGCGCGCTCTGCCAGCGTCGTTCCTTTTCGAAGGCGAGGGCTCTATCGACCACGGCGCAAAGCGGTGTCGGGACGTCTCGCGCGACGCTGCCCAAGGTGCGTGCCGGCCGCGACGCCGCGGCGATCAGAAACTGGCTGATGGTTTCGCACTCGTGGACATGCTGCCCTGTGAGCAACATGAACATGGTGGCGCCGACGGCCCAAATGTCCGACGTGGGGTTGATCTCGTCCCGTAGGCCCATGACCTGTTCCGGGGGCATGAATTCGGGCGTACCGAGGAGCATGCCTGCGGTGGTGCGCTCGGCGTCGTGCGCGAGCACTTGGCGCATTTGCGCCACCCCGAAGTCGAGCACGCGCAGTCGGCCGTCTTTTTCCACGAACAGATTGTCGGGCTTGATGTCGCGATGGATGATGCCCTTGCCGTGCGCAGCTTCGAGCACGCTGAGCAGCTGCAGCGCGTATTCGACGACTTCCGGGGCCGCCAGTTTGCCGCCCAAACGTTTGCGGCGCCCCTCGAGCAGCTCGCCATCCAGGAGCTCCATCACCAGGAAGGCGGCGCCGTCTTCGGTCAGGCCATCTTGGAGCACCCGCACGACGCTCGGGTGTCCAACGGTGTTGGCGGCGTAGCCCTCGCGCAAGAAGCGCGTCTTGACCTCTTCGTTGCGCGCCAGATCTGGGTGGAGGATCTTGACGGCGACCTTGCTACCGTTGTTGTGCGTTGCAGAGAACACCGTCGCGACGCCACCGTGCGCGATCTTCGCGTCGATGCGCCAGAGCCCGCGCACGGTGCTCCCAATGCGACCGGTCCGATCGTGAACGGGTTCCGCCATGCCCAAGGGAAGAGCCTATCACGCTCCTTGGAACGCAACGGTGCTCGCAAATCATCGGAATTCGGGAGCAGATGTCCTTCGGTGTGCGCCAATGGACGCCAAGAGCCGATCGGGCCTAACTGCTGAGCCCCAGCCACTTGCGAAGGCGCCGCGCGGCCTGCCGCGAGACCTCCACCTTTTGCCCGGACACCACACGGGCCACGTAGCCGCCTGACGCCGTTGGCTCGAGCCGCTCGGTGAGCTCCAGGTTGAGCAGCGCCCGCCGGTGCACCCGGACGAAGGGCGCACCGGAGCCAGGATCTCCGGCACCTACCTTCTCCTCCAGCTCCTGAAGGGTGAAGTCCGTCAGCAGCTGCTTATCTCGTGTGTAAAGCGTCACCAGCGACCCGTCGAAGGTTGCGTGGGTGATGTCGCTCGGGTTGACGAGGACGACCCCCGCCTTTGTGGGGACGGCCAATCGTGTGAGGGGGGCGGACTTGCCGGTGCTGCCGCTCGGGCTCTCGGTCCGGTCCTCCGCGTCCAAGAATGCTCGGGCGCGGTCTAGCGCTTTCTTGAGTCGCGCCTCGTCTACGGGCTTGAGCAGGTAGTCGATGGCTCCCACCTCGAACGCCTTGAGCGCATGTTCCGGGTGCGCCGTAAGGAACACCACGTAAGGACGCTCGGGGCCCAGCTTCTCCACGAGTTCGATGCCGGTTGTGCCGGGCATGTTGATGTCCAACAAGGCGATGTCGAACTCTTCGACACCCAGGCGCGTCAGCACTTCGTCGGCGGAGCTGCACTCGCGCGTCACTTCGACTTGCCCGCTTTCCTCGAGCAGACGCAACACGCGTTTCCGCGCCATCAACTCGTCGTCACAAATGATCACGCGAAGCGGGAGACTCATCGGGGCCCTTTCGGAATACGCACTGTGGCCAGCGTAGCGCCTCCGCGGTCTTCGATGGAGAAGCTCGCGCGGTCCTCGTAGGCCAGGCGCAAGCGCGCCTCGACGATGCCCAATCCCTCGCCGCCGGCCCGCTTGCCCCGGAAGGGACCCGGGTTCTGGATGGATACCCGGACATCTTCCGCCGTTGTTTCGATGTGCAACGTGACGGTACCGCGGTGCCCCGCGTGCGGCCCGTGTTTCATGGCGTTCTCGGACATGGGCAGGAGCAGGAGCGGTGGCACGTGCACGTTGGGGACATCGCCCACGCGCTCGTAAGAGAACAGCCCCGGGTCCCTTATCCGATGCAAGTCGATGAGCGACTCCGACAGCTCGATCTCCCGGGCCAACGGCCATTCGTCCGTCTTGATGCCCTCCATGACCGTGCGGAGCACCGCCGAGAGCTCCAGGATGGCCTTCTCTGCCACGACGCCGTCTTGGCGGCACCACTCGGCAATGGCGTTGAGCGTGTTGAACAAGAAGTGCGGGTCAAGATGGCTTCGCAACGCCAAGAGCTGCGCGTGCTCCGCCTCTCGGGCAAGGCCCTCGGCGCGCTCTCGCTCTTTGCGGTAGCTCTCCTCGAGGTCGATGTCCCGGGCGAGGCCCCAGCCGCCCACCCAATACAGCGCGACGCACACCAGAAGACTCGGGCGCGTGGTGAGGAACGTGTACCCGAGCCCCGTGAGCGCGGGGATGCCGCGGCCGATGCCCAACATGAGCAAGAGCCCGGAGCTTGCGTAGAGCACACCGTGAACGAAGGGCCGGCGCGCGGGCCCGTGCACGGGGAACCAGTAGCGCCACAGCGTGGGGGCCCCAAGCAAGAAGGCAGCACACATGAGCGCGCCCAGCGGCAACGCCAGTGGGTCGTCGCTGTAGTTGACCTGCAGCGCGAGCAACGGCACCACCACCACCAAGATCGCGACCAGGCGCCTCGGCGCAAAGAGCGCCTGCACCGTCCCCCGCGCAACGTGTCCGAGGGGCCGCTCGCTGTTGGTGGCGGAAGGCGCGCGGCTCACGCGCCGGCGAGCATCTCGACCATCGTGCGGTCGCCTTGGAGTGCGACGCGCTGCATGTAGAACGCGAGGCCTCGGCGGCCACCGAGCTCTTCGCCGGCGCCGGCGCGGCCGGGGCCGCCGTGAATGAGCTGCGGCATGACAGTGCCCGGCGGCACTGCCTGCCCGGCCACCTTGGACGTGCCGATGGTGACCCGACCATGGAACGGCGCAAGGCCCAGCACGGCGTCGCGCACGAACTCTTTGTCGTCGGAGTACACGCTGGTGACGAGGCCACCGCCGCCGTACGACACGAGCTCTGCGGCGCGCTCTCCGCCTCCGTCGAAGGGCATGAGCGTGACCACCGGGCCAAAGACCTCGTGGCTGTGCACCGCGTCGCCGGCCTTGGGGTCCGTGGCCACAACCAGCGTCGGCGCAACGAAGTAGCCTTTGCCCTCGGCAACGCCCAGGGGCGACAGGGCTGCCTGCCCCAGCACCCGCTTGCCGCAGCTCTCCAGGCGCTCGATGCCAGCGCGCACGTCGCGCTGCTGTTGCTTGGTGGCGACGGGCCCCATGGTCACGTCGTCGCGGCTCGGATCGCCGACCTTGATGGCCGACAGCCGCTCGACCAAGAGCTCCTGCACCATCTCGAGCTTGTCTTTGGGGACGTAGACCCGGCGAATCGCCGTGCACTTTTGGCCGGTCTTTTGCTGCGTATCGCGCGCCACGTCGGTCACGAACAAATTGAGGACCTCGCTGCCCGCGTCCGCATCGACGCCCAGCACCGCGGCGTTCAAGCTGTCGGCCTCGACGTTGACCCGTACGCTTTGCTCGATGACGCGCTTGTGGCTGCGGAGCATGGCCCCCGTGTCGCTCGACCCAGTGAACGCGAGCACATCTTGCCCCGTGAGGCTGTCCAGGAGATCCCCGACGCTGCCGCAAACGAAGGACAGCGCCCCTTCGGGCAAAGCTTGGCGCTCGACCAAGATCTCCACGATGCGGGCGGCAACCAGTGCCGTGCTGGTGGCCGGTTTGCTGATGACGGGCATGCCCGCCAAGATGGCCGTGGCGGCCTTTTCGGCGAGGCCCCAAGCGGGGAAGTTGAACGCGTTGATGTGCACGGCGACGCCGCGCCGCGGCACGTAGGCATGTTGGCCCCACAAGCGCGCACCGCGACCAAGCTGGAGCCCTTCGCCGTCGGGGAGCACATGCCCATCGGGGAGCTCCGCGGCGAGATCGGCGTACGCCGCCAAGGTGCCCCAAGCGCCGTCGATGTCGAACTTGGCGTCCGAGCGGGTGTTGCCGCCGTTTTGGATGGCGAGGGTCATGAGCTCATCACGCTTTTCGTGGATGGCTTTGGACATGGCGCGCAGGATCTCTCCCCGGGCGCGCAGGGTGAGCTTGCGCAGGTTGGCCCCGCCGACGTCTCGGGCGAAGGCCATGGCTGCCTTGAAGTCGAGACCCTCGGTGCTCGCGTTGGCGACGACCTCTTCGGTGCTCGGGTTGACCAGGGTCGCACCGGCGCCGGCGCCACGCTGCCACTTGCCGCTCATGTAGCTCTTGAGCTCGATCATCTTGCTTTGGTCCTTTTCGGGTCTGCAGCCAAGGCTCTTAGCAACGAACGGAGCCCTGGGGAACGGCGGGCAGATCATGGAGCCCCGCGGCCCTAATGCGTTGCGACAGCGCTTGCCGCAGAACCGGCAGAACCCGGCGGCCACAGATCATGGAGCCCCGTGGCCCTAGGGCGCACTGCCCGTCCATATGGATCGTCGTCGACCCATCTATCCGACCGTGCGCCGAGGAAATTCCGCGATTTTCCCACGGCGAGGTGGTGGCATCGTGTGTGCTTAGGTAGGTGGTACGCCGCAAGTTGCGGCGCAACCGTCTGCTCCCCGGTGCTCCCATGAAACTCCGCGCTCTATTTGCTCTCCCTCTGGTTGTTGCCTCGTTTGCCGCCACCGGCTGCGCCGCCGACGCCGAAGGGCAGGGCGAGGAGCCCGTGGCGGGCGATGAGGGCGAGCTAGCCCAAGGCAGCAACGCCGACCGCTACGTCTACAACGGGAAGCTCCCGCACCTCGAGGAGCCCAGCATCACCGTAGCTCTGACGCCGCATACCGTTCGCGTCACCGGGTTCTTGCCGGACAGCTACGACCGCGCCCAGTTGCCCTTCTTCGTGGACTCGCTCCAAGAAGGCGGCCGCACCAAGGTCGCCATCGTGTACCCCATCGCCACGGGCTCCAGCATCAACCACCAGCCCAATGACTATGTCACCGAGCGGGTGTACCCCCGTCGTACGGACAGCTCGGCGCCCTGGGGCGGCTTCCCGTTCATCTCCTACGTCAACGACGAGTCGCCCTACAAGGGCATCGCCTTTCACGGGCCCATCACCGCCGCAGACCGCGAGTGGAAGCTCATTCGTGGCCCCGTCTCCCACGGCTGCAACCGCATGCAAGGCGAGCACGTCGTCGAGCTTGCGCACCTGATTGGCGTCGACATGACCTCGCAGCTGTGGCCGGGCAACACCATCCTGCGCAACTACCGCGTGCCCGTGAAGGTGCTGCGCGGCACGCCGGACACCTGGGAGGGCAAGTCCATCGACGTCGACTACGCGGCGAGCAGCTCGGTCCGGCGCCCCACCACCAACGTCACCATGTTCAAGACCTGGCGTTCACAAGATTTTCCGACCTGGGTCTGCAAGATCGACGAGCGCAACCCGCCGCGCTCGGGCGAGGTCCCCGCGGACTACTGCAGTCGCGTCCGCGGTCTGACGGACAAGCTGAACCCGACCACCGGCCAGCGCTGATTCGACCTGGTGCACGGCAAGCGCTGGCGGCCGAGGATGCCCCCTTTTGCGGGGCGCCCGCTCGGCGTTCCCAGAGTCAGAGCTCCCAGAGCAGACCGAGGCGGAAGGCCAGCGTGCTGTCGTCGGCCACTTGCCCGGCGAAGGGGATCACGACGCCGAGCGTCGGCGTGATGACCTTGTTGGGGAAGCGCAGGTAGGGCTCCACCACGCCCATGTTCAGCTTGCGGTTGTCTTGTTGCAGGATCGTGGCGTTGGTCCACACGTTGAACCCGGGCTCCAAGAAGCTCGCAATGCGGTACCCCGCGCGGACGCCGGCAACGATTTCGCCCACGTAGGTGTGCGCAGAATCGCCCGTCACGTCGAGCATGTTCTCGACCTTGATGGTGGGCCGCAGGTGCAGTTTGCCGAACTGGATGCGCGCGCTGATGCGCGGAACGAGCCCAAGCCGCCCCGGCTCGAACACGCCGGAGTCCGCCGAGCCGCGCACGATGTCCGCCGCGCGGGAAGCCGCGAAACGGTCGATGGCGCGGTACTGGTAGCGCGCCGTGGGGGTCTTGGCTGCGTCTGCGGCGCTGGGCTGCTCGGAGCCGCCGGCCGTGGGCAGCGCCAGGTCGAAGCCGCCCTCGAGCTGGAACTCCTCGCCGGGGATCAACGCGTAGGTGCCCCCGAGGTCCACGTTTCCGAGGTTGGTCGCGGTGCGGCTCTCGGCGCTGTTGTTGACGGAATCGAGCTCGCCCACGACGACGGGCAGCCGGCCTCGCAGCCAGAGCCGCGGAGACCAGTGGTATTGGAGGCCCGGGATCAGCGAGAACGACGAGACCTTGGTGCGGTCGAAGCTGTTGACGTTGGGCCGGTCGCTGATGCCCGGCTGGCCAGCAGCGTCGATGAGGCCAGGACCGAACACGTCAAAGCGCGTCTGACCGAGCACGAGGTCGCCAGTGACCTCCCAGCGCTCTTCCTCTTTTTTCTTCTCACCTTCGGCGGGCTTTGCGTCGGCGGCGGGCGCGGCGTGGGCTGGCGCCGTGCTGGGCGCTGCGCTGGGCGCCGTGCTGGGGGCAGGGGTGCCGCTGCTCTGGGCCCTCGCTGTGGAGGCGGTGCCGAGCAAGATTACGGATAGGACAGCAATGCGCGCGCGAAGCATGATGGTGTGCGGGCTACCACAGTGCGCCGGACGAGAGCCACTGCAAAGACGGACCGGGCCCCGGGGCCTTTGGGCCAAAACGCACGAACTAGGGCAGATCACCGATGGCCGCGCTGAGCTCTGCGGCCAGCCGTTCGATGGAGGCTCCGGTGGTTTTGACCACGCGGTGGGCCTGGGCGTAGAGCGGCTGCCGCGCAGCGAACAGCGCCTTCAGTTCGGCCATGGCCCGGGGGCGTCCGGCCATCGGGCGTCCGTCGCCCTGGGCCACCACCCGATCCCAGTGGTCTTGCGGGCGCGCCCGGAGCCACACGACATGCGTCCGATCGCGCAGCATCCGGAACGTGGTCTCGTCGGTGACAATGGACCCGCTGGTTGCGATTACGCCTTTCGGGTTCTTCTCCAAGAAGCTCACCAGGGCTTCGCGCTCGAGCCGGCGAAAGTAGCTCTCGCCGTGGACCTCGAAGATGGTGGACAAGGTCATGCCCGCCCGCTGGGCGATCTCTACGTCGAGCTCGCAGAAGGGGACTCCCATGCGTTCGGCCAAGAACCGCCCCACGCTGGACTTTCCGGCGCCGCGAAGCCCCACCAGTGACACCACGCGGTGCCCGGGGCCTTCGTCTTTGGCCGCGAGCGTGAGCAGTGTTGCCGCCGATGATTGCAGCGCGAGCGCGACCTCGTGGAGCCGCGCGACGGAGATGTTGCCCTCGCCAGACTCGAGCTGCACCAGGAAGCGCTCGCTGACGCTGGCGCGCTGCGCGAGCTCTCGCAACGTGAGCCCAAGCTCGGCCCTGCGGCCTCGCACGGCCTGGCCCAGGCCCGCGAGCAGGCGCGCCTGCCGCTGGAGGGCGGGTTGTGCACTATATTGCGTCATTGGGCAGTCTTGAGCGCATTATACTACTTGCGTCTGCCCGTGTCCTGCCGTAGTTCGATGGGTAACGCCATGGCCGCCATCGAAAACGCACCGTCTGCGCCCGTTCGGTTCGAAACGCATCCGGACCGCTACCAACACTACAAGTTGGAGTTCCCCGCCGAGTACCAGGGCAAGGTCGCGCGGCTGGTTCTCGACATCCAAGAAGAGGGGGGCCTGCGGCCGGGGTATCCGCTCAAGCTCAACTCCTACGACCTCGGCGTCGACATCGAACTTGCCGACGCGCTGATGCGCATCCGCTTCGAGCATCCCGAGGTGCGCGCTGTGCAGATCACCAGCGGCAAAGACCGGATCTTCTGCTCCGGGGCCAACATCTACATGTTGGGCTCCAGCACCCACGGCTTCAAAGTCAACTTCTGCAAGTTCACCAACGAGACCCGCCTGTACCTCGAAGAGATGAGCGCATCATCGGGGCTGCCGTCCCTCTGTGCGCTCAATGGCACCGCGTCCGGGGGCGGCTACGAGCTTGCCATCGCCTGCGACGACATCGTGCTCGCCGAAGATGGATCCTCGGCCGTCAGCTACCCCGAAGCGCCGCTGCTGGGCGTGCTCCCGGGCACCGGTGGCCTCACGCGGCTCGTCGACAAACGCAAAATCCGCAGGGACCTCGCCGACGCGTTCTCGACGGTGGCCGAAGGCGTCCGGGGCAAGCGAGCCGTGGAGTGGGGGCTCGTGGACGAGGCCCCTGCCAAAGCCAAGTTCGACGAGTGCGTCAAGCGCCGCACCAACGCCTTGGTCGACAAGGCCGCCCGAAAGGCCCACGCCAAGGTCACCCTGGGGCCCCTTGCGCCCAAGCGCGACGGCAGCACCACGAGCTACAAGTTCGTCACCCTTGCCATCGACGACAAGGCGCGCAAAGCAACGCTCACGGTCTCGGCCCCCACGGGCAAAGAGCCCGGCACTCCGGCCGAGCTTGCGGCTGCGGGCGACCAGGCGTGGGCCATCCGTTGTTTCCGTGAGCTCGACGACGCGCTCTTGGATCTTCGCTTCAATCACCCGCAGATTGGTGTGATTGCGCTGCACACCGTGGGCGACGCCGCGCAGGTTCTCGCCGTCGACGACATGCTGTGCAAACACAAGGACGACGGCCTGGTCAACGAGGTGCGCTTGCTCGTCAAGCGCGTGCTCAAGCGCTTGGACATGATGGCCAAGAGCTTGTTTGCGCTGGTTGAACCCGGGTCGTGTTTCGCCGGCACGCTGCTCGAGCTGGCCTTGGCCGCAGACCGCGTGTTCATGAAGCAAAGCGACGACGACGACGTGTTCGTCTGGCAGAGCGGCATGAACGCCGGTGTGTTGCCCATGGGCAACGGTCTGTCGCGCCTGCAGACGCGCTTTCTCAAAGAGCCCGAGCGCGTGGCGCGGGTGCTCGAGACCCAAGGTCCCATTGGCACCGATCAGGCCAACAAGCTCGGCCTCGTCACGTTTGCGCCCGACGACATCGACTGGGACGACGAGATCCGCATCGCCTTCGAAGAGCGGGCCAGCATGTCCCCCGACGCCATGACGGGCATGGAGCAGAACCTGCGTTTCGCGGGCCCCGAGACCCTAGAGACCAAAATCTTCGCGCGCCTCTCCGCCTGGCAGAACTGGATCTTCCAGCGGCCCAACGCCGTGGGCCCCAAGGGCGCGCTGACGCTCTACGGCAAGCCCGAGCGGCCGGAATTCAACTTCGACCGCACCTAGGTCGAGCAACTCCACTTTCCTTTCTGTCATCTGATCAAAGGCCAGGCGTGCGCCCCGCCGGCCGCGCCAACCCCGTCGCCACTTTCCCTCTTGGGTGCCAAGCCCAAGCTCCCGATTCGATGCCCCCGCAAGAAGGGACGAAAAAAACGCCATGTCCACCGTCAACAACGAGAAGATTCCGAACAACGTGCACCTGGCCGACGACAAGCGCTTGCAGCGCGCGCTCGAGGCTTGGCAGCCCAACTACATCAACTGGTGGAAGGAGATGGGGCCCGAGGGCTTCATGGCCGACGACGTGTACCTGCGCACGGCCATCTCGGTCACCTCCGACGGATGGGCCAACTTCGACTACGTCAAGATGCCCGAGTACCGCTGGGGCATCTTCTTGGCAGACCCGGTCAAGGACCGCACCATTGGCTTTGGCGACCAGATGGGCGAGCCCGTGTGGCAACAGGTGCCCGGCGAACACCGGAATGCGCTGCGGCGCCTCATCGTCACGCAGGCCGACACCGAGCCCGCAAGCGTCGAACAGCAACGGCTCTTGGGGCAGACCTGCCCCAGCGTGTACGACCTTCGCAACCTGTTTCAGGTCAACGTCGAAGAGGGCCGTCACCTGTGGGCCATGGTGTACCTGCTGCACTCTTACTTTGGGCGCGACGGGCGCGAAGAGGCCGAGGCCTTGCTCGAGCGTCGCAGCGGCGACCCGGACAAGCCGCGCATCTTGGGCGCCTTCAACGAGCCGTGCACCGATTGGCTCTCGTTCTTCATGTTCACGTTCTTCACGGACCGCGACGGTAAGTTCCAGCTGCTCGCGCTTTCCGAAAGCGCCTTCGACCCGCTCTCGCGCACCACGCGGTTCATGCTCACCGAAGAAGCGCACCACATGTTCGTGGGCGAGACGGGCGTGCTCCGGGTGGTCGACCGCACGGCCAAGCTCATGGCGGAGCACAAGCTTCAGGACCCGGCTGCGGTGCGCAAGCTCGGGGTCATCGACCTGCCCACCATCCAAAAGTACCTGAACCTCTGGTACTCGCTCTCCCTCGACTTGTTCGGAGGCGAGATCTCTTCGAACGCGGCAAACTTCTTTGCCACGGGCCTCAAGGGTCGCGCCAAAGAAGACCAGTTCGAGGACCACAAAGCCCTCGAAGGCGTCTACGGCATGGACGTCGTCAAAGACGGCCGTGTCGTGCGCGAAGAGGTGCCCATGCGTAACGCCATGAACGAGGTGCTTCGCGACGGTTACGTCGAGGACTGCCAGCGCGGTGTCGACAAGTGGAACCGCACCCTGGCCGAGCACGGCCTGGACTTCAAGCTCACGCTTCCCAGCCGCCGCTTCCACCGACACATCGGCATCTATGCTGGCACCTACGCCGACCCCACCGGCGAGCTCATCGGCAAAGATGCCTTCGAGTCCAAGAAGTCTGCGTGGCTGCCCAGCGACGACGACAAAGCCTTCGTTCGCAGCCTCATGACCAAGCCCATCTACGATCCCACGCAGATGGCCAACTGGATCAGCCCGCCCAAGCAAGGCATCAAGGGCAAGCCCGTCGACTTCGAGTACGTGCGACACGACGCGTAGACCCGGGCCGCACAAATGCGAGCGTGTCCTGCTGGTGCGGGGCACGCTCTGTTTGTTTTGTGGCGCACCGCAGATTGCGGAGGAGCACCCAGACGCGTTGACGGTTGCTCTGTTGGTGCCCGGCGCGGCGCCGTAGGGGGCTCCGTCATGCCGCGTTGTGGGCTCCCATCACGCCTCTGCGCGGCCATGGGCACCA
>JBIKNA010000475.1:0-5568 GCA_044358965.1 Polyangiaceae bacterium
ACGCGGCCGCGGGCACGAGGTCGCGCAGGGCCGCCCCGAACACAAAAATGGCGCGCATGAACGACGCGCCGCCCAGCGCCTGCGGCAAAGGCGGCACGGTTCCGCGGGCGTCGTCGGCGAAGGAAGCAAAAATCTGCCGAAACCACTCGGTCCCCAATCGCGCAGGCCAACCGTGTGGCGCGTCGACCGCCAACAGGGCCCGGCGCAGCACATCGAGATCGATGCCCGGTCGCTCGAGACGTTTGGCCTCGCGTCGAAGCGCATCGAGTGCGACGGCGTGCGTTGCAGCCAAGAACTCGTGTGCGGCCTTCTGCACCGCGCCAACGTTGGATGCCACCGCAAGGGACTCGGCGTGGGGCTCGCCCAGACGGCTCGCCACCTCGAACCTCCGGGCGCGGAGTTCTTGGGCGACACCGCGCAGGGCCGGGGCACGCGCGGCAAAGGCGGCGGTTTGCGCATGTGCCTCCGTGCGCGTGGCAGTGTGGAGCAAGGCAAGAGGCCATCGTCGAAACGGCAGCTCTTGTTGTGTGAGCTCTACACGCACCTCTGGTTCTGCGGCCAAGGCTGCGCGTTCGAGTTCGAGCTCGAGGGTCACCCGTCGCATGGTGAGCTCGGCCACCCAGCGGCGCTGCGCGGACAGGTGCAAGGCCCCCAGCGGCGACCGCTCGATCTCTTTGCCCAGGGCGACGTACGCCTTTTGTCCCGCCACGGCCCGGAAGGGCTCGTAGCTCAGCGAAGTCTCGCGCAGAGCGGTATCCGTTGCGGTTTGCGCAAGATTCGCCAGCCGCGATTGCACCGTCGAAGCGCGTTGCAGCAGGGCGCAGGTGGCAGCAACGTTGGTGAAATCGTGCTCCGTCATGGCTAGCCGTGCACCGTGGCGCGGGCCTCGGCCTGGGCCAACTCACGAACGATGACGCCCTCGGCCGCGGCGAGCTTGCCCAAGGCAGCGCGTACCGCGGCGGAGTCGCCGTCGGCGGCAAGCGTGGCCAGGTCGACATAGGTGCGATAGTGCCGCGCCTCGCATTCGAACAGCTCCTCGTAGAAGGGCACCAAATGGGCGGCGCCGGCCGCGGGCAGCACCGGCAGAAGCAGTTTGAAGCGCTCGGAAGACCGGGCCTCGATGATGGCGCCGATGAGCAAGCGACGGCACAAGGGCGGAACGCTGAGCTTCTCGTCGTGGGCGGCGCGCCGCAGGGCAGCGGCGTAGTTGTCGACCGGCGGATTCGAAAGCACGAGGCCTTGCGCGGTGAGCAGCGCGAGCACGCGGTCGAAGTGGTCGAGCTCTTCGCGGGCCAAGGCGGTCAGGGCCAAGACGATATGGGCATTGGCCGGATGCCGCGCCGCCAAGGACAGCGCGTTCGACGCGGCCTTCATCTCACAGTGGGCGTGGTCGATGAGCACCGCGCCGAGATCGCTGATGGCCTGTTTGGCCCAGGCTGCATCGGTGGGTTCTGTGAGACAAAACATGGCAGGCCCGCGAGCTTACATCGAAAGAGACCTGCGGCCGAGCCTGGCGCCCAGCACCGAGCAGGGCACGGTGATGAGGAGCGTGCCCAGCGGCGCCCACGACCACCCCGACGCCCCGATGCTGAGCCCCATGGCCACCAAAGAGGCCATGACTCCGGCGACGAGCGCCTCGCGCGGTCCTGCGGGCGCGCCAAAGCGACCGATGAGCACGCCCCCGGAAACACACGCCACAGCCAACGCCAGCGCGTGCGGCAGCATCATGACGAGGCCCACCCGCACCCGCGCGCCGGCATCGAGCTGCGACAGCTGCACGGCCATGGCCTCGGGGGTGTCGGCGCCGAGCCCATAGCGACGCAGCGCAGCCCGCGCCACGAACTGTGCGACGTACGACAGCGGGAGCCAGGTGGCGAAGATGGCGACCATGCCAAAGCCAGACCATTGCCACGGCGGCCGTTGCTCGTCGGCGTCGGACTCGTCCTGCTTGGTGGCAGGCGTGTTGTTCAGCACCGGGAGCTTGCGTTTGGCCACTGTCACGTCCCTACCGTGGTAAATCGTACACCCGTGCGCCTCCCCATCGATGCAGAAAAAGCCTTGTCCGCCGTGCGGCTCCGCGTCCGCTTCTACGAGACCGACCTCATGGGCATCGTGCACCACTCCAAGTACCTCTGGTACTTCGAGGCTGCGCGGGTCGAGTGGCTCCGCCGCCGCGGCGTGACCTACGCAGACTGGGCCGCCCGGGGCATTCACCTTCCGGTGGTCGACGTTCAGCTCAAGTACCTGATGCCCGCGCGCTTCGACGACGAGCTCACCATCGAGACGTCACTCGGCGAGCAGCGCCTGGCGTCCGTTCGCTTCGACTACCGCATTCTGCGTGGCCAAGATCTGCTCACCACTGGCGCAACGCGGCTGGCTTGCGTCAACCAAGACCACGCCGTGCGCCGCATCCCCGAAGAGGTTCACGAGGTTCTGCGCAGCGCCGAGACCCAGCCGCCAAGTTTGATCTAGGCAACGCCAGCGCGGCGTTCATGCCAGAAAAGCAAACGGGAGCCTCTTGGACACACCAAGAGACTCCCGAAGGGGGCGCGAACGAAGTCAGTTCGTGGGCAGCGCGATGCCGCGCTTGGTGAGCTCGCTCTTGGAGTAGTCACGGAACGCCGCGCGGGTGGTCTGCTGGCAGGTCCCATCTTTGGCAATGACGGTGACCCACTTGACCAAGTGGTCTTCGAAAGACGCCACTTTCTTGTAGCCCGTGGAGCCGTTGCGCAGGTCCGTCTGGAACTGGAAGAACCGGTACTGGAAGCCGGCCTTCTTGAGGGCGACGTACTCGGCCGGCGGGTCTTGGAGGATCTTGCGCAGGCGGTAGTAGCCCTTGGCCCAGCACTCGAGGTTCTCGGCGTTGACCTCCGAAGAGCCGCCGTCGAAGTTGAGGACGCGGGGCGTGGTACCCGGCTTCGAGAGCGAGCCATACTTGTACGTTGCACCCTCTGCCGTGGTGCCGATCTCCCAGGCGCCGAGATCGACCTTGGTGCCCTCTGCGCCCATGGGGGCCTTGGCGGGCATGGACGGAACCTCAGGGCAGGACTTCACGTCGACATCGGCGGCGTCCATGTCTTGGCCATCGAGGCAGTTGTCGGCCGTGGCCTCGACGGGGGCGGGCTTGTCGTCCGGCGGCGGCTGGTCATCGGCGGGCGGGGCGTCGTCCGTCGGCGGCGTTTGCGTCGGGGTCGTCGAAGGCGCGGGGGCAGCTCCAGGCTGGTTCTCTGCGGTGACTTCTTTGGTGCAGCCAGCGAGCACAACGCTGAGAAGTACGGCGATAAGAGGTTTCTTCATGGGGTTCCTTGGCCTTGCGAGGGAGAACCAGGCGGGTTCTTCCAATGTCGGCACTCCTGCTACCTCGCCCGGTGGCCTTGGTCGAGGCCCTCGCCTGCCTTTTTTTCGTCCCACGGCGGACATCTCGCGCAAGCGAATGTTAATAAAGGTATTTTTCCGGTCGCCAGGCCGCCACGCGGCGCGAGATTTGCGCCTGGTCGCAGGCAACGGACATTCCCTAGCCCAGGGAGGGCATGCGCTGCACCAGCCGAGGCCACATGGTCGCCCACGCATCGGGGAACCAGCGGCGGAGCACATCGACCATGATGGCAACGGCAGTGGAGGCACCGGGGGACGCGCCCAGCAGGCCCGCCATGGTGCCGTCGGCCGAGCAGACGATCTCGGTACCAAACTTGAGCTCGCCCTGGCCATTCTTGTCGGCCTTGATGATCTGCACGCGCAAGCCAGCCACCTGCACTTCCCAGTCATCACCATCCGCTGCGGGGAAATACTTCTTGAGCAGCGCGACGCGTTCGTCGACGGAGAGCATGGCTTGGCCCACCAGGTAGCTCGTGAGGTCCATGTTCTCGATGCCCGCGCTGATGACGGGCCCCACGTTGGTGACGCCGATGGATCGCACCAAGTCGAGCCAAGAGCCCTGCTTCAGGAACTTGGTGGTGAAGCCAGCGTACGGACCAAACAAGAGCTCCTTGCGGCCGTCGATCCATCGTGAGTCCAGGTGCGGCACAGACATCGGCGGCGCCCCCACCTCGGCGCGGCCGTACACCTTGGCCTCGTGCTGCTCGATGACCGCGCGATTGTTGCATCGGAGCCACTGGCCACTGACGGGGAACGCGCCGTAGCCCACGGCCTCGGGGATGCCGCTTTGTTCGAGCAACGCGAGGGAGTAGCCCCCGGCGCCAATGAACACGTGCGCGGCGCGCAACTGCCATTCACGCCCGGTGTCGCGATCACGAACCTGGACGAGCCAGTGGCGACCATCGCGGCGCAGGCCCAGGACCTCGTGGGACATGTGCAGCGCTGCACCAGGCTTCTTGCCGAAGGCCGCGATCATGGATCGGGTGAGCGCCCCAAAGTTCACGTCGGTGCCGCGGTGCATGCGGGTGGCTGCTACCGGCCCCGGGCCGCGACCCGCCATCACGAGCGGGATCCACTCGGCGATGCGTGCCCGGTCCGTGCTGAACTCCATGTCCGCAAACAACGAAGACTTGAGGAGTTCGGTGTGCCGCGCACGCAAGAAGGCCACATCGGCCTCGCCAGACACAAAGCTCAAGTGCGGCACGGTGCGCACGAAAGACAACGCATCGGGCAGCTCACCCGACGCAACGAGCGAGCGCCAGAATTCGAGGCTCAGGCCAAACTGCGCAGCGATGCCCAGGGCCTTGCTGACGTCGATGGTGCCATCGGGCCTGGCGCTCGTGTAGTTGAGTTCGCAGAAGCCCGCGTGACCCGTGCCCGCGTTGTTCCACGCGTCCGAGCTCTCGGTGGCCGCTTCGCTCTGACGCTCGACGATGGCCAGCCGCAGCTCTGGTGCCACTTGGCCCAGCAGCGTGGCCAGCGTAGCGCTCATGATGCCCGCGCCTACGAGCGCCACATCGAAGGTTTCGGTGTCGGACATGGCGCAAAGCATAGCGAGATCCCGCCATGCCCGCGGCGCTTACCACTGCAGGGGCACGTCCGGGCGCAGGAGCTTGGTCTCGATGGCGCCGCTTGGTCGCGCCGGGGGCGGTTCGCGGTACACGTACACTTCGCCCTCGCACTGGGCGATCTCCGTGGGGGCGCCGAGCACCGCACGCACCGACGCCGCATTGACGTTGGGCATGTACACCATGAGCCCCTGCGGTCGCTGGGAAGCCTGTTGGTGCCAGTACAGGTTGCCGATCCATTGGTGCACCCGGAAGTCTGGGGTGACATGCGCAAGGCGCAGCCCCTGGCGCGACAACAGCGAGGCCCGTCGGGCCTGCCAGTAGTTGGCGTAGCCGTAACGAACGTTGTTGCGCTGGGCCACGTCGTCGAGGCACCGAATGGCGCTGGGGTACGCGTCGACCTTGGCCTTGAGCGGGAGCTCTTGGACGAAGGTCGCGGACACGTACATGCCCGCGGCCAACGGCAACAGGCCGAGCCACTTGGGACCACGGAGCGATGCCGCCAAGAGTGCAAGGCCCAGCGGGGGCAACACGAACAAGGTGTCGAGGTACCGCAAGCGGAACAGATCCGTCATGTACCCACCGAACACCACGCCGGCCACGTTCAGGGTCAAGCTCGCGCACA
>JBIKNA010000476.1:0-5565 GCA_044358965.1 Polyangiaceae bacterium
TTGATGCGCGCGTGCGTGCCCAAGAGGCCCGTTACGGACACCTGCGTCTCCGCGGAGAGCACCTCGCGGTCGAGCTGCCCCTCGGTGAGCGTGATGGCCGCAATCTCGACCGCGTAAGCCAGAAGCTCCGGCGAGAGCTGAGACAAGCTACGCGCATAGGACAGCCCCGCGACAAACCGCGCTTTGGGCTCTCGCTGCAACGCGAGAAGCTCCTCTTGAAAGGCGCGGTACTCTCCCGCTTCGTCGAGCTTGCGCCGCAGCAGCTTGGCCGCCTCGTCCGAGGCCCGTGCCACAGGGAACTTGGGGAGCTTCTGCGCAAGCGTCTCGATGAGCACTGTCGCAGCATCGTCGGCCTCGCTGGCCGGCACCGAAAGACCGATGCCATCGGCAAAGGTGCGCATGATGGGTCCGAGCTCTTGCGCTAGCTCTGCGGCGCCTCGGGCATCGCCCAGCAAGTCCCGAAGACGCACCACACTCGAAGCGCGCTTGCCCAGCACCGTACGGGTCTCGGGCGGCAGGCTCGCGGCGCAAAGCAAACAGAGCGCCCGGGAGGCCGGGGTGAACCGCAAGGGGCCTGCTGCCTCGAAGGCTGGCAGGAGCTGGGCCAAGATGGCCGCGGCGTCCACGTCGTGAACGCCGCGCTCGTAGCCCTCGTCGAGACGCTTTGCCGCAAAGTCTGCCACTTGTTCGGCCAGCGTTTGCTCGCGGATGGCCTGCCGCGACGACGGCAGATCGAGCCCCGACGCGCCCTTGGATGCGTGCGCGAGCATGGTGAACGCCAGGTACTCCCCGCGGTACACGTGCTCGTTCTCCGAGGCGAGGCTCTGCTCCCAGACGGCCTTGTGCTCCACAAGCGCAGGGTCGCTCAAGGGCTCGAAGAAATCGGTGCCCGTCAAGTGCAAGCACAGCCCTTGCTCTCGGGGCACGAGCACCAAGTCGACCACGCTCTTGGTAACCGAGAAACGGAACGGCCCGAGGCGGATGCCCTCTCCGTCGGCGAGCTCGCGCTTGTCGCGCAGCTTGCGAATGGCATCTTGTTTGGCCACCTTGAGCTGCGTGGCCACCTCGTCGGCGCGCACGTTCTCGCCCAGTGCTTGTAGCTTCTTTGCGGCCTCTTCGGCGCGCTGCACCATGACATCGCTGGCAAAGTAGGCCAGCAGCTCTTCTTCTTTGTCGAAGGTTGCAGCCTTGCGCGCGATGCCCGCCAGCATGCGCTCGGCGCCCGAAGCCAGCGCCGCTGCGCGCTTGTGGCGCTCGTCAGACAGCGTTTGCCGGCGGGCCCCAAAGCTCTCGGTGACCTCCGAGCGCTTGGTTTCGAGTTCGGCGGCGAATTCCTCGAGATCGCCAAAGCGATTGCCCAGCTCTTCGAGGCGCAGCAGCAGCTTGCCAAGCTCGGCGTCACACGCCTCGGGCGTATCGCAGCCCACAACGGCCGCTGCCACGGCCTGAGAGAACACCCCGAGCTGCACGGCCAGCTCCGCGCGGCCCTCTTTGCCGTAAAGCTCTTTGCGTCGCGCCTCGAATCCTGCGCGGCAACGGTTGAGCACCGCAAGGGTCTTGGAGAGCTGCTCCAGCACCAAAGTGCGCACCGTGGCGTCTTCGACCTCGAGCCCCGACACCGTTTCGCCGAGCACCGTGAGCTCGCCTTGCAGACGGTCGAGCACCACCCGGTGTGGCGTGAGTTCGGCGACCTTCTTGCTCTCGGTCACCTGCACGAGGGTGCTCTCGAGCCCCTGCACCACCGGCTGCCACGCACTCTCGCTCTGGAAGAACGTGATGCACGCCCCCTGGATCTCGCCGAGGCGTGCTTGGACGGCGCTGTCGAGCACATCGACCGCCGCAGCGTCCATGTACCTTAGCTCCCGGAGCTGGACGAGTTTGCCTCGTTGCGTACGCAAGGCAGACAACGCAGCCAGGTACGCTTCGGCCGACGGAGCGTCTTCCGGGCGCGCCGTGCGCAGCAGGTCTGCCTGCTCGGTCTTGACCTGCGCGAGCGCGCGGGCGGCCTCGGCCTTGTAGGCCTCGACCTTCTCGAACTCGGACAAGATGGCGTCGGCGCTCTTGCGTACTTCGCGCAAGACGCTGGCGAGATCCATGCATTCCGCATGACCAATCCAGAAGTGGTCGTCGAGCGCGCGGCCCACGGACGACACCAGCTGCTCGAAGGTTCGGCGCGTGGGGTTCTCGTCGGTGGCGAGCTTACGAATGGCAAATGCGTCGCTGATGCCGCGCACCAAAGACGCGTTACCCACCTTGGCCAGGTACGACGCCGTGGTGATCTTGCCCCGGAGCTCGGCGTGCTCTTGGGTGCAGAACGGCGTCTTCCACACCTGGAACGGGTGCACGCGCGTGGGCTCCGTGCCCGCCTGCGCACGAAACACGGCCATGGTGCCGTCTTCGAAGAGCGAGTAGCCGTTGCAGCGCACCGGAGATCCCGTCTCTTTGGTGATGAGGTTGTACGGCAACAGCAGGTACACCCCCTCGTCGGCGCGGTAGAACACGTAGAGCACGTCTTCGCCGTTGGGCGCGCGGACCATGCTCTCGAAGCGCATGCCAGCGGTGTCCGTGTCGACGACCCGGGCCTGGGAAGCGGTGACGTAGTGCCCGCCGGGGAAGATGATGCCCTGGTCCTCGGGGAGCTCTAGACAGGACTGCCCGATGGCGTCCACGCGCACCACGTCGCGCTTGATGGTATTGTACACATAATACCGCGTCTCTTCTTCGCGGAAGGGTTTGACCTTGAGCAAGATGAGCGCGCCGACTTTGGCGTAGGAGATCTCCGCGTCGTCGAGGGTCTGGTTGGCGTCGGCCACGGGCTCGCGGTAGATGCCGCGGCCATCTTTGGTGTTGTTCTCGACCTTGATGGTGAGATCGCCGCCAATGGTCTCGACGAACACTTCATCGAGGACGTTGACGTGCGGGTGCGGTCCGGAGACCTGTTCCTCGCGGCCCGTGCGCTTCCAGGCAAAGCCAAAGCTGGGCGGCGGTACGTAGTCCTCTTCGCCCCGGGCGTCGATGTACTTGACGTTGCCCTTGGCATCGATGCTGAAGCGGAAGACCTTGACGTCGCTGAGCACCGCGCCAATCTGCACGACGATGAGCAGGCGCTTGTCGGTGCGCTTGAGCTGGAGGATGCGCGCTTCTTTGGCGTAGCGGAACGCCGTACCGAACTCGCTGACGAAAGCCTGGTCGGCCAGGAACGTGCCTTCATGCGAGAGCGGCTCCAGGCCCTCGGCGCTTTCCGGGTCGAAGCGGTAGAGCGACAGCACGTCGGCCACGCTGGGTTGGCTCTTGAGCCCCAGCGCCACCTCGAAGGCGAACAACAGACTGCCCGCGAAGCTGAGCATGTCTCGGGCGACGCCGTTGTTCTCCGTGCGCACACGGCTCGACTGCACGAGCTCGAAGGAGCTGGCGCCGAAGAGGGCCTTGCGCGCCCCGTTGAGCTTCTCCGTTCGCTCGACGAGTGCGGCAACTTGTTCGAGCAGGCGCCGCCTGACGACCTCGTAGCTACCCTCGTCGAGCGCCTTGGTGGAGCTTTCGACCGTGGAACCTGGCTGGCTCATGGGGACCGTTTCGCGCGTGCCCGCGCGAACCTTGCGGGTTTAGGTTCCTGCGCCGGGGCTCTTCTTGACCATGCCCAAGAGCTTGTTGCGGGCGTCTTTGTCGCCGCCGGCAAAGCGTTCGATGAGCGCCGCCAACTCCGGGTCGATGCTGCTGTCGCCGCTGAAGTCTTTGGCGATGCCGCGCAACGTGGAGCTCTCGGCGAGAGCCCCCTCGATGGACTGCCCGATGCCGATGGCCTTGACGTAGCGGTCGAAGAACGCGCCGTCGCCGCCCACGATGTTGAACTTGGCGTTGGCCAGGGACTTGCCGAGCACGTCGGCTTGGGCCTTGGCTTGCTCGCGTCGTGCCTTGATGGTCTCGAGCTCCACCGTGCGCTCTTTGTCGAGACGCAGACGGAACTCTTCGTGGCCGCGGGAGCTCTCGTCGAGCACGCGCATGGCGTCGGCCTTCTCGCGGATGCCCGCAGCTTCCGCCGTCATGCGCTCACGCACGATGAGCGACTCGGCCATGCCTTGCTTTTGGTAGGCGTCGGCTTCGGCTTCGCGCACCCGGGCTTTGGCAAGGCCCTGTTGCTCTTCGCCTTGGGCTACAGCCTGCATCTTCTCGAGGTTGACGCGGGCCTCGACGAGCCCCTGCTTTTCGAAGGCCACGGCATCGGCCTCGGTGACCTTGGCCTTGGCCAGGCCCTTGGCGGCCTCTTCGGCTTGCACACCCTCGGCCAGGCGGATCTTGGACCTTGCGATCTTGTCCGCCGTCTCCAGGTCCGCGTCGGCCGTGATGACCTTCTCCCGGGCCTTGTGTTTGGCAGCTTCTTCTTCGGCCTGGGCGCTCTTGACGAGCTTGACCATGCCCTCTTGGGCCTTGGCCTCCGCCGCGAGACGAACGACCTCTTTCTCGCGGTTGGCCTGGCTTTGCGTGCGCAAGTCTTTGATGAGCTCTTCCTCGGCGGCGACGGTCTTGTCGACGGCAATGCGCGAGCGCACGACGTCGGCGATCTCTTTCTTTTGCAGTTCGAGATCGCGCTCCCGGGCCAGCGTGGCAATGGCCACTTCGCGCTCCCGGGCCACGATTTCGAGCTGCCGGGCGCGGTCGACGCGCTCTTGCTCGACGCCGATCTCGCGCTCGCGGTTCTTCTGCGCGATGGCCACGCCGCGGTTCTTGGCCTCGGCGGCGACGAGGGTCTCTTCTTCGTTCTTGTGGTGCACGAGGAGCGTCTTCTTTTGCTCTTCGCTGGCAACCCGGGCGGCCTCGTTCTGCTCACGCGATTGCGCCACGGAGATTTCTTTGTCTTTTTTGGCCTGGGCCTCGGCCTTGCGTTGCTCGAAGCGGAACACGGCTTCGTCGGCGCTCAGGTTCTGGCTGCCGACTTCCATGCGCTCTTTCTGCCGCAGCTCGTTGGTCTGCACGTTCTTCTCGACCGTGAGCGCCGTGATCTTGCGGATGCCTTCGGCGTCCATGATGTTGTCGCGGTCGAGAGCCTCGAGCGGCGTTTGCTCCAGGTAGTCGATGGCGGCATCGTCCAAGATGAACCCATTCAGGTCTTTGCCGATGACCTTGATGATGGCGTCTTTGAACTCGTCACGCTTGGTGTACAGCTGCTCGAAGTCGAAGTGCTTGCCGACGGTCTTGAGCGCCTCGGAGAACTTGGCGTTGAAGAGTTCGACCAACGAACGCGTGTCGCTGGCACGGACGCAACCGATGGACTGGGCGACCTTGAGCACGTCCTCGGAGGTCTTGTTCACGCGAACGAAGAACGTGACGTTGATGTCCGCACGGATGTTGTCGTTGCAGATGAGGCCCTCTTTGCCCCGGCGATCGATCTGGATCGTCTTGACGGACAGATCCATGTACTCGGACCGATTGATGATCGGGAGCACGACGCCGCCGGTGAAGGTGACCACTGGCTCCGTGCGCAGCGTGTTGATGATGAGCGCCTTGCCCTGCTCAACCTGCCGATAGAACCGCGCCACAAGGGCGAAGGTTCCGAACAGGATGATGACG
>JBIKNA010000105.1:0-18144 GCA_044358965.1 Polyangiaceae bacterium
GCCAAGCGATGCCCCGACGCCCGCGACGCCACCAAGAAGCATCGGCACCACGAAGAGTGCTTGGCGCACCCCCAAGCGGTCGAAGATGACCTTGGCCAACACAAGTTGCACCACGAGCGACGCAACGTTGAGCGCCAAGTAGGCCGTGGCGAAGTAGGCCCCGAGTTCCGAGGCGGGGATGGTCTTGGCCACGGCGCTCTTCCAAGAGAAGTCTGCAAGCGTAAGGGCGATGCTGGCGATGACGGCGACGCCCATGAGCAAGCGAACATACGTGGTGCGGGTCAACGGCGGGTTCGGGCGCACCCGCTCGGTGTGCAGCTCGCCCATTTGCCGCTCCACCAGCACCCCCAACGGGACCGTGAGCGCGAACGTCACCGCGGCGCCCAGTAGAATCGATTGTGACGTCCCCCCATGGGAAAGTGCCCGCGCCAGCACCGAGCCGAAGATGGCACCACCAACGCTGCCGGCGCCGATGATGCCGAAGGCGCGCTTGGCCTCGTCGATGGGGAAGACCCGGCCGAGTGCGATCCAGACGTGGAGCGCGATGAACGAACCGATGGTGCCGGCCCAAAGGGACAACGCATACAGAAAGGCCGGATGCCGAAACGGCGCGAGGGCGTAGAACCCTCCGGTGCCGAGCACCCCTAGGGCGAGCGCCATGGATATGGGTCGCTCTTTCGACATGCCGGCTTTGCGCTTGTTGGAGAGCACCGACAGAAGAAGGCCGGTGCCCGCAATGAGCAGGTAGACCCACGGGAGCCGCGACGCTGGGATGCGCGCCAAGAACATGGCGTCGCGGGCAGTCTCGAGGACGGTGTGCCCGGCCATCGTTCCGAAGAGCGTTGCGAAGGCCAGCAACATGGTGCCGGCCGAAGCCGCCTTGCGTGGCTCGGGCATCGTGGGGGCAATTTAGTGCATGCTCCCGGGTCCCGGAAGGCCGTCCCGGTACGAATTTCTGGTCGTGCCCTCCCCACCCAAACCCCCGGCAGCCCCCGAGGCGCACGCGCCTGCAGGCAGCGGTGTCCGACGGGACCGAGTGGAAGCGGAGACCCCGGGGTGTGGCCTTGGACTTAGGACTGCCGCATGCCCGGCGCTTCGTAGCCGGTCTGCGCAACGTACTCCGTGTAGCCGCCGCCGTAGAGCTTGGGACCCGTGGGCAGCACCTCGAGCACACGGTTGGACAGGGCGCCCAAGAAGTGACGATCGTGGGACACGAAGAGCATGGTTCCGTTGAACCGGCCCAAGGCCCCAACGAGCATTTCTTTGGTGGCGATGTCCAAATGGTTCGTCGGCTCGTCGAGCACCAAGAAGTTCGGCGGATCGTAGAGCATCTGTGCCAGTACCAAACGGGCCTTTTCGCCACCCGAGAGCACCCGACAGGGCTTTTCGATCTCGTCGCCGGAGAAGCCAAACGCGCCAGCCAAGTTGCGCAGCGATCCGATGCTGGCCTTGGGAAACGCAGCAACCAGAGACTCCCACACGGTCTCGTCGCCCTTCAGCAGGTCCATGGCGTGCTGCGCGAAGTACCCGAGCTTGACGCTCGCGCCCAGCTTGACCAGGCCGCTATCTGCCTCGGCGGTGCCTGCGATGAGCTTGAGCAGCGTGGATTTGCCGGCGCCGTTTTCGCCCATGACGCACCAGCGCTCGCCCCGGCGAATGAGCATGTCGAAGCCGTCATAGATGACCCGCGTGCCCCAGCCCTTCTTGACGCGTTCGAGCTTGACCACGTCGTCGCCGGAGCGCTGGGCCTCGGCGAAATCGAAGTGGAGGGTCTTGTGGCGCCGGGGCGGCTCGACCTTCTCGATCTTTTCGAGCTTCTTGACGCGGGACTGGACCTGCGCGGCGTGGCTGGCGCGGGCCTTGAAGCGGTCGATGAAGGCCTGCTCCTTGGCGAGCATGGCCTGCTGTCGTTCGTACTGGGCTTCGATCTGCGCCATGCGCAGCGTCCGCTGCTCGACGTAGAACTCGTAGTTGCCCGAGTAGGTGCTGAGCTCGCCGCCGTCGATTTCGAGAATCTTGCCGACGATGCGGTTCATGAACGCGCGGTCGTGGCACGTCATGACGAGCGCCCCCTCGAAGTCCTTGAGGAAGGTCTCGAGCCAAAGGATGGACTCGAGGTCCAGATGGTTCGTCGGCTCGTCGAGCAACAGCAGATCTGGCTTCATGAGCAGGATGCGGGCCAGCGCAACGCGCATCTTCCAGCCGCCGGACAGGGTGCCCACGTCCGCGTCCATGACGTCTTGGGCGAAACCAAGCCCCGCCAGGATCTCCCGAGCCCGGGCCTCGAGGGCGTAGCCCCCAAGCTCCTCGTAGCGGGCCTGGGCTTCGCCAAAATCGGTGACGAGCTGGTCCATCTCGTCCATGCGATCCGGGTCTGCCAAGGCGGCCTCGAGTTCCCGGAGCTTGGCCGCGACCTCGGACACCGGGCCCGCGCCATCCATGGTGGCAGCGACCACGGATTGGCCTTTCATGTCGCCGACGTCTTGGCTGAAGTAGCCGATGAGGGTGCCCTTATCGAGGCTCACCTGCCCCATATCGGGCAGCTCCTCTTTGACGGTCATGCGGAAAATGGTCGTCTTGCCCGACCCGTTGGGGCCCACGAGCCCCACCTTCTCGCCGCGATTGACCGCGCAAGACGCGTCCATGAGGAGAATGCGGCTTCCGTGACCTTTGGAGACGGCGTCTAGGCGAAGCATGGGGCCCGTCACCTACCGAGCTTCCAAGGTCGGCGCAAGTCCGTTAGGGTCCCCTCCCCTCAATGACCATTCTGTCGGCGCATGGCATCTGCAAGGCCTACGGTGAGCGTGAGCTCCTTAAAGACGCCGAGGTACAAGTCAGCGACGGCGAGCGCATCGGCGTCGTCGGGCGCAATGGCGCGGGCAAGAGCACCCTTTCCAAGATCCTGGCCGGCAAAGAGCCCGCGGACGCGGGCACCTTGGCCCTGCGGCGCGGCGCCCGGGTGTCGTACCTGGAGCAAGAGCCCGATCTCCCCCCCGAGATGAGCGCCCGAGAGGTTGTGGCTTTGGGCCTTGGGGCGTGGTCCGAGGCCAAGCTGGCCTACGACGCCATCGGCCACAAGCTCGAGCTTGGCGGCGCCTCGGGCAACGAGATGGCCTTGCTCGAAGAGCAGAGCCGCTTGGCTGCGGAGATCGAGCGGCTGGGCGGCTGGGACCGCACCCACGAGATCGAGCGCGTGCTCACGCACCTGGGCATCACGCGCATGGAACAAGCCACGGGCACCATGAGCGGCGGCCAGCGACGCCGGGTGGCCCTGGCCCGGGTGCTGGTCACGGCGCCGGACCTCATGATTTTGGACGAGCCCACAAACCATTTGGACGCCGACAGCATCGACTGGCTCGAGCAGCACCTGGCCGTCAGCTTCAAGGGCGCACTCCTCATGGTCACCCACGACCGCTGGCTGCTCGACCGTGTGGCCGACCGCACCCTCGAGGTGTCTCGGGGGCAGGTCTACAGTTACGAGGGGGGTTACGGCGCCTACCTCGAAGCCAAGGCCGAGCGGACAGCCCTAGAAGAGCGCACCGAGCGCAACCGCCAGAACTTCTTGCGCACGGAGATCGAGTGGCTGCGACGGCAGCCCAAAGCACGCACCACCAAACAGAAGGCCCGTATCGACCGCGCCGAGAGCGCCAAGGCGGCGCCGCCGCCGACGCAAGATGCCAAGGTGCAGCTCTCTGCAGACGTCGCCGAGGTGGGCCGCAGCATCCTCGATGTTCGCAAGCTGAGTCTCCAGGTGGAAGGCCGCGTGCTCATCAAAGACTTCGACCTGGCGCTCACCGCCGGTGAGCGCCTTGGCATCTTGGGCCCCAACGGCTCGGGCAAGACCTCTCTCTTGCGCTGCATTCTGGGAGAACTCCCGCTGCTCTCCGGCGAGCTCGTGCAAGGACGACGGGTGCGCATCGGCTACCTCGACCAAACCCGCGCAGGGCTCGATCCCGACGAGAGCGTGCTCGAGAGCGTGGCGCGCGCCGTCCCCACCGAGGGCACCGAGCGCATCGATCCGCGCACGTACCTCGAGCGCTTCGCCTTCGACGGCAAGAGCCACAACCGCAAGGTTTCGGCGCTCTCCGGTGGCGAGCGCGCGCGATTGTGCCTGGCGCGCCTCCTGGCCTCGGCGGCCAATTTGCTGCTGCTCGACGAGCCCACCAACGATCTCGACACCGACACGCTGAGCGCCCTCGAGGACTTCTTGTCCAACTACGAAGGCTGTCTGCTGGTCGTCACCCACGACCGATACATGCTCGACCGGGTGACCACGGGCATCTTGCACTTCGAGGGCGATGGGCGCATCACGCGTTACGCCGGCGCCTACCAGGCCTACGCCGCCGCGCGTCTTCGCGAAGAAGAGAGCGCCCTGCGCGCCAAGACCGACAAGCCCAAGTCCGAGGCGCCCAAGGCGCTCCCGGCCGAGGCCCCGCGCCCCAAAGCGAGCCCCCTGTCCAAAAACGAGCAGCGTGAACTCGAAGGCATCCTCGACGCCATCGATGCCGCCGAGCGCAAAGCCGCAGCCGTGGAGGCCGAACTCGCCGACCCTTCGCTGTACACCAGCAAAGAAGATTCTCGCGTCACCGAAATTCGCGAGCGTCTCGCCAAGGCCAAGGCCGAGGCCGCCAAGCTCATCGCGCGCTGGGAGGCCCTCGAGGCCAAGCGCGACGCGTCTTCATGATCCACCGCTGCGCGGTCGACGACGCACACAAAAGGGCTAGAAGAAACCTATGCGCGTGATGCTTCGACGCCGGCAACTCCTTCGCCGGCACAAGGACCTTCTTGCGGAACCCGTGCGGGAGCTTCCGGACGGGTCCCGGGCCGTCGGCCTCGGACGCTTGCACCGCCGCGGCGACGTGAACGTTCTGTTCCTGCGAGGCTCCGCCTTCGAGATGGCCTACCAACACGGACGTTTGCTCGGCGCCGAGGTTCGCGCCGGTGCCCCGCCCGCTTCCCTTGGCACCCTACGGCGCGTCGTCGGCAACTCGCTCAACCTCTCACCCGCCATCGCTCGGTACCCCGCCGCGCTCTTGCACAAGCTGTTCACGGATCCGGTGCTCCGCGCCGCCGAGAACGACAAGCGCGTGGCCCAGCACAGCCTCGACGAGGCCATCGGCATGTCCTTGGGCTCCGGCTTGTCGGTCACGGACCTGCTGCGCTCCGCAGCCACGCCCGAGGCGCTCCAGGTCCTTGCAGGCAAACTCTCCGCCAAGCCCATGGGTCGCGCCCTCGCGCGGCACGTGCCCGTGTGTGCATGTTCGTCCTTCGCAGCCTGGGGCGATCACAGCAGCACGGGCCACATGGTCATCGGTCGCAACATGGACTACCCGCTCAACGGGTACTACGACCGCTTCCCAACGGTGGTGTACTTCGACCCCACGGACACGCCGCACAAGTTCATGTCGTTCTTGTCTGCGGGGTGCCACACCCCCGGGCTCACGGCGCTCAACGAACACGGCATCTACGTGGCCATCCACACAGTGTTCACACGCAGCGTCAGCACCACGCGGGGCCGCATCGCCATCCTCACGGGGGCCGAGATCATCCGTCACGCGCAAACCTTCGACGAGGCCGTGGCCATGTTTCGGGCGCACCCGTCCAACGCCGGATGGGCCTATTTGCTCGTCTCCACCAAGGAGCAACGCGCCGCGGTCATCGAGATGTCCGCCGACGGCGTCACCGTGCGCGATGCCAAGGGCAGCTTTGTCGTGCAAACCAACCACTACCTCAGCGCCGAGAGCGGCGATCGCGGCGCCTTCTTGTGCCGCGCGGTCGACGACGACACCGTCACGAGACATCGGCGCCTCACCGAACGCCTCCAGCAGGGCGCTGTCACGGCCGCGATGGCTGCGGACATGTTGGGCGATCACATGGACGCCAGCACCGGATCCATACGGGGTCTCGGCAACACCGTCGGCATGCACAGCACCATGAGCAGCCTGGTGGTCGACGCCGGCAGCGCACAGGTATTCGTCGCCTCCGGCGAGGCCCCCGTGTCGCACAACGCCTACGTGGCGTTCCCCTTCCCGGGCACTGCCGATGCCACCGCAGACACATTCCTTGCGAGCGAGGCCGAAACCCTCGCCCCCAACGCGTTCAAAGAACTTCACCCAGCCAAGTACCAGGCCATGCGGGCCTTCATCCGTGCCAAGATCAGCTTCGAGCACGACAACGATGCCGCCTTGGCCTTTGCGCAACTCCAAGAGGCGCGGACCCTCGACCCGGACAACGCCGCGTATCACTTGCAGGGCGGCATTCTTGCGCTGCGCCACAAGCAGATCGAAAGCGCCCGGGCGGCGCTCGAACAAGCCGCAAGCGCGACCGACACCACACCGCATCTGTCGCATACTGCGCAGTACTACCTGGCGCGCGTCTGCGCGCAGTTGGGCGATACCCAGCGCGCAGCTCAGCTATTGGGTCCGCTGGCCCAAGGCGATCTGCCCGACCTCGAAGACACCCTTCGCGACGCTGCGGGCGACGCCCTCGCACGCCTACACAAGGGCAAAAGCATCGCCCCAGGCACCCGCGAGCTTGGTCTCTTGATGCAGTTCTCGGATCTCGTGGAATACGCATGAGGGTCTTGGTCCTTGGTTGCGGCTACACCGGACTCGAGGTCGCGAGGCAGGCCCGGGCCCAAGGCCACGAGGTCACGGTCACTGTCCGCGCCACCGAACGCGCGCAGGCGCTACAAGCCCAGGGACTCGACGTACGGCAACACGCCGCCCTCGACGAGACCATCGTCCGCGCGCTTTGCAACGATGACACCCACGTGGTCGTCACCTTCCCTCCGGATGGCGAGACCTGCGCCCGCGTGGCACCAGCACTCGCCGGGGCTCGGTCCTCCGTCGTCGTCTCCAGCACTGGCGTCTACGGTGCAACCCGCGGGCAGATCGACGAGACGACCCCGGTCCCACAAGAGCAGAGCGAGAGTGTCAAGCGCCAGCTTCGCGCCGAGGAGGCCTACCTCGAAGCTGCCGCCTGCGTGGTTCGGGCATCGGCCATCTATGGCCCCGACCGCGGGCTGCACCTACGCATGCTCCGAGGGCAGCACCAAATCCCGGGCGATGGCACGCGATACACCTCGCGCATCCACGTGAGCGATCTGGCCGCAGTGCTCCTCGCGTGTGTCGACCGCAAGCGCCTCGTGTTTCCGTTGGGAGATTCGCGGCCCACCACGCAGCTCGAGATCGCGACCTACATCGCACGCACGTACCAGCTGCCCGTCCCACCGTTTGCCCCCATGGGTGCCGTGCACTCTACATTCCAGGGCGACCGACAGGTGGACGCCCGCCGAACACTGGCCCTCCTAGGCGTGTCGCTCTCATACCCAACCTACGAGGAGGGCATGAACCCGACGGCCACCGGCATGGGCCCCGGGGCAGAGGGCCCGAGGGCAACCTAAAGGCAACCTAAAGCCCCCGTAATCCCGCGTTCACGCCCAGGCTGTGCATCAATCGCCGGCGCCGTCCGTCGAACGAATGTGAATCGCCGGTGTCATGGCCCGGCCCGAGTTCTGCAAGCACTGCTGCAACCCTATGCAAAGCCGCCGCCCCCTTCTCGCCCTCGCCGCTGCCATTTGTCTCGCGTTCGCCGCACCGGCACCGGCGCATGCGCAAGACGATGCCGAGGTGACGCGCCTGCTCACCGCAGGACATTCCCTCAAGTGGAACCACACGCCCGCGGGCAAGACCGAGCGCTATGGCCACGCCGAAGTGCTGGTGGGCACCAACGCGGACAAGGTTCGGGGCGTCGTCAGCAACTTCGCCGGCTACAAGGACTTGGTCCCCGACAAGTTCAGCAGCGCCCGCGTCATCGCCAAAGAGGCCGGCAACACCGACGTACAGATGCAGATTCCCATGAAGGGCTTACTGCGGTCGCTCAACGTTTGGCAGATCCTGCGCTTCGGTCCCGTACGCGAGGTGGGCAAAGGCGTCTTCCAGCTGCAGGGCAAGTTCGTCCGCGGCGCCAACATCAAAGATGCCGATCTGGTGTTCACTTGGCGCGAGGTGGGCGCCAACACCACGCTGCTCAAAATGGATCTGCTGATGCAGCTCACCATCCCGAGCCCCCAGGCCATGGTCGACGAAGAGCTTCGCGACGCCGCAGCGCAGGCCATCGAAGGCGTGCTCCACAAGGCCCAGGGCACCAAAGACCCGGTCACCGCAATCCAGTAAGCGAGCATGCGCGCTCCCGAGCGCCCGACGATTTCTGCATGCAACAGAGTCCTTTTGGTGGCACACCTGTGACCCAGGTGCCCCTTGGATGCTCTCGTCATTCGTGAAGGGCTGGTGATCCCAGCCTCTGATCTGTCCTTTCGAGCGGTGCGGGCCCAGGGGCCCGGCGGCCAGAACGTCAACAAGGTGGCCTCCCGCGTCGAGCTACTCTTCGACCTTCATTCCACCCAGGCTCTGTCTGCGCCGGCCAAAGAACGCCTACGCGCCATCGCCGCGCGCTTTCTCACGAGCGATGGCGCCCTGTGCGTGGGCAGCCAGCTCACAAGAGATCAAGGGCGCAACCTCGACGATGCGCGCAGCAAGCTCGCAGAACTCGTTCGCCTTGCGCTACACCGACCCAAGGTGCGCCGCGCCACCAAGCCATCCCGCGGCGCCAAAGAGCGCCGCATCAGCGACAAGAAGAAGACCGGCGAGAAGAAGGCCCAGCGCCGCAGCGCCGGCGACTAGCGAGTCTAGAGCGTTGCCAGGACATCGAGCACGGGCACGAGCACAAGCGCCGATGCGCGAGCCCCAAATCTACCGGTGTGGCTTGCGGGCGCCCATGCCAATGGCCCAGCCCATGGAGAAGCGCGCGTTGATCTCGCTCCTGGCGTTGAAGAACAGCTCGTTGCCCGCGCGAAACAGGTAGGCATCGATGCCGAAGGGGCCGGTGTACCTTGCACGAAACAGGGCGGAGGCCACCTGCGCGGCTTCGGCGTACAAGGCGTCGGCGGCATCGACAAGAAGCCCCGACGCGACGCGCGTGCGCTGCCAAGCACCGCTGTCGTCGGTGTCCTGCTCGGTGATGTCGCCCAGGGTGAGCGCGCCGCTCGGGGCCAGGTACCCGTGCAACGCGATGTCCTTGATGCGTTCCACAAAAGGCTCCACCTGCAGGCCATCGTGGCGCTCGAGGGACGCCATCACGAAGGCTTTGTCGGCGTCGGACAAGGCGCCCTGGGCCACTTTGCGACGGCCCTTGCCGGCAAAAGACAAGGGCCTCTTGAGGAGCCAGTGGCCGGAGCTCGTGGGCCCGCGCACGAGTTCACAAACCTCGGCAAACTCCCGGGTGAAGCGGGCACCGGAAAGGGTCTGGCCCAGCGAAGCACAGAAAGCTCGATGGTTCACGTAGCGCAACACCTCGACGGTAGGCGCTGGGGCAAGCTTGGCTCCGGCGAGAAGCAAACGCTCTTGGGCTTTGGGCGTCGGGCACCACGCGAGCCCCTTCAATCCCCGGGCATCGAGGGGGACGTTGCCGCCTTCGTAGGGCACGACAATGTCACCGGGGAGCACGAGCCCGCGGAGGCTCGCGAGCGCACGGTCCGCGTGCACGCGACCTCGGGGGCTCGGCGTATGGTGCCGCGCCTCGAGTTCGTGCTCGGCGTCCAGATTCAAGATCCAGGCGTACGCTCCGCTCATGGCTCGAAGGCCTCGAGTGCCGTCATGAACCCCTCGGAGAAGCCAGCGCGCGCACGCTTGTCGCGGCAGAGCGTGGGTCCCCGCATCACCACCGGCGTGAGCGGCGGCACGAGCTCGGCCCGGAACGACGCGAAGTCGCTCTTCGTGGTCCAGCGGGTAAACCAATGCAGCGCAAAGCGCACGTGGGGGATCTCCTCTTCGCCAATCTGCTCTTGGAGACGAGCCCCCTCTTCGTCGCCCGCAGCGCGAAACTGCGCGGCGAAGCGCGCCGTATGGTCCAGGTTGGCCCCCTCGAAGCCCATGCCCATCATGGCGACGAACTGCGTTGCCGTCTGGCACCGGGGCACGCGCTGCCAAAACCAGTCGCGCACCGGATGATCCCCAACGTCGGCGCCCAGCCGCTGCATGTGCGTCCGGTAGGCGCCCATGTGCCGCACCTCATCGAGCAAGATCTTGCCAAGCCCCACGCGGAAGGCGCGTGGGGCTTCGGGGAAGGCCAGGATGGCAAAGGCCATCAGCTCCGCGGCTTGAAGCTCGTGATGAAAGAACGTGTGCAAGAGCTCTGCGCGTTTCGACTTGTCGACCAGCGCGCCCGCCGAGGGACGCTTGGGCGCCCGGGCAGTGGTGACGAGCTCCGGCGGCCGCCCCGGGGCCCCAAGCCGAACAGGAACGCTGGTCTGCTCCCACAAGTCGGGCATGGGGCCTGGGTCCAGTTTGTGGGCCAGGGACGTGGTCTCCACATAGGTACGCGCCCACGACTCGACCGTGCATCCCATGCGCTCCCACGATTAGCACGAAAGGCCTCCCACCGAGCGCCGGCCCACTTCGTGCTACAAACAGCGCCCATGACCAAGCACATCCTTGTGGCAACGGACCTGAGCCCCGCCTCCGACGCAGCCCTTTCGCAGGCTGCAGAACTTGCGCGTAGCACCGGTGCAAAGGTGACTGTTTGTCACGTCGCGCCCAACATCGTGGCCACGAACATGTTGTTCCCGCAGTTCTCCGGCCAGGCGGCCCTGGGCGGCCTCGAGATCGAAGAACGCGCACGCGAAGCGGTCCTCGACAAGATCAAGTCGATCCCCGGCTGGGAGGGCAAGGTCACCGTCGTCGTAGCCATGGGCGAGGCTGCGTCCGAGATCGCCCGGGCGGCGGAGTCTGCCGGCGCCGACCTTGTCATCGTCGGCAGCCATGGCCGCACAGGCCTTGCGCGCACCTTGGTGGGCAGCGTGGCCGAGCGCGTGGTTCGCTCGGTGCACTGCCCGGTGCTCGTGGCCCGGGAGAGCCCCGCAAGTGGCCCGGTGCTCGCCGCCACGGACCTCTCGCCGCCGGCCCAAGAGGCCGTCATCGCAGCAGCTGCCATGGCCAAAGCTCGCGGTGCAGAGCTCGCGTGCATCCATGCGCTCGACATGCCCATCGATACGGTGGGCTACGGCTACCTGGCCCCATTTGGCGTGTTCTCGATGCCTCCGGATCCCGCCGGTCGGGAGTCGCTGCGCGACGCAGCGCAAGCCACCCTCAAGGCGGCGCTCGAGCTCGCGCACGTGAAGGCAACGGCCATGGTGCACGAGGGGCGGCCCGCACCGGAGATCGTTCGGGCGGCCACGGACCTCGGCGCAAGCCTGGTGGTCGTCGCCACGAACGGACGCACGGGTCTTGCGCGCATCGCCCTTGGCAGCGTGGCCGAGTCCGTCGTGCGTCATGCGCCCTGCTCGGTGCTGGCGGTGCGCACGAGCGGCACCGCGGCCTAGCTAGCTAGCGCGCGGGAGCGCCAGCGGGCCGAGCGAGTGGGTTCGAGACCTACCTAGGCTCACCATGGACCTTGGCAAGCAACGTGGCCGCGACGTCGGCAGTGTGGCAGTCTTGTGACGAATCCATGAAGCGTCGCGACTTTCTTCTTACCTCACTGGCTTCGTTCGTCTTTGTGGCCTGCGGCAGCAGCGATGGCGCGCCCGCAGAGACCAAACCGGCCTCACCCGACGGCGGCGGCGATCCGAGCGATCCCGATGGTGGATTGCCCAAGCCGCCGGAGAAACCGGTCACCCCAACGTCCACTCCAGACAAGAGTGACTTCGTCTTTCCCCAGGGCTTGGCCTCGGGCGACCCGCGGCCCGACCGGGTGATCTTGTGGACCCGCATCGAGGCCGTGGCCGCAGGCAAGAAAGACACGGAGTCCATCGAAGTGGAGTACGTGATCGCGAAAGACGAAGGGCTCAAGGAGATCGTGGCCCGGGGCACCGCCACCGCCGCGGCCGACGAGGACCACACGTTGCGACTGGTGCCCACGGGGCTCGAGCCCGGCCGGTTCTACTACTATCGCTTCGAACACGCGGGCACCACCACGCGGGTTGCACGCACCAAGACCGCGCCGGCCCCCGATGCCGATGTGCCCGTGAAGTTCGCGTTCTGTGCCTGCCAAGACTACATCGGTCGCTACTGGCACTCCTGGAAGGCATTGCTCGATGAGAAGGCCGACTTGGACTTCATCTTGTACTTGGGCGACTACATCTACGAGACCGTCAACGACGCGCGCTTCCAGACCACGTCCCCGGACCGCGCCATCAAGCTGCCCGACGGCACCGATACATCCGACAAACAAGATGGCTCACGCATCTCGGCGCTGACGCTCGCGGACTACCGCACGGTCTACAAGACCTACCGCAAAGAGGCGTTGCTCAAAGAGGTCCATCGGCTCTACCCCTTCGTGCTCACCTGGGACGACCACGAGTTCGCCGACGATTGCTGGGCGGACCACTCCACCTCGTTCAACGAGCTCGACCCCAAGACCAAGGGCTACACCTCCGAGCAAAACACCGCGCGCAGGCAGGTGGCCAACCGGGCGTTCTTCGAATACCAGCCCATGGAGATCACATACGACAAGACGGCAACTTTCCCCAACGACATCAAGATCTACCGCACGCTCACCTACGGCAAACACGTCGAGATCTTCATGACGGATCAGCGCATGTACCGCGCCGACCACTTGATCCCCGAGGGGCCCCGGGACACCGCCGTGGGCAAGCTCACGGAGAACAGCATGGTGGGCTCGCGGTACTTCATGCGCAAATCGGTCTTCGACGAGCGCGAAGAGAAGAAGAAGCCGTCGCTCCTGGGCGAAAAGCAGAAGCTATGGTTCTTGGACGCCATCAAGAAGTCCAAGGCAACCTGGAAGCTCTGGGGCAACGAGGTGCAGATGTACCAGATGGCCCTGCAGCTCGGAAAGTTGCCCAACATCCCCGAGCTCGTCACCTACACGGTTTACGTCAACGGCGATCAGTGGGACGGATTCCGCAGCGAACGCCGAGAGATCCTGACGGAGCTCACCCGCGCCAACGTCGAGAACCTGCTCGTGTGCACCGGCGACATTCATTCGTTCTTTGCCGCGGAGATCCACGTGGACTTCGACGCTCCTGGGCCCAAGCCCATCGGCGTCGAGTACGTCACTGCCGGCATCTCGTCGGCGTCGCTCAACTCGCTCATCGACAACGCAGTGCCGAAGGACTCGGCGCTGCGGCCCGTGGCCGACAACTGGGCGCTGCACGCCCCGGACGCGCTCATGGAGACGAACAAACCGTTCCTCAAGTTCGCCGACACCAACGCCTACGGATTCACGCTGGTGAACATCACCGCCGCGCAAACCGAGGTCACCTTCGTTCAGCTCGGCGATCCGCGCGAGAAGAACTACGGCGGAGTCACCTCGCGGCAGAAGTTCGTCACGAAAGTCGGCACCAACAAGGTCGAGGTTCTATAGACCGACGGCGCGCGCGCGGGGGGCGCCCCGCGTTCTTGCGTTGGCTACTTCTTCGGATCGCACGAGGGCGCCCAGTTGGGCGGACAGCTCACGGCCTTGTAGCTCGACGGCACCACCGGGCCGAGCTTGGCCTCTTTGGCCGAGAAGAAGATCAAGATGGTGGACGCACCGCAGGTGACGCCCTTGCCATCGTCCTCGGCATTTTCGGCAACATCTTGGCTCTCGCAGACCCCCGCGCGCATGGTCTGGAAGTATTCGCTGTTGCAAATGGGCGTGGTCAGCGGCGGCACCGTGACCGCGCCAAAGAAACGCAAGAGTTCTTCGCCCTTGAGGCGACCGTTGATCTGCCCTTGGCCAAGGGCGTACTTGCCCGATGGCAACTTCTGGAGCTTGGCCACCAAGACCCCGCGCTTCATGTCCAGTTGCTGCGCCAGATTGCCGATGGGCCATGCCAGCGTGCCATCCACCGCGGCCACCAGCACCCCATCACGCACGTACGCATTCCGATCGATGGACTTGGGAACACATTGCCCGAGCAGCGAAGGGCACGGCCCAGCATCGAGCAGCGCCTCGCCTTGATCGAGCTCCGTAACGCGAATGCTCCACGTATCGTTGCCATCGAACGTCGGCGCGCTACCGCCGTCGGGCCGCGGCACCATGGCGCCGCTCGCCACCATGGCCACGGACACGCTGGTGTCGTTCTCGCTGCCGTTGTAGTTGGAGAGTTCGAGCAACGAGGTCTGTCGCCCGACGCGGATGGTCTCACCCCAATACTCTTCGGTGTAGGCCTTGGTGACCGATCGCGTGGCCAAGTAGCCGGGCAAAATGCCATTGTCGCGTCCGCCATCGCCATCGCAGCGAGACTCCGAAGACTGAAACGACGCATCGGGGAAGCGCACGGGGTTGCATGACTCCTTCTCCGGACAGGTGCACGTGTTGTCGAGATCGAAGCCGGCAGGGCCCTCGGTGCCGCGCGGAATCATCCAGATGTCCTCGAAGGCAAAGATGAGATCGCGGTCCGGTCCCGCGTCATCGCCGTCTTTGGCGGGGCGCGCCGGGGGCTTGGCAAGCTCGCATCCGGGCCCGGCGTCTGTGCCGGCATCCTGCACGGCAGCAACGTCCACGGCGGCGTCCGCGGCCATGGGAGTATCGAGGGCGTCCGTGGCGTAGCGCACCGTGCACGCAACGGCGGCAACAGCGAGCGCAAAGGCACCGATGGAAACGATGGGCTTACGCCGCAGCATCCGTGGAGCCTACCACGCCCGGGCCAACGGCCTTAGGCCCCGGGAGCCTTGGCCCCGCGGGGCGCGGCGAGCAGCAGTCGGTTCTTGGGCGTGATGGCCTCGGGAATGCTCTGCGTGAAGACGTCGTAGCCCGCGGCCCGCAGCCTGGCCACGCGCGTGGCATCCACCGCCAGGCTCACGTCCATCCATCCACCCAAGGCCCCCGCGTCGCAGGTCTCTTTGTCGTGGCAACAGGGCAGCAGCGCGAGCCGCGCGCGCGCTCGGAGCGTGACGTCGATGACCCGATCGCTGAGGGCTCCGCAGGCGTGCGCCGAAACCACGAGGTCTTCGGGCCCAGCCTCGATGCCCACGAGATCTCCCTGGCGGCGCTGGACACGGCTGGCGAGACGGGGCCAATGAGCCACAAGGGCCGCAGCCAGCGGTTGTTGGCTCCCGGACACCTGCGTGTCGACACACACAGCAGAGGGTGAGCTGTCGTCCAGGACCAACAGCAGATGCCCGAGCAGGCCATGCCCCGCGGCAAGATCCCACACGCGCCCGCCGCGAAAGCGGCGCCGCGTGCGCCGGGCGACCTCCCAGCTCTCGTACAGCTCTTTGCGCGGCAGGCAGCTGGCCTCGCAAACCACACGCGCGACTTTGTCGAACAAGGCGTCCCCGGCAAAGCGCGGCAGGTCACGCGGCGTCAGGACACTGCGGCTACCGGAATGGAACGAGGGCGATGACGGCGCGGGCACGTGGGGCGACCGTAGCACCCCCGTTGCGGGCAGGGCAGCGCCCGGTAGGGGGGCGCGAATGCGTGTTCCGGGTCCGCATCGACCGCGCGGCGGACCGGCGATGGGCCCATGGTGCCCCTCTGGTTGCGCATCACCTAGGCGCGCATCGCACGCGTCGGCGCAAGGTGAGGTACCGCGTGCTGTTCGTCGGGGAGAGGCCTCAGGGTGCGCCGCAAAACCTTTGCTTCGTTGCTCATCAGTAGCGCTACGCTTCGCCCCATGAAAGGCGCGCGACCGACCCTTGCAGGGCTCCTTTTCCGCGCGCTGTTCTGGCTCGTGGTCGGCGCAACCCCGCTGTTCGCCGCTTGGCTTGCGTCCTCTCTCGCGGCGTACGGCAACGGCCGCACCTGGGTCGTCGCCAGCGCGGGCCTCCTGCTCTTCCCCGCCCTGCCCGGCGCGTGGGAGGCCTACGCCGAATACAAATGGCGCAAATCCCCCAGGCGCCGTCCGCGGGTGCTCACGCGCGGCGACCGAATGATCTTCCGGACGCTCGCCGTAAACCTGTTGTTCCTGGGCGCCCTGTTCGCACTATGGCCCAAGACGGCGTTTGTGGCCCTGGCCACACGCGGAGACTGGATGCTCGACCAGGCCCACGGGCCCAGGGCCGACACAGCCCGCCACGGGCTGCACAGCCTTGCGCGGGTGCTCGAGTGGACGTACGTGGCGCTGCGGGACCGCACGCATGATCGCCCCGCAGAAACCGAGGCACCTACCCCTACTGCGAGCGACGACCCAAGACCTGCTCCAGTTCCTACGCTTGCACCGTCGGCATCGACGGACATCGCTGGCACCGACGCCCCCGCCGTCCCCACGGCAAGCCCGCCGCCGAGCACCACGACGCCCAGCAGCACTGTCGGAACCGCCACGTGGCCTTTCAAGGCCGAGCTGCACCCGTTGGTCACGAGCATTCCGGCCAGCGTCGAGACCTCACCGCAAGCTGTGGGCAAGTACATCGGCGAACACGAGCCCAACCTGTTGCTACGCCTGAAGGCTCTCCACGACTACGCCGCCGACCGCATTGCCTACGATGGGCCTTCTTACGTCCGGCACGCGTACCCGCCGCAAGACGCAGCGACAGTGCTGCAGCGACGCGTCGGGGTATGCGCGGGCTACGCAGATCTGCTCGTCGAGATGGGCAAGGGCGCCGGCATCAAGGTGGTCTACGTGCACGGTGACGCCCGCTCCCGCTCCAGCGACGTGGCGGGCGAATCCCATGCGTGGAATGCAGCCCAGATCGACGGCCGGTGGTACCTGCTCGACGCCACCTGGGACGCGGGTTACCTCGAGGGCGAGACCTTCGTGAAGCGCTACAGCACCTCGTACTTCGTCGCGCCCCCTTCGGTGTTCGGTGTGGACCACTTTCCGAGCGACGACGCCTGGCAACTGCGGTACCCCAAACAAGACCGCGGCGAGTTCTTCCGACAGCCGATGATGTCTCCGTCGTTTTATGCCGAGGGCTTCGAGCTCATCGACCCCAACCGCTCCCAGATCACCGTGCAGGGTGCGCTCGACATCACCCTCAAGAACCCGAGGCACCGCCATCTTTTGCACGAGGCCCAGGGCGCCACCTGCACCCCATCGGCCGGCGATGTTTTCCGGCTGCATTGCGCCTTTGCGAGGCCAGGCACCTACACCGTGAAGCTCTTTAGCAACGACAAGCCATCGGGCTCTTTTGGCTACATCGGCCAGGTCGAAGTGAACAACCGCCCCTAAGGCATCGTGCGCCGGAGCCCCACGGTCGGGCCGCCCCGGGCCCCGGCACGCCTGAGCAAAAAGACCATCATGTCTATATGAAGACGGACAAGCGCCCACACGGTGGGTTGGCTTGCATTTCGGGCACTTACCACGCTCGCCGGGCCTCCCCAGGTTGGCAAGCCTTGTGCTGTACGAATGCCCATGTCCTCGACGCTCCGCTTTGCCATTGCCGCGTTGGCCCTTGGGGCCCTTGGAGTTTCGGCCTGCGCGCAGACCGACATCTACGGCGTCCCCCTGGCCAACGAAGCCGCGGTGAAGGCCATGGCCGAAGAGCTCAACGGATTCCAGAAGAGCGAGTGCGGCATGGACATTCCAGTGCTCACCCCCGAGTTCCTGAACGCCTTGCCTTCGTGCTGCGGCAACGCCGGACGCTGCGTGCCGCCGAGCCCCATGGTCGACGCGTCGACGAAGAAAAACCTGAAGAGCTGCGACGGGGGTGGCACCTGCGTGCCAACCAGCATCTTGCGCACAGGCACCGAGCCGCTCAAAACATGCAAGTCTCGCGATGACCAACCCGGCGTGTGCGTCAGCACCTGCATCACCAGCGTGGAGCGCTTCAAGCTGATCCTGCCGCAAGACACCTGCGAAGACGAAGAGCGCTGCGTGCCCTGCGAGAACGAGGGCAAGTCCACGGGCCTTTGCGATCTGGGCCACAAGAAAGAGAACGAGCCGCCCAAACCTGCATCGTGTACCGCCGAGAAGAAGCCCGGGCCAGACATCTGCCCCTTCAAGGGCGACAAGCCTGCCATTGATCCGAACAAGCTCAAGGCCTGCGGCGACGGCGCGCACTGCCTGCCCACAGGACTTATCCAGCCTGGCCTCCGCAACGAGCTCGACAAGTGCCCGGGCACCGATGGGCTCTGCGCCCCGGATAAGCTCATCGCCGCCGCCGGCAACTTCATCCCCAAGACCTGCGCCTCGCTTGGCAACGCCGAAGGGCGCTGCATGTCCACGGCCCTGCCGCAGATTCGCGCCCAGAAAGACGTGCTACC
>JBIKNA010000477.1:0-5556 GCA_044358965.1 Polyangiaceae bacterium
TCGCTCCGTGGTCGAGCACGAAGGCGACGGCTATCGGCTGGTGCCCGACACGGCCATTCGCTGGGCCGAGGCATGAGGCCCGAACGGCCTACTTGTGCATCGTTCGCGCGGGGCAAAGACGTTGTCGAGCGGCCATCATTTGCGTGCGCGTCGCCCGGAGGGCCCCCAACGCCGCGACAAGGCTTCCCGACGGGGTTCCTCCCGGCGAGGGTCCCTTGCTACGATGAGGGCGTCATGCGTCGTTGTCTGGTGACTGTGATGCTGGTGTCTGCCTGCGCTGGCAGCGTCGCCTGCATTCGCGTAGAGCAGCAAGAGGGCGACGCGCAGGCGCCAGTGAGCGATGCGTCCTTGGATGCAGGCTCCGTCGCCGACGTTCGAGCCGACGGAGGCAGCGACGCGGGCATGGGCGATGCCTTCGATGCCGCCGGGCACCGCTACCGAGCCGTGTGCGACGCCCCGCTCAATTGGAACGCGGCCAAGCTTGCGGCCGAAAAAGAGGGCGGCCACCTGGTCACGATACGAAACGAGGCCGAGCACAATCTGGTCTTCGCGCTCATCAACCCAACGACACACCCGGAGTGCTGGTCGAACGCGGGTTCTGGGGTCTGGACGGGCGGCGTGCGCGCCAACAACGACGCTCCGTGGACGTGGGTGACCGGCGAGCCCTGGTCCTATACTCGCTGGGAATCTGGCGAGCCGAACGGTGTCCGCGGCCGAGAGAACAACGCGATGTATGTAAAGACGGGGTCTTGGTACGACTCCGAGGAGCCCCTCAAGTCGAACTACGTCATCGAGTGGGATTGACGCACCGTCTGCTTTCGGCGGATGGCCTCGAGGCCACCACCCCCGTCACGCCTGCCGCCTTGCCACCGAAGGTGACACGGCCACTCGCTGAACCGAGGCGTGAGGCCCGAGTGGCCTACTTGCGTACGGTGATGGGGAAGCGCGCCGGGGTATACGTGTTGTCGAGCTCGCCATCGACCACACGGAGCGAATCCGTCGCGGCCGCCGACTGAAGGAGCTCCTTGTAGCTCGCTTGCTTGCCGTTGATGAGCGTGGCCACGAAGCGCCCGAGGGCATAGCCCGAGCGGTATGCCGGCGCTTCGATGCCGTTGGTGATGAGGTCCAGGTTCTTGGTGCCGCCCTCTTTGAGCGGGATGTAGTCTTTTTCGTAGTAGTTGTAGGATACACAACCGTCCACGAACATGATCTGGTAGCTCGACGGGAAGTCCTCTTTGCGGAAGCGGCTCGGGTCGAGCGGGCCGTAGCCGATGCTGGAGTGACCGTTGTACAAGAACACGTCGCTGTTCTTGATGGCGAACTTGTGCGGCGCGCTGTCGGACTCGGCGCCGTAGTAGCCGAGGATCTTGATGGTGACGGGCTTTTCGACCTCGGCGCCGATCTTGACGTTGACCGGCAGCTCGTAGGTGATGAACTTCTTGTAGACGAGCTGGCCAACGAGCTTCTTGGCTTCTTGTTGCTCGGCGTAGCTAAGGCCCCGGGGGCCGCTGTTCTCGCCCGTGGCGATGATGTCCGAGAGCGTGAGCGGAACCACTTTGCCGCTGGCGAGCTTGATCTGGCTCAGGTCCACCGCGGGCTCGCTCTTGGCGATGCGCAGCCCGGGGTTCTCGTTCAAGATCTCGCGCAGGTTGGCCATGTACTGCGAGTAGCCGTAGTCGGTCTCGGGGCCGCCTGCGTGATCGTGGTCGATCATGCCGTACACCAAGCTGATCACCAGCTTGCCAGGCTCGACCCCGCCGGCGTACAGGCGCTGGTAGTCCGGGTAGCTGGTGCCGCGGTTGGTCTTGTCGGCGCCCAGCGACGCCGTCACCGGAATGTACAAGCGGTCCACCTCGGACTTGGTGACCTGGTTCCGTGCATCGCGAAGTTTGGCGCGATCCGCCAGCACCGCTTGGGTCTCGGCGCTCATGGCCGTGCGACACGAAGCAACGCTGGGCTCGAACACGTACCAAGCGCTGCTCGCAAAATCTCGGGAGTGCTGGTCGTTGGGGGTGCACTCGCGAATCAGGCGATCGGTCTGCGAGCGGTAGCCCGGGTTCAGCACCGCAAGAGGCACCTGCGTGCGACGCGCGTAGGACTTGGCGACGACGGCATTGTCTTTGTACGTGTAGATGACTTCGGTCATCTCGGTGCCGGCATCGACGCTGACCGCCGGGTCGATGACCGTGACGACGCGCTTCTTGAAGGTGGTCTTGAAGGCTTCGAGTTCGGCGCCCAAGGGCTTGAGCTCGCGGTTGTTGACGGCGATGTTTACCGTGCGAAGCGGTCCGAAGGCGCTCTGCGTCTGCGTGAGCACGGCGCTCTGGATCTCGCCGTCGCTCGCGTCTTTGCGAACGTAGACCTTGCCCTGGAACGTGAGCTGGCGCGCGAGCGCACTCTGGCTGGTGAGATCGTCCTCCTCGCCCTGCTCTTGGTCGTCGCCCTCCTGGCTCTGGCTGCAGGCCACCACCGGGGCAGCGGCAAGAATCAACAGGAGGGTGCGGGCAAGCTTGGACGCGGTCATGGGACGGCCATCTCGCACGCTTCGTGCCGGTTTACCTACATCTACCGACAAGCGCTGTTGTTCTATCATCCCGAATGGTTGCAGGCCCCGCGCGGGGCGCCCTCGGACCGCCACCCTGGAGCACCGGAGATCCACACGGCTCCATTCTGATCCAGGCGCGCTCGTGACCTCGCTGGTTGTATCCACGCTGGTTGCTTCGCCCGCTACACTGACAGGTGATGCAGCTCCGACGCTTCTTCCTCTTCTTCGCCGCGTTGCTCAGCGTGTCTGTGCTCGTGTTCCCTGGTTGTGGCAGCGACACCGCGGCCAATGATCCGTACGACGGGCCCTTCGACGACAAAGACGGTGGCGCCAGCAGTGGCAGCAGCGGCAGCAGCGGCAGCAATGTGTGCTTGCTCAACAACTGCTTCCGCGACGAGCATTGCGAGGGTTGCTCCGGCAGTCGCAGCAAGTGCAATGTCAAAGAGAAGCGTTGCGTGGCCTGCGGCCCCGACGCCGGCGGCAAGACCTGCAAGGGCAACGAGAGCTGCACGCCCTTCGGCGATTGCGTCCCCGCCGGGCTCACCTGCCCTCTCGACGGCAGCGGCGTGCCCACCATCAGCTGCAAGGCCAACGCAGACTGCGCGGCGTGTGATCCGGCCCACAAGGTCTGCGACGCCGGCAAGTGCGTCGGCTGCCGCGACGGTGATCTGACCAACTGTCAATCTACAGAGGTGTGCAAGGCGGGCGCGTGCGTTGCGGCTTGCCCCGCGACGTGCACCACCGATGCGCAATGCGACTCGTGCAACAAGGGTGGCCTGCGCCCGGCCACGGCGTGCAACCGCGGCGTGTGCGCCCAATGCAGCAAGACCCGCCCCTGCGCCAACGGCGAGTCTTGCGATGTCGAGCGCGGTGTCTGCAAGAAGCTCTGCGGTTTGCCCGATCGTGTTTCCGGCACCTGCACCAAAGACGAAGAGTGCGCCGGCTGCACGGGCACCACCAAGTGCAAGCTCCCCATCAACGGCGGCTCCGGCAAGTGCATTGCGCCAGCCGCAGGCTGCGAAGATCTCATCAAGGGCGTGTTCGTCCTGCCGGATCCGTTTAGCCGCTTCACGCAGGCGTGCTCGAGCGACGCCAACTGCGCCGACGTCAACGCGGAGTACAACCTCGGCAAGACCCTACGCGACATCACCGGCCTTGGCTTCATCAAGGACGGCAACCTGTCGTACCCCATGCGCGCTTGCGCGTCAGTTGAGTTGCTCGACAAGAGCTGCGGCCTTTGTGTGCCCTGCAAACAAGACCAAGACTGCACGCCCATCGATATCACCAAGGCCGCCGGCGACATTTTTGGCCCCATCGGCGCCATCGCCACGGACATCGCCCTCGACAAGGTGTTCGGCCCCAACGACAAGAAAGTGCACATGTACTGCGAGAAGCTCGCGGGCGAGTACGGCGCCTGCCTGCCCTGCTCCAACGTGCTCGCACGCTGTGGCCAAGTCACCCAGGCGCCGGGCCAAGGCACCTGCACCCACGACGTTTGCACCGAGGGCGACAAACTCGGCGTGCAGTGCGACGAGTGCACCGCGGCCGTGTGCGCCCAAGACCCGTACTGCTGCGTGGCCAGCTGGGACTTCGCCTGCAAGCAGAAGGTCGACCAGTTCTGCAAAACCAAGACCTGTTACGCATTCTCGTGCCTATACAAAGCTCCGGGCTGGTACTGCGACGAGACCCCCGGCAAAGAGAACAACGGCTACCGCTGCGCCAACGGCACCATCGCCGAGGGCTCGCAGTGCGCAGCAGGCAAAACGTGCCGACGCAAAGACCCGGGCGACATTCGCTCGGGCGCCGTCACCGGCGGCGACGGCAAGCCCGCTTGCCAGTAGGCCTTGGGGTTACCTGGGGCTGAGCGCCCTTCGTGGCGCGCAGCCCAAGGTGATCGAGAGCTTCCCGCCTTCTTTGGCGGTGTCGCAAGTCTTCGCGCACAAGAGCACCTTGGTGGGCTTGTCGGCGTTGTCGTAGCGCCCCAAGGAGACACGCTGGATCCGTCTGCGGGCTTGGCCCCAAGCGAGGCACACCACCTGCGGAACGTTAAGGCCTGGTGCTGCGGCGCGAGCGGAAGAGCTCCGTGAGCATCGTGAACGTCGCGAAGCGGGCGATCTCTTGCTGGGCCTCGAGAAAGCCCAAGGCGAACACATCTTGGTCGGGGTTGAACGCACGCTCGAGGGCTTCGAGCACGCGCTCGCGCCGGAAGCCCTGGAGCCGTGTGATGGCCCCAAGCAGGCCGACACCGCTGTCCATGGTGGCGCGCCGCGACATGGGGATGCTGGACTCGCGGACGCTCTCGTTGAACGACTGGATCCACGGAATGCACGCCTCGCAGAAGAACGGCGAATCGAGTGTGCCCGTGACCATGATGTCTGCGGCGCAGCACTGGCAGATCTCGACGGCGGTGTTGAAGTCGTAGCCCGGCCACTTGGCTCGCATGCCCGGGCCCATGGACTCGAGGCGACAGGAACATTTTTGGAGGCGTTCGGTGCCCTCGGCCTCGGGATCGGAGAAGAGCCCCGTGAGCTCTCCGCAACGACGGCACACGTGCATGTTGCGGGCGATGACGCGCGCCGACACCCGACCACGAAGCGTGGACTTGAGCGTGCGGGAATCGGAAGGCCGGTGGCTAGGGTTGCCCATGGGAACACAAACGACGCAGGAATCATTAGTCTTAGCCACCAAGGCACCATGCCGCAATGCCCGCCGCGCCGGACGGGGCAAAGAGACCCTTAAACGGCACTTTGGCCGAGGAAAGCCCCACGCGAATGCCGCTTTGGGAGCCCCCAAGCGGTGGTAACAAGGAGCCCATGACCGAAGCGACCTTCGATCCCAGCGGCCCCGCCCCCAAAGACTCCGGCGTGTTCGGGTTGCCCTACACCGAGCAAGAGTCCCAAGTGGTGTTCCTGCCCGTGCCTTGGGAGGCCACCACCTCGTACGGCGGCGGAACCGCCCGCGGGCCCGAGGCCATCTTGCGGGCCAGCCATCAGGTCGATTTGTACGATCTC
>JBIKNA010000478.1:0-5548 GCA_044358965.1 Polyangiaceae bacterium
GGGACGCAGGCATGCAGCCCGCCACCGGCGGGCGCCAACAACGGCGGTTTCGACCTGGATGCCGTGGCGGTTATTCACACCGCCGCGGCAAAGGTGATGGCCTCGGCCAAGTAGCCAGCGGCTACTTGGCGTACTTGGCCTTCAGGTACGCGCTAATGGTCTTGAGCTGCTTTTCGTCGGTCTCGAGGCCGTTGTCGACCATGCGCGACAGCAGGTCATCGACCTCTTTTTTGGACTTCGGTGGCTTCTTGTCGAGCTCGCCGAGCTCGTGGCAAGTCGTGCACTTGTCGTCGAGCAGCTTCTTGGCGTCTGCTTCGCTGAACGCGGGCTCTGCCTCACCTTCGCCGGCGCCCTTGGCCACGGCCTTGGCGGCCAGGGCCGCTTTGCGCTTGTCCTCTTCTTCGCGGCGTTTGGCCGAGGCCGATGCCTGAAGTTCTGGCGTGATGGCAATGAGGTACGACGCGACAGCCCACTGCTCTTTGTCGGTGGTCTGAACGGTGGCCACCGCGGGCTTCTCGGTCATGCGCTCGACGGTGTGAACCCAATCCGAGGGGGAGCGTGGCTTGGCGAGCACCGTCTTGAGGTCGTGACACTCGACACACTTGGTGAGCAACACCTGCCGGCCAAGGCGCAGGTTGGCCGGTGTGGCAAGCTCGGCCTGCGGCGCATCTTTGGGGAACTCGGCCTGCGGAAGCACCTTCTTGAGCCGCTCGATGTTCTGCGCGCTGGTGACGTCGCCACCGAGGGCGCGCCGCGCCAGTTGCTTCTCTTTGTAGGTGAACGGCAGCGACAAGCCGAGCAGCAACACCGTGCACAAGAGGAGCAGCGTGCCCAAGTAGGGCATCCACTCTTCCAGGTGCCGGAAGAAGCGCATGATGGAAATCTTGATGATGAGGATGAAGCCGATGGTGAAGCCCAACATGATGTGGGCCACCGTCCGAGGCGGAAACTCCACCTGGTACGTCAGCATGCGCGGCACCATCTGCCACATCATGACCACGTAGACCGTGGCGTAGGCGTAGCCAATGAACCGGTGCAGGTACATGGCCCAACGTGGCGCGGCGCTCTTGCGGGCCACCTTGTCGAAGGGGTAGCCCCACAGGTGGAACATCAAGAACACGGACGAGAAGCCGAGCACCAAGAAGACGATGCCGAGGATGGCTGTGACAGAGGTGTTCATGCGTCAGATCTTTCGTGCGCGGTACTGCGCCTTGTACGACTCTTTGTAGGCGTCGTGGCACGCCTTGCACTGGGCCTTGGCACCGGGGACATCGCCGGCCTTGGCGGCGTCGGCGCCTTTCTGGGAGATGGCGCGCCAGGACCACCCGCCGTTGGGGGACATGCCTGCGGCCCGGGAAAATGCGCTTGCCAAGGCTTCTGGGGTGCTTGCCGAGGCCATGCTGCCGCGCATGAAGCGCTGCATGGGGCAGGGGTTTTCTTTGGTGCCGCAGTCTGCGGCGGCCGGCGCGGCAGCCACTGCCGGCTTGGCGGTTGTGGCAGCGGTGGCCGGCTTGGCTGGACCGGCTTTGCCTCCGGCATCGCTTTCAGCGACGGCCACGGCACCGGCGTCCGCCGCCGCGGACGCGACGGGCTCCGCGGGCGCCGGCGGAGCCAGCGGATCCGTCATCTTCCCGTGGCTTGCGCTGGGCAACGCCACGGTGTCGGGGTCCGAACTCCCGGGACCAGATGCGGAATACACGCGACCTTCATGGCCGCTGAGGCCGCAGGCCGCAGCCACCGGCAACACCGCGGAGGCGATGGCGAGGGCGGTCCAGCCGAGAAGCGGGGAGCGGCGTGACAGAGTGTTCATTGGACAGCTCGCTTGCGGTACTGGGTCTTCCACTGCTCTTTGTAGGCGTTGTGACAGCCCTGGCACGACTTGCGCGCCTCGGTCATGTCGCCCCGGCGCGCCGCGACGGCGGCGGCCTTGGCGATGGGCGCCCAGTTCCACGACGGATCCGGTGAAAACGCGGCCAAGCGGTCGAGGGCCTTGGCAAGCTGTTGCGGATCGTTGGACGCGACGGCCGGCGCCACGTTGACGCGCATCCAGCGCTGCAGCGGGCAGGGGTTGTTCTTGTCGCCACACTCTCCCTTGGGGCGAGCCACGGCGGCCACGGTGGCCGGCTTGGTTGTGCTCGCCGCGGTGGCCGGCCCTCCGGCCGGGGTTGCCGCGCTGCTCGCGGGGGCTACTGCTGCTGGCTCACGTTGCGGCAGCTCCGAGGCGAGGACGATGTCCGGCGCCGGGGCTTCTTTCCACTGGGCGATGAACTTGAACTCCGGCGGATCCCCGTGGCAGGTGCCACACTCGTGGTCCTTGCCGTCGCGGCGCTTGAGCTTGCCGACGAACACGTCGTCCATGTATTGCGAGATCTTGTCTTTGTCGCGCCGATCGAGCGGGAACATGCGCGCCTGATGACAGCTGTCGCAGTAGACCGGGCCGCCGGTCTCCGACGCGAGCACGCGAGAAAACTCGTTCCACATGCGGCGTGCCACACGTTTGCGTCGCGTATCGGCGGCCATGTTGGACTCGTCGTGGCAACCGGTGCAAGGAACGCCCAGCGAGTCATTGAAGGTCTGCATGACGCCCAGCACGGCGCTCTTGGGCAGGCGCTCGAGGGGCGGAAGCTTTGCGGGGTCGAGCCCTAGCGCTTCGAGCTTGGGCACCATGGCCGACGCCACGAGTGGTTTCATGGGGCCCGGCTCTCGGGACAAGCCTGCGGGCACGCGGGCGCTGGCAGGCGACACCACGGGCGCTGCCTTGGTGCAGCCACCAATGACGGCCGAGAGGCAAATGGACACGCACAGGAAAAGTGTTGTCCAAGGCCGCAGGGGCCGGGACCATGCGGGAAACATGCGCGGGAGCCTACATGCAATCGAGGGGGTTGGGCAGCACCGAAAGTAAGGGCTGGTTTGCGCCGGACCTTTGGGTAGACTTTGCATCGCCGGGCTGTAAGGCCCCCGTACATGAATCGTTGATCTGGGTGGTGCGTACGTTCGTTTGCGACGCACCCCCCAGACACAAAGGAGCTTTCATCGTGAACCCTCGTACGCTTTCTTCCGTTCTCGTTCCTACGGCACTGGTCTCGCTCTCGCTTGCGGTGGCCGCATGCGGAGGCGACAAGAAAGACGCTGCGGCTCCGACGCAGCCCCAGCCCCAGCCCACGAACTACAACGCCTACCCCGGCCAGCCCGGCGCGCAGCCCGGTTACCCGGCGCAGCCTGGTGCGCAGCCCGGTTACCCGGCGCAGCCTGGTGCGCAGCCCGGTTACCCCGCGCAGCCCGGTGCACAGCCCGGTTACCCGGCGCAGCCCGGCGCGCAGCCTGGTTTCCCGCCGCCCGGTCAGCCGGGCGCGCAGCCCGGTGCGCAGCCCGGTGCGCAACCTGCGGCGCAACCTGGCGGCATCCCCGGCCTCCCGCCCGGCTTCGCGATCCCGGGCATGCCCGGCGCGCAGCCCACGCAGCCCGGCGCGCAGCCCGCGGCCGCTGGCGGCGGTGCGCAGCCGCTCGACCCCAACCTCGCGGCGCCTGCCGCCATGGCCATCCAGACCATCGCCAACACCGAAGCTCCCGGCATGGCGAAAGAAGGCAACCTGGTGGCTGGTAGCTTCCAGCAGGGCCAGACCCTCGAGGGCACATTCACCATGGCGCCGGGCAAGTGCTACACCATCGTGGCCAGTGGCCTGGGCGTGCAGCAGGTCGACGTCGCGGCCTTCACCGCGCCGCCCCCGCCCGTGCCGCCGGTGCAATTCGGCACGGCCAAGGGCACCACCACGCCCACGGGCTCGCAGGCCATTCTCGGCGGCAAAGCCAACTGCCTCAAGCTTGCCTTCGTCCCCATGGCCGTTCCCGCCAAGTTCGTCATCACGGCGGTTCGTGGTCAGGGCATGGCCGCGGTGCAGGTCTTCTCCAAGTAAGCGCCGGCCGCCTGCAACGACCAAACGAGGCCCGTCTCCCTTCAACGGGGGCGCGGCCTCGTTTGCCGTTTGTGGTAAAAGCCTCTGCCATCATGCTCGACATCGCGTTCATCCGGCAGAACCCCGAGGCCGTCCGTACCGCTGCGCAGAACAAGCGCATGGAGGTCGACGTGGATGGCTTGTTGGCCGCCGACAAAGAGCGTCGCGAAGTTTTGGTCACGCTCGAAGCCAAACGGCAAAAGAAGAACGAACTCTCCGCGCAGATCCCCAAGGCCAGCAAAGATGACCGGCCCAAGTTGGTCGACGAGGCCAAGGCCGTGCGCACCGAGATCGAGAGCCTCGAGCCCAAGCTTTCGGAGATCGAACGGCGCCTCGAAGACTTGATGTTGCGTGTGCCGTCCATCCCGCGTCCCGAAGTGCCCTTGGGCAAGGGCGAAGAAGACAACGTCGAAATCCGCAAGGTCGGCACCCCGCGGACCTTCTCCTTTGCGCCCAAAGATCACGTGGCGCTCATGAGTGAGCTGGGGCTCGTCAACTGGGACGGGCCGCGCAAGTACGCCGGGGCGCGCTCCTACGCGCTCACCGGCATGGGCGCCCTGCTCGAGCTTGCGGTCACGCGTTTGGCTGTCGATATCCTCATCGCCAAGGGCCTCACGTTGGTTCTCCCTCCGGTCATCGTCAAAGATCGCGCACTGCAAGGCACCGGCTTCTTCCCCTTGGGCCGCGAAGAGGCCTACTCGATCCCGGCGGACGACCTTTTCTTGGTGGGCACCAGCGAGGTTCCGCTGGTCTCGCTCCACTGCGACGAGACGCTCGACCATTCACAGCTGCCCATGCGCTACGCCGGCATGTCGCCTTGTTTCCGCCGCGAGGCAGGCGCCCACGGCAAAGACACCAAAGGGCTCTACCGCGTGCACCAGTTCACCAAGGTCGAGCAAGTTGTGTTTTGTTTGCCCGACGAAGAGGTCGCCGAGAAGGAGCACTACCAGCTGCTCGCCAATGCCGAAGCCATCTTGGCCAAGCTCGAGATCCCCTATCGCGTGGCCATCGCATGCACCGGCGAGATCGGCCTGGGGCAAACGCGCAAGCACGAGGTCGAGTCGTGGATGCCCGGGCGCAACGCCTACTCCGAGACGCATTCTTGCTCCACGCTGGGCGACTTCCAAGCGCGACGCTCCAACATCCGCGTGCGTATGCCCGACGGCAGTCTTGCCTATCCGTTTACGCTCAACAACACCGCCGTCGCCAGCCCGCGCATTCTCATTCCCATCCTCGAAAATCATCAGAACGAGGACGGTTCGGTCTCGCTGCCCGCAGCGTTGCACCCCTACATGGGTGGCATCACCAAGCTCGAGCGCAAGAAGAGCTGAGGCCACGCTTGGCCGCGCGTTGGCCGGTGCGCCACGCGCGGCCGACACGGCCACCGCCGAGGCCCAAGAGCGGTGAGGTCCAGAATTCATCCCATAACCTGCTGCGCCCCCGAATGCCGGCGTTGGTCGCGGCGGGCGGTGCTCAAGACCCAGAGGCACGTTCCGCTCGTGTGACCGCAGGGAATCCCTTGGGGCTCGCTCCCGCCTTGGCCTTCGGGCGCTCGCGACGGCTATGAAATGAATTCTAGAACGGCGGCTGTAGAC
>JBIKNA010000106.1:0-18061 GCA_044358965.1 Polyangiaceae bacterium
TGGGAGTTCGCCGACCAACTGCTGGCCGAGCTGCCCGCCATCGACTTCCTGGAGATCTCCCCGGAGAACTACATGGGGCGCGGGGGCTTCGCCACGGCGCTGCTTGCCCGCGCGGTCGCTGCGTACCCCATCGTTACGCACGGGCTCACCATGAGCATGGGCGGCGTGGATCCGATAGGGCAGGCGTATCTCGATGGCCTGCGCGCGTTCCTACGCGACGTTCGTAGCCCGTGGCACTCCGATCACTTGTGCTTTGGCTTGGTGGACCAGCGGGTGTTGCACGACTTGCTGCCGCTGTCGTTCACGAAGGCCACGGTACGGCGCACCGCGGACCGCATCAAGCAGGCCCAAGACGCACTGGGCGTACCGCTCGCCGTCGAGAACATCAGCTACTACATGCACCCCGGGCACGCCGAGATGGACGAGGCGAGCTTCGTGAGTGAGGTCTGCGAGGCCGCAGACTGCAAGCTCATGCTCGACGTCAACAACGCCTATGTGAACTCGGTGAACCACGGCTTCGACGTGAACGAGTGGATGTCGCGGGCGCCGCTCCACCGGGTTGTACAAATGCACATCGCGGGGCACGAATACTGGGACGACGAGCTCGGTGGCGCCGGGGCACAGCTCATCGTCGACACGCACGGTGCCGACGTGTGCGATCCCGTCATTGCGCTCATGGAGCGTGTGCTCGAGGTCACAGGGCCCGTGCCGGTGTTGCTCGAACGCGATCAAGCCGTGCCGCCCCTGCACGAGTTGTTGCGCGAGGTGGCTCTACTCAAGGCTGCTTGGTTGCGGGGTACCGCCGCGCATCGCGGCGAGCCCTCCAAGGTTGGCGATGGGGCCAAGGTGGTGGCCCATGGCTGAGCCCGAGGTCCAAAGGGCCATCCTGGCGGCCTGCTTCGGCACCCAAGATGTCCGCTCCAAGGCTCAGGTGGCCGAGCTGCTCTCCGCGCATGGTGTGGCAAGCGCAGACGCCGAGGCCATGGCGGGGAACCCTCGGTTCTGGCTCTACCGCCGCCTCGTACGGGCCAACATGTTCGACATCATCGGTCGCATGATGCCCACGGCCAAAGAGCGAATGAACCTCTTGGCTGCGCAGGCCTTCGACGAAACCATCACGCAGTTCTTGGCCGACGTTGCGCCGCGGACGCACCACTTTCGCGATGTCCCCATCGAGTTCTTCGAGTGGGCCAAGCCGCGCTGGACCAAGGATTCTCGCATCCCCGCCTACTTGGTCGATCTTGCGGCGTACGAGCTGCTCGAGTTTGCCGTGGGCGTCGGACGCTTTGCCGACGAGGTGCCCGCGGTGGGCGAGATCGCCGTCGACCGCGCCTTGGTGTTCTCGAGCACCGTGCAGCTCTGTCCGCTCGCACACCCCGTACACGCGCTGCCCGACGACATGCACGCCCCGGTGGCGCCGCGCGACGTCACGTTGCTGGTGTACCGCGACGCCGAGCACATGGTGAGGTTCTTGGAGCTGAGCCCGCTCGTGGGCACCCTGGCCGAGCGCCTCCTCGGCGGCGTGGCACTGGGCGAGGCGCTGCAGGCGTCGTGTGCCGCGCACGCACAGCCGCTTGGCCAAGAACTCTTGGGCGACGTGGCCAAGTTGCTCGCCGACTGGGGCGAGCGCGGCATCTTGCTGGGCGCTCGGGCGTAGTGCGAGCCTTGCGCTTCACCCAAAACAATGCGCCGCCCGAGGTGTCCCCCGGACGGCGCGCGCAACGGTGAGTGCCCCCGCAGGGGGCTCGAAGACCGTGTTGGTCAGTTCTTGGCCTGGGCCTTGGTGACCTCTTCGAACTCTTGCTCGAAGTGCGAGAGCTGGTCCATCACGATGGACTGGTTGTTGTCGTTGTCTTGGTTGGCTTCGGCGCGACCAAGCTCTTGCATCTGCCGCAGCACCTCGTAGAGCCGATCGCAGATGGAACCCAGGCGCTCGCGGTCGACGCTGGCGCGGGCTTTGCCCGGGTAGTTCTCGCGGTACTCGGCAAACAGCTCGTTGGCCGAGCCGCCAAGCATGGCCATGAGCTCGGCGATGGGGGTGCCCCGGCGGGACGCGCGAATCTCGTCGAGTTCTTTCTTGTACATGTCGAGCTGCGCCCGAACGACGCCGATGTTCTTGATGTGGAACTCGGCGTTCAGTCCGCCCGATGCGAGGCGGTTCATGCGGTCCTCGATGATCTCGAGGCCGTCGATGATGCGGACGAGGAGGCCCGGCCGGCGGGTGACGCGCGCTGCGCCGGCAAAGTGAACGCGGTACAGGGCGAATTGGTTGTTGGCGAGGCCGCCCAGCAGGTTGGCGCGGTCTTCGGCGGTGCCGCTGGTCTGCGCCTGGGAGATGGCTTCGGCCTCTTTGCGGTACATGCCGATGTTCTGCTCGACCAGGTCGAGATCGCCCTTGAAGATGGCCTTCGCGGGCGCACCGGCCAGCTCTTTCATGCTCGCGTGGAGCTTGACGAGCTCTTCGATCATGTCTTGGAGCATGAGCTCGTCGCGGGAGGTGCGCGACTGACCGGCGAAGTGGCGCCCGTAGCGCGCGAAGATGAAGTTGGCGCGGGTGGCGAGCTGCGCGAACGGTTCGAAGGTGGGGCCCGCCTCTTTGGCGGCCTGGATGGCTTTGCGCTCGGTCTCGTACATCTCGAGCAAACGCGACGCTTCGTCGGCGACAGCGCGAAGCTCCGGACCACGGGCGGCGTCGGGGATTTGTTGCACCTGACCCAGCGCGGCGCGGACGCGCCCCGTGAGCTGCTCGAGCAAGCCGAGATCGCGCGACTGGCGCGACTGGCCGGCAAAGTGTTCGTCGTAGGTTGCGGAGATCGAAGCGAGCTCTTGGGTGAGGGTCTCTTGCAGGGCCATGGCCGTATGGCTAGCACCACTTTCGCGAGTTTGCGGCACAAAGCCGGCCGCCGCGCCGAAAGGTGTTACGAACCTGACAAATCGTGTTACTCGTGCCCGCGTGACTGCGGCGTGGCGCACGGCCCTAGGGCCAAAAGATACCGGTGAAGGCCCGCGGCGGCCTTTGCGGCCGCCCTCGCTGGCACCTCCGGCTGCCGATTTCGTGCTACCGCCGGCCCCCATGGCGCGTAGAGGATCCATGCGACTGCGCACCCTGGCCTGGTGCTCCCTCACGGCCGCCATTTGGCTCACGGCTGCCTCGGCTCTTGCCCACGACGCCACGCCTCCGGTTCCGCTCGAGCAACCCCTAGGGGCATGGCCCGGACAGAGACCCGAGTCCCACGACATCGTGGTCCCCGTCGTGCTCACCGTGGCGCCCGACGGAACCGTGTCCGACGCCGCTGTCGAGAGCAGCATCGACGCCGCATTCGACGCTGCGGCCCTGGCGACGGCCAAACGTTTCGTGTTCCGCCCGGCGCGCCGCGACGGGCAACCCATTGCGGCCAAGGTGCGTGCCGTCGTGCGGTTTGCGGGCGTTCAAGAGCACGTACACCCCAAGGAGCCGGAGGCGAGCCCGGTGCAGCCTTCGGCCAACGGGGGCGCCCCCGCAGAGGCAGCGCAGACCCAGGCTGCCGCGCCGTCTACAGTCACCGTGCAGGGGCAAACTCCGCCGCGCTCCGCGTCCGAGTCTGTTCGCGGCAAAGAGATCATTCGCGCGGTGCCGCGGCGCTCGGGCAGCGACGCGCTGGCCGTGGTGCCGGGGCTCTACCTGTCGCAGCACGCAGGCGAGGGCAAGGGTCACCAGATGTTCCTGCGAGGCTTCGACTCGCAGCACGGCCAAGACATCGAGGTGAACGTAGGCGGTCTGCCGGTCAACGAGGTGTCGCACATTCACGGCCAGGGCTATGTGGACATGTTCTTCGTCATGCCCGAGATCATGCGCGAAATCCGCGCGCTACCGGGGGCCTACGATCCGCGGCAAGGCGACTTTGGCGTGGCCGGCACCCTGCGCGTGGGCTTGGGCTACGACGAGCCGGGGGTCACGGCCAAAGGCACGCTCGGCGCCTTCGGCACCCAGCGGCTGTTCTTGGCGTATCACCCCAAAGACACCTCCGAAGAGACGTTCGCTGCCTTCGAGAACTACAGCACCGACGGCTTTGGCCCCAACCGTGCGGCACGGCGCAGCTCGTTTGTCGCGCAGGCCACGCACGATCTCGGCGAAGGCTTTGCGCTCCGGGCGCTCTTCACTGCCTACGCGGGCCGCTTCGATACCGCCGGCGTCGTCCGTCGCGAAGACATCGACGCAGGGCGACTGCCTCGCGATGGGTTTCACGATCCGCGGCAAAACGGCGCCTCCACCAAGACCCAGGCGCTCGTTGAACTGCACAAAGACGACGAACGGCAGCAGTTCCGCGTGGCTCCCTTCGTGGGCTTGCGCACCATGACGCTGCGAGAGAACTACACGGGCTTCTTCTTGGACACGCTCCGCACTGGCGCCAACGAGGGCCTGCGCAGCGACAACAACCAGCAGCGCCAAGACAACCTGATGTTCGGCGCCAACGCCAGCTACCGCCGGGTGCTCCCGGTGCTCTCCGAGCGCGATGCCTTCGAGGTTGGGTTCTATGGCCGCTCGGACAACATGGACCAATCGCAAAAGCGCTTGGCCGAGGCCACGGATCTGCCCTTCGAAACCAACATCGACGCCAACGTTCGCGCCACGAACCTTGCGGGCTACGTCGATGCGCAGCTGCACCCGGTGTCGCGCCTGGTGGTGCGCGGCGGCGTGCGCGTCGACGCTCTTGCGTACACCGTTGCCGACCGCGTGTTGCCGCGGGTGGCGGATACACCGTCGCAATCTCGTACGGCGCAGGGCACGCACACGGGCAAAAAACTCACGCTCGACTACCTTCTCTTGCCGGGGCTTCACGCCCTCGCAAGCTACGGCGAAGGCTTTCGTTCTCCCCAGGCCCGCGCCCTTGCCGACGGCGAGCGCACGCCCTTCACCTCGACCACGAGCTACGAGGCCGGGTTTCGCTACGCACACAAGAAGGTGCTCGCTGGGTCCTTCGCTGCCTTCCACACCGAGCTGTCCGACGACCTCGTGTTCAACCCGTTGCTCGCGCGCAACGATCGTACGCCGGGCACCGCCCGCACGGGTGTGGCCCTAGACCTTCAAGCGCGGGCCGGGGACATCTTGGTGGCCGCGGGCATCACGTACACCAACGCAGCCTTCACCAGCAGCGATACCGTCTACCAAAAGGGCGAGCTGCTGCCCTATGTGCCCCAGCTGGTGGTGCGCACCGATGCCCTGTGGAGCCGCAAGGTGGCCAAAGTTGCCGGTCGTGACTTGGAAGCCAAGGCCGGCGCGGGGTTCTCTGGCATGGGCCAGCGGCCGTTGCCGTACGCCGAGACGGGGACCAACGTGTTCTTGGTGGATGCGCAGGCTGGCCTGCGGGCCAAAGAGGTCGAGTTGACGTTGGGCGCGTTCAACCTGCTCGATGCCCAGTTCTTCGACAGTCAGTACACCTATGCGTCCAACTTTGGGCGTAGCGCCACGCCGTCACGCATTCCCGCGCAGCACGTGACCATTGGACCGCCCCGAAGCGTGTTCGCAACCTTGTCTCTGTACCTCTAGCGCCCCTCGAACAACACACCATGAACCGTCGCTCTTTGGTTTTGCTCTTGCCGATTGCCCTCAGTGTCGTCGCTACCGGCTGCGTCAGCACCGAAGACAGCACCGCCGGCAAGCGTGTCACCCTCGGTGTCAACATCGCTGCGCTGACGCCCGCCACACAAGAGACCAAGAACGAAAAGGGCTGGGGCGTAAAGCTGTCGAAGGCGCAGTTCTCCACCGGGGGCATGTACTTCTACGACGGAGCGCCCATCTTCACGGCGTCCCGGGCGCGCTTCCGTTGGTCCGATCTGTTGGGCGTTCGTTCGGCGCACGCCCACCCAGGTCACTATGCGCCGGGCAATGCCATGGGCCAGCTGCTTGTCCCGAGCAGCGCCGATCTGGTGACGCCGCAAACCACGTTGGGCGTGGGCGAGGGGGTTACGGGCCGCGTGCGGTCGGCGACCTTTGGGTACCAGTCTCCGGCGCAAGGCCCTCTTGCGCAGCAGCTTGGGACCAACATCGTGGTGCTCGAAGGAACGGCGACCAAAGACGCCGAGCGCCGCGTGTTTCGCTTCGAGGTGTCGGGCAGCGAGATCAAGGGCCTCGATGGCCTTGCCGCCATCGAGGGCTGCCCCTTTGCCGACGTGGTTGTTGCGGGCAATGGCACGGTGACTGTGCGCATTGACCTGGCCCTCGTGATGCAACAGCTCGAGTTCTCGGAGCTCGCGCCGAGCGCAAGTGGCGCACCTGTGTTGGTGCCTGCGGCCAGCGTGCTGCACGACCAGCTGGTACGTGGGCTCAAGGGGGGCCAGGCGTACCAGTTTTCTTTCGCGCCCTAAGGGCCAGCAGTTTTCGTTGGCCCTCTTCGCCGGGGGGGGCCGTCTGACAAAACGTGCGTTGTGCACATGTAGCTTGTGAGGGTTCCAGTCATGAAGACGAAATTGGCGAGTGTCTCTGTCTTGGGTTTGGCGTGTGCGCTTGGCTGCAGCAGCACGGATTCCGATGCGGGCAAGGGCTCCGTGGCCTTTAGCACCTGGGGCGAGGAGTACATCGAGCAAGAACTCCCGGCGTCGGAGATCGAAGACGGTTGGAGCGTGAAGTTCACCAAGTTCATGGTCAACTTCCAGAATGTGACCGTGGCAGACAGCAGCGGTGTGGCCAAGGCTACGTTGGCCAAGCCCAAGCTGTTCGACATGCACAAGAACGGCGGACCGGTGAGCCTGGTTACCTTCGCGGACCTCCCGGCGCAGAACTACAGCAAGGTCAGCTTCGAGATCGCCCCCGTTACCGCGGAGGCAGAGCTTGCGCCCTCGGCCACGCAGGCCGACAAGGACGCCATGGTTGCAGGGAAACTCAGCGTGTATGTCGAGGGCGCCGCCACCAAGGGGGCCGTCACCAAGACCTTCAAGTGGGGCTTTGGCACCGCCACGCAATACGCCGATTGCCGCGGCGAAAAATCCGGCAAAGAGGTTGCTGGCGTGGTGATCACCAATGGTGGCACCGATGATCCGCAGCTCACCATCCACGGCGATCACTTCTTCTACGATGATCTGCAATCGCCGGACGCCAAGGTGCGTTTCAACGCCATCGCCCTGGCCGACGACAAGGGCGACAAGAACGGCGAGGTGACGCTCGAAGAGCTATCGAAGGTCGAGCTGGTCGCGCTGAAGGCCGAGGCGCCCTACGGCACCGGCAGCGCCAGCGGCGTCAATGATCTCCGTGCCTTCGTGACGGCGCTGTCCCGTACCGTCGGCCATTTCCGCGGTGAGGGGGAGTGCACAGCGATCCCGAAGTGACGTTGGCGTAGTTCGATCGCGAGAGTCCCGCTGCGGCACGCTCCGCGTTGCCGTGGCGGGCGTACGTCGCGGCGGCGCCAGCAACGCCGATCGCCCGGGTCTTCAGTCGAGCGCGAACTTGTACTTGAGGGTCTGCCCCTCGGTGAGCGTGATGCTCGCCGTACGGGCCGGCTTGCCGGGGACCTCGCAGCGCAGCTGGTGTGGCCCAGGGGTCAAGTCGACGGTGGCCATGGCAGTGTTGCCTTTGGGCGCACCGTCTACGCTCATGGCGCAAGCCACCGGCGCGGCGCTCAGCACCAGGCGTCCCATGCCCTTGGGCAAAGGTCCGTGCTGCGCCGCCGGAAGCGAGTCGATGTTGGCGACCGGCGGGTCCGAGGGGTTCTTTGCGGCGGGGGCGTCGGCGGTGCCCGTGCCCGACGCGGCAGCGGTGGCCGTGGCCGTGGTGACCACCGTGTTGCCGCCGCTACCAGCAACGGGTTTGGTGCGCACCGAGAACGCCATGCCGAGTACGGCGCCCAGCCCCACGACGGCGACCGCAGCGAAGGCGTACACGGGCACCTTGGACCTTGGCCCCGGGGCCGCAACGGACGAGTACGAAGGGTTCGGGGTCTGCCACTGCGTGGGGTACTGCGGCGATTGACTGGATGCCTGCGGTCGGTCGTTGGGCTTGACCACGGGCATGGCGTTGGTGGCATCGGGATCTTGCGGCGCCAGGCGCGCGTGCGGCGCAGGCAAGCGCAGTGGCGAGGCCTCGAGCTCGGGCAGCGCGTTGTAGAGCATGTCGGCCACCGTATCGAAGGACGCGATGCGCTTTTCGCGATCTTGCTCGAGGCATGCGCGGACGATGGCGCGCATGCTGGCGGGCATGTCCGGGGCGAAGTCGTCGATGCTCTTGGGGGGCTTGGTGGCGATGGTGACGATGAGCTGGTTGAAGTTGGCGCCGTCGTAGGGGCGCGTGCCCGTCATGGCCTCGAACATGATTGCACCGAAGGCAAACACGTCGGTGCGGCCATCGATGCGGTGGTCGCCACGGGCCTGCTCGGGGCTCATGTAGAAGGGGGATCCAAGTACCGTGCCCGCGATGGTGAGGGCGTGGTTTTGGTCGTCTTCGAGGAACTTGCTGACGCCAAAGTCGAGCAGCTTGGGCACCGCCGCGCCGCTCTTGTCTTTGTGGACGAAGATGTTGGATGGCTTGAGATCGCGGTGCACGACGCCGCTTTTGTGCGCTGCGGCCAGGGCCCGGGCCACCTCGACCATGACGAAGCAGAACTCGTGCAGCGACATGCGTGGCTGCTGCCGTCGCAAGGCCACCTCGAGGGGGACGCCGGTGAGTAGCTCCATCACCAAGAACAGCGTGGCGTCTTCGGTCTGCCCAACGTCGAGCACGTCGATGATGTTTGGGTGGTTGATGCGCGCCGAGGCCTTGGCCTCTTTCAGGAAGCGCGCCGCGGCCTCCGGTGTCTTGGCAACGTTGGGGTTCAGGAACTTGATGGCAAATTGGCGGTCCGTGAAGACGTTCGTCGCCGACCACACAGTGGCCATGCCACCGGTGCCCAACAGCTGATTCAGGCGATATTTGCCTGCGACGACTTGCCCGCTATCCATCCTGGTTGCTTCGCTTCCGTACTGCTCTTTGCCGTAGCTTGCTTGGGGCGCAAAAGTCCAATTCTTGGCCGTTCAGGTGGTCATGCCCCCGTCGATGACCATGGTGTGCCCGGTGACGTAGCTGGACGCGTCGCTCGCCAGGTACACCGCTGCGCCGGCGATTTCGTGCGGCTGGGCGAAGCGCGCCTGGGGCGTTCGCTGCAGAACGACGGCCGAGAGATCGTCGTTCTTGACGACTGCGCTTGCGAACTTGGTGTCGACGAAGCCCGGGGCGATGGCGTTGACGCGGATCTTGGAGCCCGCGAGCTCGTGGGCCAGGGTCTTCGTCATGGAGATGATGGCGGCCTTGGTCATGCCGTACACGGCCTGCATGGGCGAGGCGATGAGCCCGGCCACGCTGGCCATGTTGATGATGGCGCCCGGTGCGCTGCGGCTCTGCAGGTGTTTGGCCACGGCCCGACACATGTAGAAGTAGCCGTAGACGTTGACCTCGAAGGTCTTGTCGATGGCGGGCTTTTCGATGTCGAGCATGGGGCCGAAGTACGGGTTCGTGGCCGCGTTGTTGACGAGGATGTCGACCTGGCCAAAGCGCTCGATGGCCTTGGCAACCAGAGCATTGCAGTCTTCCTCTTTGCCCGTGTGCGTGGGCACGGCCAGGGCGCTGCCCTCGCCGAGCTCTCGGGCCACATCGGCCAGCGCCTCGAGCTTGCGCGCGGCAAGGACCACGCGGGCGCCTTCGGCCACGTAGGCGCGGGCGATGGCCTCGCCAATGCCGCGGCTTGCGCCGGTGATGACGGCCACTTTGCCTTGGAGCTGTAGATTCATGAGCGCTGCCGCGGCTATAGCACGGAACGCGCGCTCATGACGGTAGGTGTGGGCGCTTGTGCTGCATCGTGCTGCAGTGCTGCGCGAAGAGAGTGGTTTATGTGTTGGATATTTATGGCTATTCGCCGGTAAACGCGCCGAGCTTGCGGAACCGGTCGTAGCGCTGCGCAATGAGCTGCTCGCCCGAGAGCTTGAGCAGCTTGCCGAGGCTCTTCTTGAGCGCGCGGTCGACGAGCTTGGCAGCCTGCGCCGGGTCTTGGTGGGCGCCGCCGGCGGGCTCCTCGATGATCTGGTCTACAACCTTGAGGCGCAGAAGATCTGGAGCCGTGATCTTCATGCGTTCGGCCGCGACGTCGGCCTTGGCGCCATCTTTCCAAAGAATGGCCGCGCACCCCTCGGGCGTGATGACGCTGTATGTGCCGTACTCGAGCACCGAGACGTGGTTGCCAACGCCCAGCGCCAGCGCGCCGCCGCTGCCGCCCTCGCCGATGATGGTCGCGATGATGGGCACCCTGGCCCGCGCCATCTCGGACAAGCAGCTGCCGATGGCTTCGCTCTGCCCTCGCTCTTCGGCGCCGATGCCGGGGTAGGCGCCCGGGGTATCGATGAACGTGAAGACCGGCATGCCGAAGCGCGCTGCCATGCCGTACATGCGAGCGGCCTTCCGGTAGCCCTCGGGGTGCGGCATGCCAAAGTTGCGGAACACGTTCTCTTTGGCTCCGCGCCCTTTTTGCTGCGCCACAACAACCACGCTGGTGCCGTGGAACTTGGCGACACCGCTCACGATGGCAGCGTCGTCGCCGAACTTGCGATCGCCGTGCAGCTCCATCCAGTCGGTGAAGATCTGATCGATGTAGTCGAGGGAGTAGGGCCTATTGGGGTGCCGCGAAAGCTGCACCTTTTGCCAGGGCGACAAGTCCTGGAACAGCTCTTTGGCCAGGCGCCCGGTTTTCTCTTCGAGGCGCTTGAGCTCGGGCATGAGCTTGTGATCGTGCTCGGCCAGGGCCCGCAGCTCGCGGACGCGGGTGACGAGCTCGACGACGGGCTTTTCGAAGGGGAGTACGTACGCTGCCACGGCTTTGGGGCGTGTCTAGCACAGGCGGCCTCCGGGTTTCACCCCTGTGAGGACGCGCGGCCAGGCGCGCGGACCCGATGCCCTGGAACTAGATCTAGACCGCCGGGACGCTATGTGGCGCGCAAAACATTGCGCGCTGGCCAAGAGGTGAGGGCTCTAGCCAACCTTGGCGACGGCCGAGGGCTTCTCGCGCTTGACGTTGAAGATGCGCAGAGGCTTCTCTTTGCCCTTGAGATGCGCGGGCGGCAGCTCTTCGACCTCGAAGCGGGGCCCGAGGCGCGCGTTGGTGAACTCGCTGACGATGACCTGACCGGCCGCGGCGATGCCGCAAAGACGCGCGGAGGTGTTCGCGGTGTCGCCGATGACCGTGTAGCTAAGGGCTTTGGAGCTGCCGACGTACCCGGCGACCAAGGGACCCGTGTGCAGGCCCATGCCGATGGCCAGGGGCTGGTGCCCTTGCTCCATGCGCTTGCGATTGAAGCGCCCGAGGACTTCCATTTGCTCCAACGCCGACGCCGTGGCCCGGATGGGATCGTCTTCGCGGGCCACCGGGGCACCCCAGAAGGCCATGATGCCGTCACCCATGAACTTGTCGAGGGTGCCGTCGTACTTGAAGACCTGCTCGACCATGAGCTCGAAGTACTCGTTGAGCAGCTCGAGGATGACGCCGGCAGTCGCGCCCTCGCTCATGCGGGTGAAGCCACGGATGTCACTGTTGAACACGGTGACCTCGGGCACATGGACGCCGCCCTTCTTGATCTCGAGTTTGCCGCTGATGACCTGCTCGGCCACGTTGGGCGACAGGAGGCGTGAGAAGCGCTCGCGGGTGACGATCTCCTGCTCGATCTTCTTGGTGAGCAGGGTGTTCTCGATGAACATCGCGGCCTGGTTGCCCACGGCGGTGATGAGCTCGAGGTCCTTTTGCTGGAATTGGGCGAGGGACTCGGAGTCGAGCCAGATGGCGCCGAGCACCTCGGCCTCGTGCAACAACGGCACGACGATGGCGCTGGAGATGCGATTGAGGATCATGGATTTGCCCTTGGAGGCGGCAAAGTCCATGGATGCGTCGTGCGTGAGCACGCCGGCGCGCTCTTTGATGACGTGGCTGAGGATGGTGGAGCTGACCTGAATGGGCGCGTCGGTGCCATCGCGCCGGAAGGCTGCTTTTGGCTGCAGGTTGCCGTCGCCCTCGCGCAGCATGATGACGCCGCGGTCGGCGTTGACGAACTTGAACAGCGCGTGAAGGATCTTCTGGAGCAGCTGGTCGAGATCGCGCTCGAGGGCGATGTCCCGGGACAGCTCCCAGGTGACGCGCAGACGCTCGTAGTCGAGCTTGAGCTGATGGGGATCGGCGCGCACTTGATCGAAGGGCAAGAAGCCCTTTGTTTGCGCGGTAATTTGGGTGCCGATGGCGCGCGCCGAGTCCAAGACGTCGACGCGGGTGCCACCCAAGCTCGGCGGCTTGCCACGGCCCTGCGGCAATGGCGGCGGGCCCGAGGGGGCACCGTGGGGCAGCGGAGGTGGCCCTGCATGCGAAGCGGGCGCTTGCGGCGGGTATTGCGGAGGGAAGGGGGGCCGTTGCTGAGAAGGCTGCTGCGCTTGTGATAGCGGCGAGTACGAGCCTCGCGGGGCGGCGCCAGCCCCAGACGGCGGAGGCTGCCAAGGAACACCGCCCATGGGGCTTGGGGCCATGGCCGACGGCGCAACTCCCGGCGACAACGGCAGCATCGACGGGTCGAGCCCGGAGCCGTCGTCGTACCGCGCGCGCGTGGAGCCCAGGGAGATCTCGTCGCCGTGCTTGAGGCCGATTTCGCCGCGGACACGCTCGCCATTGACGTAGGTGCCATTGAGGCTGCCTAGGTCGCGAAGGACGAAGCCGCTCTCGCGCAGCTCGAGGATGCAGTGCTCTTTCGAGACGATCTTGTCGAGCAGCTGAATGGAGTTGTTGGGATGCCGCCCCAAACTATTGATGGGACGCAGCTCTATGGCCTGGGTTCCCTCTGCGGTCGCGAGGATCAAGCGCGGCATGCCAGTTGCCTGAGAGTAGCCACATCGCGGGACAAGCACATCGGTATTTTTGCGGCTCCCCCGCCGTTTTGTGGTTCTCGGCCTGTTTCGGCCAGGAATCGGGGCCGTTGGTAGCGTGGCGCCCGGGTCGTTGGGGCTCGCACGACGCCCCACACGTGTGTGCCGGCGGGCACCCCCGAGCCCGAACTCGCCGGCCTATCGCCTCAACCGCAGGCTCGGGGCCACGGCTGCCGAAGGTTCCCAACGCGGTGCAAGCTCCTGATACTTGTTAAGGCACCCGCGAATGGCGCAACGCCGCACCCCCCCCGCCACGGAATCTTCCCCCCGCCGTCCTCGGGCCTCGCGCCCCACGCTGGAGGTCCCGAAGGAGTCCTCCATCGACGATGACGACGACCTCCCGGTGCCGAGCCCCAGCAAAGGGGTGCCCAAGGACCGAGAGTCCAAGGCCAAAGCGCCCAAGGCCGCAAAGTCCAAGGGCGGAGCCAAGGCGGCCGATCAAGGGGACGTGCCGGGCAGTCTGAAGCCATGGCACGAGCCGCAGTTGCTCGAAAGCCGAGCCCGGGACGAGCTCCGGGTCCCGCCGGAGCGCGTGACACTCCATACAGATCCGCAGAGCCTGCCCGACAAGCCGCGCGAGACCAGCGGCCTGTTCGAGATCGTCGGCAGTGTGGCCCGTCGTGCGTTGGCCTTGGGGCTTGCGTCTCGAGAGCCGAGCTTCCACGTGTTCGTGGCCACCGAGCCCGAGGTGATGATCGAAGACGACATCGTTCGGTTCGCCGAGCGTTTCGTCGACGGTCGTGAGTCACCGCCGGACATCGTTTACGTGCACGACTTCGACCATCCCGAGGCGCCGCTTCCGCTCGTGCTGCCCACGGGGCTGGGGCCCGAGCTCGTGGACGCCATGGGGGCGCTCATCGATCGTTTGCGCGAGTCCATCCCGGGCATCCCCAACGACGACGAGGTGCAAGAAGCGCAGCGGCAGCTTGGCCGCGAACTCGACAACATGAACCGCGAGGTCATTACAGGCCTCGAGAGCACGGCCAAGACGTTGGGTTTTGGCATTCGCACTGTGCAAGGCGCCGTGCAAACGTTTCCCGTGCTGCACGGCAAGCCGCTCTCCGCCGAGCAGTTTGGTGTGCTCGACGAGTCCACCAAGCGCGCCCTGGGCGAGGCCGAGGAGCGACTGACCAAAGAAGTGGAGCGTGCCGCGCGCATGGTGCAGCACACCGGCGCGCGTTTTGCCGCCGCGCGCAACGAAGCTCTCCGGCAGCTCGCCGACATCGTCATCGACAAGGCCGTCAAGGAAGTCCTCGGGCCGTTCATGAACGTGAGCCCAGAACTCACGGCGTTTTTGTCGCGGGTGCGCGTGGCGCTCGCCGATGATTGGGACGACTTCTTGGCCGATGTGCCGGGCCCGGACGGTGCCGAGGACCCGGACGCCAAGGACAACGATCCCGAGCACGCCACACGCCTCGGGCGCTTCAGTGTCAACTTGCTGAGCGGCCACCCCAAGGGGGCGCGCCCACCGGTGATCTACGACACCAACCCGACGTACCCCAACCTGTTCGGGTACCTCGAGCGCCGGGCGCGCTTTGGCGCACTGCTCACGGACTTTACCCGCATCCGCCCAGGCTCGCTCCACCGCGCCTCCGGCGGTGTGCTTGTGGTCCGCGCAGCAGACGTCGTGGCGGACCCCATCATTTGGGAGCGCATGAAGCGCATCTTGCGCGAGCGTCGTGCCGGCGCCGAAGACCCTTTGGGGCCGCTCGGGCTGTACGCCACAACGCTCAAGCCTGTGCCGGCGCCGGTGCGCGTTCGCGTGGTCATGGTGGGGCAGCCGGAGCTCTACGCGGCGTTGCTCGATCAAGACCCGGACTTTGCCTCCCTGTTTCGCGTCAAGGTCGAGATCGAGCCGTCCATGCCGCGCACCAAAGAACGCTGCATCGCCATGGACGCGTACCTCATGGCCATGGCCAAGGAGCGCGAGTGGGGCACCTTCGATCGAGGTGCACGCGCGCGCTTGTTGGACCTCGCCACGCGCCTGGCGGGCGACCGCGAGAAGATCTCGTTGTGCCTATCTCCCCTCGAGGAGACCGCTGCGTTCGCCAGCGCCCTTGCGGCCGCGCGGGCGTTTAGCACCCAGGGTGGCTTTGGGCTCGACGGCGACGGGCCCGACGGTGCGCCCACGAGTACGGCGCCTCGGGCGTTCCAGGCCTCTGCGACGCCGCCTGCAAAGAGCGTGGTCACCAAAGAAGACGTCGAGGTGGCCTGGCAAGAGCGCCGGGCGCGCAGTGGCGCCGCGGAGCGAAGCATCCGAGAAATGGCCGTCCGTGGCGAAGTGGCCCTGGACTCCACGGGTTTTCGCGTGGGCGTCGTCAACGGCCTCAGCGTTTTGTCTGCGGGCGACGTCGAGTTCGGGCAGCCCATGCGCATCACCGCCGTTGTGGCCCTCGGCCGCGAAGGCATCATCGATGTCGAGCGCGAGGCGCAGCTTGGAGGGTCCATCCACACCAAGGGCATCGCCATCGTCCGCGGCTACCTGAGCCGCATGTTTGGCCAAGAGCGCCCACTCAGCCTGCGCGCACAAATCGCGTTCGAGCAGAGCTACGGCGAAATCGATGGCGACAGTGCGTCCTCTGCAGAGCTGTTCGGCGTGCTGAGCGCCCTCGCAGACCTGCCCGTCGACCAAGGCATTGCCATCACGGGCAGCGTGAACCAGTTGGGCGAGATGCAGGCCATCGGTGGCGTATGCGCCAAAATCGAGGGCTTCTTCGAGCTGTGTCAGGCCCGCGGACTCACGGGAAACCAGGGCGTATTGTTCCCGTATTCGAACCTGCCGCACCTGGTGCTCCGGGAAGATGTGTCCAAGGCCATCGCGGCCGGCAAGTTTCACCTGTACGCCATCCGTAGTGTCACCCAGGGCATCGAGATCCTTACCGGGGTTGCCGCTGGCGAGCGCGACACCTCGGGGCGCTTCCCGGCATCGAGCGTGTTTGGTCGTGTCGAGCGCCGGCTCATCGAGATCGCCGAGCGCTTGCGGCAGGCGGAGTCGCCGGTGCACGACGCACTGGAGTCGGCACCAGACGTGAGCACCACGGACTTGGGGGACGGCGGAGACTTTCGCGGGGGCCGCTGACGTGTTTCGCTCCCTTTGGGCGCGTGTTGCCGCCGTCTCAGTATGCGTGCGCTATACAGGAGCGTGTATCGTCGCTGCCGCACTCTGCGGCTGCGGCGGCGGCGGGACCGTGACCCGGGTCGCCGGGGCGCAAGTGGCCGAGGGTCGCTTCATCGACGAAGACGCGTACGCGGCTGTTCTGCGCGGAGCCATCGCCGAAGCCGGGGGACGCTATGCCGAGGCCGTCTTGGCCTACGAAGCCGCCGGCCGCGCGGACGAGGCGGATCCGTTGGTGCTAAGGCGCCTCGGGGCGTCGCGTTGCGCGGCCGATCCATCCGACGCCCGGGCGGATCGGGCCTTTGCCCGGGCGGATGAACTTACTGGTGCCGCCGCGTCGACCGCGCTCGAGCGCGCGTGGTGCGCCGGGCGTCGAGGGCAGGCAGAGCAGCGACGGCAATGGCTCACGCAAGCGCGTGCCCTTGGTGCCGACGCCGCAGAGACGGGACTCGATGACAGCATGGATGCCGCCGCCGCAGTGGCAGCCAGCATGGAGAGTGGCGCCCGGAACGACGCGCTCTGGGCGGTGTTCGATTGGGCGCTGGCCCGGCACCGCGCCGATGTGGCGCTCTATGCCGCCCTTGGGGCCGCCCAGGGGCCCGTCGCACCCCAAGTCCGGGGTGAAGCGGCGGTCGTGGCCTTCGAAGACCGAGGAGACCCCGGTCTTGCGGCGCGGCTGGCCATGGCGCTCGCCAAGCGAAAGGAGCCACTTGGCGCGCACACGCGTCGCCTGGTCTTCGACGAGACAGCTCGGGGAGAACCTGCCGCGGCGGACGTGTTGCCGCTTCTCGCACGCTTGCACATGGACGAGCCCACGGCAGCTGCCCGGGCGATGTTGTTGGGTAGCCACCGTCTGGCACAGGACATGTTGGCCCGACGCCTGGAAGCGGAGCCAACGCTGGGCCCTGCCTGCGGGGTGGCGTTGGCGCAAGGAATGGCGCCAGCGGCGGCGTGCGACGGCGGCCGGGGCATTTGGTCCGCCGAGGCCTGGCTGGTCACCGCCCGCGCGCTGCTTTCGTTGGGAGGGGTGCAGGCCGCCGATGCGTTTGCCCGCGGCATCGCGCCGCCCAGCATCGATGAGCGAGACCCCTTGGTGCTTGGCGCCGCGGTGGAGCTTGCGCTGCGCGGGGTCTCCGTCCGGTTGCCGCCCGGTGGGCTCCTGCGACTATCGCTGCTGCGCGATGACGGACTTGCCCCGCCCTCGGATACCGGCATGACGCCGAGTCACGCGCGCCTGTTCCATGCTTGTCGGGGCGAGGGGGACTCCCTCGGTGCCGAAGCCACCCGGGAACCTGTCCTGCATGCTGCGGCGCTTTGTCTTGCCGTGGCGCGGCGCCAAAACGCCGACCCGTGGCTGCTGACCCCGAGTCCGCACGCACTCGTGCGCGCGATGCAGAAGAAGTACAACGCCACCGTGGGGCGCTGACGTGGCGTCCGATGCCAACCTGCCGGACGCTGGCCGTGTCCGCGCCACCGTGCCCCTTGTGATGTTGGCCGAAACGGACAGCGTGTTCGACGACTTTGCCCCGTATGTCCCTGCGATCAACGACGCTGGTGTGGTGGTCGCCCAGGCGGCCTTGCGGCAGGGGGGCAGCACCGTGCTTGAACATGCTGCGGCCGGGCTCGCGCACGCACCGTTGGTTTTTCGCGGGCGTCCCGCCCATGTGTACAGCCATCCGGCCGTCGATGCCGAGGGGGGGATCGCCGTGTACTGCTCGCTGGATGCGGAACACCAAGCCGTGGCCGTCCGTCGCGAAGGTCATGTGCTCCTGCTTGCGGATACGGCGGGCGAGCTCCTTGGCATTGGCCCCCTCGGGCCCACCATGAACATGCACGGCACCGTGGCCTTTCGGGCGGATCTTCGGCGTGGCGGTGCAGGTCTCTTCCTCGGACGTCCTGGTCGGGTCACGCGGGTGGCAGACACCGAACGCTTCGCGGCCTTCCATGGTTTGCCACTCGTCACCACCGACGAGGCCGTGGTGTTCCGGGCCGACCAAAAAGACGGAACCCAAGGCATCTACATGCGCTCCGCGCGGGCTCTCGAAATCGTGGTG
>JBIKNA010000107.1:0-18029 GCA_044358965.1 Polyangiaceae bacterium
TGGGCCACCAGATCTTCGATGCCCAAGAGCGATGCGACATGTGAAGCCGTGTCTTTGGCATCGCCGGTGAGCATGAGCACCGAGAGACCGCGGGCCTTGAGCGCGGCGACCGCAGCGCGAGCCTCGGGCTTGGGCGTGTCGGCAACGCCCAGCACGGCGACCAGCTCGCCCGCGATGGCAACCCAGACGGGCGTTGCGCCTTGGGCCCCCAGGCGTTGCGCGTGCTCTTGTCCCCAGTCGACGGCAACACCGTGCGTGCGCAACAGCGCGTCGTTGCCCACCAGCACCCGCTGGCCGTCGACATCGCCGAAGATCCCCTGCCCCGGCACCACCGTCACAGACTGCGCAGCAGCCAGCGGGCCCACGTGCTCCGAAACCAGCGCACGCGCCAAGGGGTGCTCGCTCTGGGCTTCGACACAAGCCACGAGCTTCAGCACGTGTTCTTTGGATTGGCCTGGCGCGAGTGCAAAATCGGCCAAACGCGGCTTGCCACGGGTGAGCGTGCCCGTCTTGTCGAAGACCACGAGCGTCGCACCGGCCAGCGCCTCGAAGGCGCCTCCGCGGCGCAAGAAGACCCCGAGCTCTGCGGCCTTGCCCGTGGCCACCACGATGGCCGTTGGTGTGGCCAGGCCCATGGCACAGGGGCACGCAACCACCAGCACGGTGACGGCGTGCACCACGGCTTGGCCCAGTGCCGGGGTCGGCCCCAGCACGAGCCACATCGCAAACGTGACGCAGGCCACGCCGATGATGACCGGCACGAACACCTGGGCAATGCGGTCGGCCAGAAGCTGCGCGTTGGGCTTGTCGCGTTGGGCGTCTTGCATGGCCCGGACAACTTGCGCGAGCACCGTGTCTTTGCCCACGCGCGTGGCCACGAAGCGGAACGGGGTCTGGCCATTGAGCGTGCCGCCCACCAGGGCGTCGCCGGACTGCTTGCGCACGGGCTTGGCCTCTCCGGTGATCATGGACTCGTCTGCAAAACATTGGCCCTCGTCCAGGCGGCCATCGGTAGGAATGCGCTCGCCGGCGCGCACCAGCACCGTGTCTCCGGGCACAATGGCGGCGGCGGGGATCTCCACCTCTTGGTTGCCGCGCAGCACCCGGGCGGTCTTGCCCTGGAGATCGAGCAGCTTGTGGATGGCCTGGGAGCTCTGGCCCCGGGCCCGGGCCTCGAGGGCCTTGCCGAGCAGCACGAAGGCGATGATGGCGCTGGAGGCCTCGAAGTACGCGTGCACCGTGCCCACCGGAAAGAGCCCCGGCGCCACGAGTCCGAGCAGCGAATACCCAAACGCCGCAGAGCTGCCCAGCACCACGAGGGTGCTCATGCCCAGGCTGCGATGGGTGATCTCGGACCAGGTCTGCACATAGAACCGATGCGCCGCGATGAACTGCACCGGGGCGGAAAGGGCGAAGCCCCCCCAGCCCATGAAGAACACCGCTACGTCGCCCATGGCGTGATGCAAGCGCATGGACACCATGGGCAACATGGTGAGCGCCAAGAGCGGCAAGGTGCACGACGCCGCGAGCACGAACTCCCAAGGAAGACCCGGCGGGGCCTCGTGCTCTTGGCCCTCGGTGGCGGGCTCGGCTTCGTACCCGGCGTTGACGATGGCGCCGACCAACGCACAGGTCGCTGCGGTCCCCTCGATGGACGCCTCTTCGAGCACGAGGTTGACCTGTGCCTGCGATACGCCCGGCACCTTGCGGAGCGCTCGCTCGACACGGCCAACGCACGCCGCGCAGGTCATGCCCTGCACGCGAAGACGCAGGAGCGTGGAAGAGGAGCTCAAGGGGCTCGTTTAGGAAACCCGCGCGGACTCGTAGCCCGCCTCGCGGAGCGTGGATACCACGGCGTCGAGCGAAGGCTCCCCCTCGATGACGGCGCGCCCCGTGGCGACCTCGACGCTGACCACCCGCTGCACCCCCGGCACCGAAGCCAGGGCTTGGGTAACGGCCTTTTGACAGTGCCCGCAGGTCATTCCTTTGATTTCGAGCGTCATCATCGCTTGTGAACTTAGACCTCGGGGCGGTGTCGTCAAAACAAAACGAGCAGGCCCTGGTGTTGGCACGGGTGCTCGCGCGGCCAAACACGCGACCTACAACAACCGTCGCGCTTTGATCTCCATGTACCGTCGCACAAGCTCGCTGGTGGCGTCTTCGGCGGGCGTTTCGTATACCAACACGCCGTCGCGGCGCATGCGACGCATGAGCGCCTGATGAAACGACAGGGCCTCGGCGGCGGCGGCGCGGGCGTATGGCGACTCTTGCTGCGCTGGGTCTGCGGCCATTTGGTGCAGCGAGCGCTCGCGGAAGAACAAGCACAGCGGCAAGTGCACGGGCAGTAGCAGGCGCACGGCGTTGGCGAGTTCCCGGGCCGCGCGCGGTTCGAGCACCCGGGTCATGATGATGATCAGCGATCGGGCCTTGAGCTTGCTCTTGAGGAACGACATGGCTGCCGGGTAGTCCGTGGAGCCCAGCGTCGCGTCCAGATCGTACACCGCGCGAATCAGGCTCGCGGCGCCGCGCTTACCGGCCATGGGCTTGATGAAGCGCCGGGGTTCGTCGTTGAAGGTGAGCAGGCCGGCGCGATCACCGCCACGCAACGCCACGTCGGCGGAGAGCAGCGCGGCGTTGAGCGCCCAATCGAGCGCAGCGTACCCACGATGCTGCTCGCGCATGGTGCGCCCCAGGTCTACGGCAAAGACCACGTTTTGGTTCGACTCGGTCTGAAACTGCCGAACGGCCAAGTCTTCGCGGCGGGCCGTGGCGCGCCAATCCACGTGGCGGAGCTGGTCGCCCCGTTGGAACGGCCGAAGCCGCTCGAACTCCGTGTCTCCGCCGCGGGAGCGCATGGAGCCGGTGCGCGCGTCTTTGCGGCCTTGACGCCGCAGCATCTCGAGGGCCCGGGCGGCATGCACATCGGGGTACACGTCTACCGTTTGGGGCACGGCCACGCGTTCGTCTTTGCGCAAGAGCCCCAAAGGTCCCTGGTAGCGCACGGTGATGTCGGACAGGGCCCGGCTGCCACGCTGCTCCGGGGTGACCTCGTAGCGAACCAAGAGCTCGCGCCGGCTGGGCAGGGTGACGGGAACCGGCATCGCCGAGCCATGCGCATGGGCCACGGGATCGTCCGACACCGTGCCCGTGAGCGTGCGCGGGCTGTCGTTGTACAGCGAGAGCTGCACGGGGTTCGGGCGCCCCAGGGACCAGATGCGCCCGGTGTTGCGTCGCATGCGCACGCGCTTGCCGCGCAAGAGCAGCGCGTCGCCCAAGGCCAACGCCGCGAGCAGCCCATCGAGCGCCCATGCCGCCGACGACAACGCCGGGACAAACGTGCCCAGCGTGGCGGCTGCCGCAGCCACCCCCGAAAGCACCACGAGCTTGCGAGACGGGACGAACATGGCGCGCTACGCGCTGGCCTCCCTCGGCACCGGCGCGCTGCGAAGGATCTCCTCGATGCGGTCCTCGACACTGATGCCCTGCAGCTCGGCGTCGGGGTGCAACATGACGCGATGCCGAAGCACCGGCCGAGCGATGCTCTTGACGTCGTCCGGTGTGACAAAATCTCGACCGGCGGCAGCGGCCACCACCTGCGACGCGCGCAACAGCGAAATGGAAGCCCGGGGTGATGCGCCGAGTTCGAGGTGCGCATCGCTGCGGGTGCGACGAACCAAGTCCACCATGTAGGCGGTGACTTCGTCGCGTACCTGCACCTTGCAGGCATATTCGTGCATGGCCTCGAGGCCCTCGGGGGTCTCGACGCCCACGAGGCCCGCGAGCTTCATGGGGTCGAAGCCGCTCGCGTGTTTGCGCACGATGGCGATCTCGACTTCGAGCGGCGGGTCTTGCACCGTGAGCTTGAACAAGAAGCGGTCGAGCTGTGCCTCGGGCAACGGATACGTTCCCTGGGACTCGACGGGGTTCTGTGTGGCCACCACCAAAAACGGCGCCGGCAACATGCGCGTCACGCCATCGACGGTGACTTGCCCTTCTTGCATGGCTTCGAGCAAGGCGCTCTGCGTTTTGGCCGGGGCACGGTTGATCTCGTCGGCGAGCAGCAGCTGCGTGAAGATGGGGCCCGGCACAAAGGTGAAGCTCCCCTTCTCGCGCTCGTAGATGGACGAACCGGTGATGTCACTGGGCATCAGGTCCGGTGTAAACTGCACACGTTTGAAGCCGAGGCCCGACGACTGGGACACGGCGCGGGCCACCAAGGTCTTGCCGAGGCCCGGCGCGCCCTCGATGAGCACGTGCCCCTGGGCCACCAGCGCCACCAAGAGCCCGAACACGAGGTCGGGCTGCCCCACCACGGCTTTGGCGATCTCGGCGCGCATGCGTTCAAACTGTTGTTCGAAGATCTCGGGGGTCATCAATCAATGCCTCTGTTCTATCGCCGTGCTTGGGTTCTATCGCCGTGCTTGGGTTCTATCGCCGCGCTTGGGTTCTATCGCCGTGCTTGTGGGCCCACGCGCGCGAGCAGCTTGGTCAGTTCGTCGATGTGCGCCTCGGCGTCATCGGGCGTGTCTGCCGGGGTCGCGCTGATGCGCTTGGCGGCGTCGAGGGCGGCGCGGTCCGCGCGCCGGGCGTGCAGCTCTTCGAGCACCCAGGGCCCGTACTGCCGGAGCGCATGGGCCCCGGCGCGGGCCTTGTGGTACAGGGCACCCGTGGCGCGAACATGCTCGGCGAAGGCCCGCCGCGCGGTGGACTTGGCGGGCGTGGCCCGGGCTTGCCGCACACCGGCGTAGGCAAAGAGCAGCAAGGCGAACACCAGCGCGTGCCACAAGCCGCGCATCAGCCCCGCGTGCGAAAGCGCCGCCATGGGCGAGTCGGGTAGCGAAAGCCCGTCGAGGGGCCCGGCCAACGTGATCTCCACCGGGCGCAGGTACGTCACAAGTCGCAGCGCCGCCGCAGCGTTGCCCTTGGGCACGAGCCCGATGTTGCTGAGCGGGTCCGAGCTGGCGATGACGAGGACCATGCCCTCGCCGTGGGCTTTGCTCGCGGCATACACCTGTTTGTCGCCCAAGAATGCGACCTCGGTGCCGCCCTGCACCGCAGCGCCGCGGCTCAGGCGCAGCGGCAGCAGCTCCGGCCCCGCTGTTGGCTCTTTCAGCTCTTTCGTCTCTTGCGCATCTTTCGGCCCTCCCGATTCCGGGGGCTCGACCTCGTCGTCCTCTTCGCCGACATCGGGACGACGTACCTGGGCCAGCCGATCGCTCGCCGGCGCCTCGCTCATGTGAAAGCCGGCGTGGAGCTCGTGCGGCGGACCAGCCACGATGAGCTTGCCCCCGCTCTTGACCCAGCGCTCGAGGTGATTCCACGCCTCTTCGCTGACCTGCGTACGCCGCGTGTCGATGAGCAAGAACCTGCCGCGGGGCTGCGTGTCCGGCTCCTGCGGCTTGAGCATGGGCAGCTGCGTCAATGAAGTCTGCAGCGGCAGCACTTTGATGCCACGACGCGTGAGCAGCTCGGCCAGCACCTCGTGCCCCGAAGGGTCCGACGCGGCGAGCCCTTGCTTGCTCTTCTCATTGCAAGACATGGCGCCAAACGCGAGCAGCGCCATGGTGGCCACACCCGCCAGCTTGCGCGCCAAACCTTGCACCTTGGACACATCGGCGGGGCTCGGCTCGTGTGCACCGAACTCGACGCGATCGACGGTGTTCACCACCGCGCGCAGCTCGGCGCGGGCCGCTTCGTCGCCGCAGGCCCGCACGTACTCGCCATTGGTGCGATCGCGCCCCAGCGCCAATGCGCCGCGGTCTGCGAGGCCTCGCAGGCTGGCGGCCAAATAGAACGAGAGCGCCTTTTGCACCTGCCCCGACTGCAGCAGGCGGTCTGCACGGGCAAGCAGCTCCATGGCGGGGTGCACCATGTACTCGGCAGGTGCGATTTCGTCGGGCGCGAAGTCCACGCTCGCCTCGGCAATGTCTTTGGCGGTCGACCCGCGGCGCCGCTTGCGTACAAGCCCAACGAGCCCGCGCACGATGGGCACGAGCATGAGCATCATCAAGGCGGCCAGAAACACCCAGACCAGCACCTTGACCACGCCGCCCAACGACTCGGCCACGCGAGACAACCACCCCGGGGCTTCGGGCTTTTGGTCTTTGGTCTCGGCGCACAGCTTGGCAAAGCCGGCGCAGTCGGGAACCTCGGCGGCCAAGGGGCACAGCCGCAGGGCCTCCGCAGACAAGGGGCGCCGCGGCTCGCGACAGAAGCGCACCTCGGGTTTGGCCAAGATCTCGTCCCGGTCGCGCTCGGTCTTTTGCTCGATGGAAGACAGCGTCGCGGGCTCGAGCTCGGGCTCGGCCGCATGTGCCGTTGCCGAGAGCCCCCACAAAAGGGCAAAGGCCAAAAGGCCACTGCGAGTGCGCCGGCGACTCACAAGGCCGCGCCCCGGGCCCCAAGGCCCACAAAGCGCGCCTGCACGTCCCACCCCTCGGTGCGCGTGCGGGCGTTCAGGTACAAGAAGAAGCGCGCGATGGCGGCGTACACACAGAAGCCCCAATAGCCCAGCGAGGCCAGCAGGCCGCCGCCCTCGCTCAGCACTTGCGGACGAACATCGAAGCCAAACAGGCCGCTCAGCGCCTGGGCGCCCACGTAGTCTGCAAAGAAGACCGCGGACAGATGCATGGTGGCCATGAGCAGCGCTGCGGGCATGGCCTCGGACAGCCCCGATTGCCCCAAGCGCTGGGACCGGCTGAGCGCAGCTCCCAACGAGAGCTGCTCCAGGCACAAGATCTCGCGGCCAAAGAACATCGCCGTGCGAACCCACAACGCAGGCAACACGAAGAGCGAGAGCGCACACACAAGGGACACGGTCTCGATCACCGAGAGCACCAACGCCTGCGGCACGAGCTTGACCGAAGCGCGAAGCACGTCGCGCAACTTGGGCGACGCTTCGAAGACCGAGCGCCCCAAGAACACCGTGAACGGAAGCTGCGCAAGGCCCCCGGCCACGAAAGCAAATGTCCATGCGAGCCACTGGCCCGCGAGCTGGCCGATGGCATAGGTGGCGAGCGCCCCCGGCACGGCAACCAGCAGCGACAGCAGCAACAGGGGTTTGGCTTCTTGCGCAAAGAACAGGACGCCCAAGTCCAGGACGCAAGACAGGTTGCGATGCCGAAGGAACACGCGCGCGGAGCGACGGACCTGCGCCGTCATGGCTCGACCTCGGGCTCTGGGGCCGGCGTGCCGCGGCCGGCAAGCACCAAGTACAGCACCACGGCGATGTGGAACACGGCACCCACCACGCGCTTGACGGTGTCCGAAAGTGCCGAGGGCGACCAGAACGCCTCGATCATGGCCGCGATGGTCAGCATGACTGCAGCGCCGGCCACCAACACGAAGATGTCTTTGGAGGCGGCGCGCACGGACTCGAGGCGGGTGCCGGCCCCCGGCGCCACGATGGACCACCCGAGCGAAAGGCCCGCGCCGCCGGCAATGACGATGGCGCCGAGCTCGAAGGCGCCGTGCCCCACGATGAACGTGAGGATGTTGTCGCCGGCGCCTTGAGAGGCGACGTAGCCCACGATGGCGCCGATGGAGAGGCCGTTTTGCACCAGATAGATGGCAGACCCGAGGCCGCCGAACACACCCAGAGCAAAACACCGGAGCGCGATGCCGATGTTGTTGTTCACGTAGAAGCCGGCCATCATCACGCTTTGGCCCGTGCCGCGGCCCTGCGAAAAGCCCTGCGCGTACGACTCCGTGAGTGGCTTGAGCATGCTCTCGGGCGCCACCCGGAAGGCAAAGCTCGGGTCCACCAAGGTGACCGCCAAGGCCACGAAAAACGGCACGAAGAACAGCGCCGAGGCCAAGAGCACCGCCCGGTGCCGCGCCCGCACGGCCCGGGGGAACGCCGTGAGGGGCGACTCGGCCCGCGCAGTCCGCCGAAGGCGCCCGGCCTGCGGGCCATACAAGAGCGAGTGCGCGTCGGCCACCAGCCCGCCCAGGTATGCCCCCAAGAGCTGCGTGTACCCTGCAGACTTCGCCCGAGCCATGTCGGCGCAAGCGTTGCGGTACAGAGGCGACAGGCGCGCGAGGGCCTTGGGGTCGAGCTTGGCGATGCCGCGGGTTCGCGCTGCGTGCACGATGGTCTCGAGCTCCGTCCACTCGGGACGGCAGCGCTCCACGAACGCGCGCTCGGTCAGCTTGCGGAGCTGGGCCACAGGCTACCTCCGCGTGAAGACACCGGCGCGTCTTCGCGCCCCGTGTTGGTGGCAAGATCGTAGATCACGGCCAAGAAGCGCGTCGGGTCTTTGTATTGCACACGAAACCGCTCGGCGAACATGGGGGCCACCATGTTGGCGAGTTCACGCTCGCGGTCTGCGCCGAACTGCGCGCGCCGCCGCAGGAACAGCTCGAGGGCGGCCTTTTCGTCGGGGCTCAAACGAATGGAGAACGGCAGCCCCGAGAGTTCTTCGGCGCTTGCCTGCGGGTGCAACACGATGGGCCGACCCACGGTGCGCGGCTCTTCGATGATGACCATGGTCTCGGCCACCAGATCGCCAAGACGCTGGAACCGCGTGGTGGCCATTTGCGAAAGCACGCCCACGGCATAGCCAAAGGGCAAGAAGTCTGCGGCGCGCAACAGGTTGCGCAGCGCCGCCGCGCGCACCCCAATGGGCCGACCGGTGGTGGTCACAACGCGCAAGGACAGCGCCATCTTGCCCAGGCTGCGCCCCTTCCACGCCTCGCAGAAGGCAAAGTAGACCCACTGGGCCAAGAACAAGAGCACCAAGAAGATGCCCACGGTGGCGCTGCTGGCGCCCTCGATTTGCGCGCTGATGTCGCTGAGGCTGCTGGCGGCGACCACCAGCACGATGCCCAAGAAGATGAGCACCCCGTAGACCAGCGCCACATCGAGCAGGTGCGCAAACATGCGGCGCGCGGGCCCCGCCACGCGGTACTCGAACTGCACGTGCTCCGGCGTCTCGATGCTGGTGGTGGTGTCAAGCAGGCCTTCGCGCATGGGAGCTCAGGGCCTCGCCGGTTGGGGGGCCAAGGTGGTGCGCGGCGGATCGGGCGAGAGCCCGGCGAGCAACTTGACGCGGAGTGACGCCAAGCGCGACGACAGCACGGGCTCGTCGGACTCTGCGGCGACCTGTGTGCGGGCGTGCACGAACAAACACCGACGAACCTGCGCGCCGAACACGAACACGTGCCCCACAAGTGCGCCGGTGGGGCTCGCCGCGCCGTCTTTGCGCTTGGACTTGTCGCCCTCGATGGCCACCACGGCCAACGTGTCCCAACCAGTGGGCTCCGTGAGCACAGCCTCGTCGACGGTGCTGAGCGACACCTTGGGCCAGTACCCGAGCTCTTGGGCCTTTTCGCGGCACTTGGCGCGGTTCACGAGCTCTGTGTACGAGGCAATCTCTGCAGAGAGCTGGGTTTGCGTGGAGCCATGCAGGGCCAGCAAAAACGGTCGGCTGTGGTCGTCCACGCGCCACCCCGCTCCGTCGGGCAGCGAAAGCCCCAGGTGAAAACGCTCGGAGCGAAACACCTTGGAGCCGCCGCTGGCAAACGGATCGGACACCGCAGCCGCCGGCGCCGTTGTGCGCTCTTGCGGCGCCACAGGCGACGGGGACGCGCCGCAGGCAACGAGCAGGGGCAGCAACGCCGGCACAATTGCCGCTGTGAATTGCACAGGGGCCGCGATGCCGCGAAGTTTGCGGCGCCTGCGCATGGGCTAGACCTTGGTGAGCCAGTCCATGTGCGACGAGTCGTTGCCCCGCACGATGTCGAAGAAGCGCTCTTGCAGGCGCCGGGTGATGGGACCCACGGTGCCCTCGCCGATGGCGCGGTTGTCGATCTCGCGCACCGGGGTGATCTCTGCGGCGGTGCCCGTCAGGAACACCTCGTCGGCGAGCCAGAGCTGGTCGCGCGTGATGCGGCACTCGTTGACCGTGAGGCCCATCTCTCGGGCAAGCTCGATGATGGTGCCGCGGGTGATGCCTTCGAGGATGGACGAGGACAAGTCCGGCGTGTGCAGCACGCCGCGCTTGACGATGAAGAGGTTCTCGCCGGTGCCTTCGCTGACGTAGCCGTTGGAGTCGAGCATGATGGCTTCGTCGTAGCCACCGAGCTTGGCCTCGCGCTTGGCGAGCACGCTGTTGGTGTACTGGCCCATCATCTTGGCCTTGGCCAAGCTGATGTTGATGTGGTGCCGGGCAAAGGAACTGATCTTGGCGCGGATGCCCTTCTTGAGGGCGTCTTCGCCCAGGTACGCGCCCCACTTCCAGGCCACGACGCACGAGCGCACGGGGTTGCTGGGGGCGTAGATGCCCATGGCGCCGTCGCCCAAGAAGATCATGGGCCGGAGGTAGCCCTCTTCCATGCCGTTCTTGCGCAAGATCTCGCAGCAGGCTTCGGAGATCTGCTCGCGGGTGACCTTGGGCTCGAGCAGCGTGAGCTTGCACGTGTCGTACAAACGCTCGATGTGCTCGCGCAGCCGGAAAATGAAGGTGCCGTTGGGACGCTTGTAGGCCCGAATGCCCTCGAAGCCGCCCAGGCCGTAGTGCAGAGAGTGCGTGAGAATGGGGACATGCGCGTCGTCCCAGGCCACGAACTCACCATCCATCCATACGCACTTGACCTTGTCGACCATGGGATTCCTCTCGAACGGGCGCTTGCCAAAACTCTTAGTCGCCGAATGGGCCGGAAACCAGGGTGAAAAGCGCCCGGTCTATGCCGCAATGCACAAAGATTCCGGCACCATGGAAATCTGAGGGGGATTTCGAGCAAGGTGCCGCCGCCGACCCCTTGAGCCGACCTCGTTTTGACAAGCATGGGGCCACGCTACGGTCTGGCCCCAGGGCCTGTGCAGGCACTGCTACGCCTGCAGAACGCAAACGCGTCTGCGCCCAACTCGAGCTACCTTAATGTGCCGCCTGACGCCCTCCCGAGTGTCGCGACATATTGTGGAACGCAGCGGGCCTGACTTGGTGCCTTGGCGGACGTCGCATGGTGGCGAGATGCTCTCGCACACGAGGCAACTCCCTAGAACGCTACTGTTGGAAACAGTAGATCGGGCCGCTCCAGGCGCAACTGCCGCCCGAGGGCCCGACCGTCCAACGGTCGGTTCCAAGGTTTTGGTTTGCGACGCCCCAAGTGCTGATGCCGCCGGCAGTGCTTGTCCAGTTGCTGCAGTGACTGGCTCCTAACCGCGTCCCCGTAGCAGAGGTATTCGTAAACACCCCAAGGCCGAAGGCGCTCCCCGGTCCGCCGAGAGTCGAAGTGAGGGTTCCGTTGCTTTGCAGTGCCGTGTTGTTCTCGGTGCGGTCGATGTGCGCACTGAGCCCCGCCAGCGCCGCAAAATTCGCTGCGACAGTGACATCATCCGCGCGTTTGTAGGGCACGGGGCTCTGCACGAAGCGAACACTCGGGGATCCCGTGTCGTCGCTGAGCCATGCCGCGAACGTTCCTGCCTTGCCGGCAGCGGCGGCGAGAGCTTGGCACTTTGAGTCGGCTCCGTTTAGGCCATCGATGTTGCCGCCCACGTAGTTGACGCTGGAAGCGAAGACGAGACGCGACTTTGCGCAGCTCAGGCGCACCGTAACGTCGGCTCCAGCGATATTGCCGGAAGGCGGCACGGGGAATGGAGCAAGCGTGCATTTCTCTCCGGCCGCGTTGGAATCAGTCTTTAGAGTCACCGCGTACGGAGCTCCCGTTGCTGCGGTTGCGACGAACGCCACGGTACCCGCCGCGTTGACCGTAAGATCACCCGCCCCATTGTTTTGCAGCACGACCCCGGTGCCCGTGAGACCGTCCACCTTTACTTGCACTCGATACTGCGTGACGCAGGTGACGGCGACGTTGGTGACGTTCGCGGCGGCAACAGTTCCGGTGCCGGCGGCGACCGTACAAAGCTGCGCTGGCGCACTCGGTTGCGTCTTGACGGTGACTGCGTACGCCGCTCCCGTGAGTTCGCCCTTGGGGAACGTGAATGTGCTGCCGTTGACGGCGAGGTCCGCCCCCGCGTTGTTCTGAAGTACGAGCCCGGTTCCGGCCAAGCCCGTTACGGTACCGCCGATGGTGTAGGCATTGGCGCAGTTGACCACGACTGCAACATCGCCCGCGACCACGTTTCCGGTGCCGCCGGTCACGCTGCAAAATTGACCCGTTGGCTGGGTCTTTACGGTGACCGCATAGGCGCCTCCGCTCGGGATCTTCGTTCCGAACGCGGGCGATACCGGCGAGGGGCCGGGCACAGCTAGATCGTCGCCCGCATTGTTCTGAAGAACCAGCCCAGCCCCGGTGAGTCCCAGCACATTGGCGGAGACCGAATAGGTGTTCGTGGTGCACGCGATGGCAACGTTGTTGACATCGGCGTCGAGCGTGCCTTCGCCCTTGGTGACGCTACACGTCTGCGATAGCTGGGTTGGCTGGGACTTGACCGTGACCTTGTAGGCCGTCCCCTTGGCAATCTTGCCCGCGAACGTGAACGCGGTGCCGCCTTTCGCAATTGCTGCAGTCTGGCCGTTCGACTCGACAACGAGTCCGTCACCGACCAAGCCCGCTACGGTGCCACCAAGAGAGAAGCTGGCCGTGCTGCCGGAACTGGACCCACCGGAACTCGACGAACTCGACGAACTCGAACCACCATCACTCTCGCCCCCGGAGCTCGAGGTCTCGGTGCCGGCATCGCTGCCACAACCCACGGAAGCCTGGGCGCCGGCGATCAGCAACGCGGCTACGAAAGGAGAGTATCGGTTGGGCCTACGCATGAGCCGTATTTCACCACGTTCCCATCTCGCGCGTCGACGTCGATTCGGCGGGGTCGGAGGCGATTGCTGGGCGCACGTACTCCCAAGTCGCTTCTTCGCGCACAAAGCCAGCAACCCGCGGTGACGGGCTGGACACCTACGCGTTGCATCGCGCTTCGCCTTGGCAGCAGCAGCGTGACGAATACAAGCGCGCGGGCAAAGAGGAACACATCGACTTTGGCCTCGTCGACTGCGGCGCTCGCTACTGCCCGCGACCGAGCAGCACGTACGTAGCGCCAGACCCGCCATCGGGCTCTTGTGCCGACGCGAAGGCGAGCACCACGTGGCTGCCGCGGCCTTGGGAGAGCCACGCCGCGATCTCGCCACGGAGCACGCCCATGCCAAACGGCGAGTGCTCGCCCTTGCCGTGGATGACGAGCACGCAGCGCTCGCCGCGCGACGACGCGACACGCAAAAAGTCGACGAGCTTGTCTTTGGCCTCTTGGGCCCGGAGGCCGTGCAAATCCAAGCGAGCGTCGATGGGAAACTGCCCGTGCCGCAGTTTGCGCACGGCGTCGGGACGCACATCGCTACGGCGGCCTTCGAGGTGCGCGCCGTCGTCGGTGACCTCGAAACGCAGGGCGCCGGCCACCAGACCATCGAGCTGGGCGTGGACCTCGTCTTCTTCTTGTTTGGCGCGGGCCACACCTGCGGCGCGACGCTCGGCCAGGTTGCCCGGCGAGGCCTGTGGCGACAAGGGCACGCGCTGCTTGCCGCCCGTATCCAACGGAGCAACGCCGCTCATGAGCCGATGGAACGTGACCTCGTCGTCGGCAGCGCTTTGTTTGGGCGCCTTGTATTTGGGCTGCGGCGCAGGCACCGGCGCGGGCTTGCCCTTGCGCGCGATGCGCTCTTGCTCCTCGGCTTCGAGGCGCTTCTTGACGGCTTCGAGCGCGGCGAAGGGCGAACCTGCGTTCTTGTTCTTGGCCATGGGTTCAACCGCCGCGGTACCGCGCGAGCAGCGCGCTGCGCACGGACTGGATGCCCGTGAGCACGCCGTCGGCGTAGTGCCAATCGGGGTCTGACAGCTCGGGGAAATCGTGGGGGTTGCGAATGTCTTCGAGGGTGAGCCCGGGCTTGAGCCGCCGCGCCAGCGACAGCACCTTCTCTGATTGGAGCGCTTCGATCTCGTCCACGAGCTGGAGCAGGTCGGCAAATGGCAGTTGGTCTGGCTGGCTCAAGTGGTTGTCCCTTTCGGCTCCATGCCGACAATAGCATCGGCATCCTCGGGCTGAACGTCGACGTAGATAGTGCCGGGCGGATACACGGCAACCGTCGAACCGCGCTTGGGACACAAACCAAGGCAGCTCGTGCGGGTGATCCACACGCTCGTCGTCAATCCGTGCTTGGCCACGGCGCGCTTGAGCGAGGCGAACACTTGGTCGCCGATGGCCGAGCAGCCGGGGCCCAACGGCGACCCCGCCTCGCGCACGTTGGAGCACGCGAACACGTGCAACTTGGGGCGCAAAGGGGCGGGTTTCATGCGGGGGACGAGAAGGCTACCACCCGGTCGAACGTAGGCCAGCAGAGCCGCGTGTGTGCCCACCGAGCACACGCAAGCACCTAATACCATTGACTCTTTTGGATCGTTTGGGGTGGATCCACGGTGCCCCAATGAACCCAGGCGCGTTCAGCCTGCACGAGTGCTTTCCATGGTTTGCGCGGGGCCCGCGTGTTGCACGACCGAGACAACTGGAGCCAACGCATGGGCCTTCACGCAACAGCGGCGCAGCCATTCTCGCACCTGGCCATGGGGCCTGGGCGATGGGTCACGCTCGGCCCCGCCATCGGCGGCGGGTCCATGGGAACTGTGTTCCGGGGCACCATGACCTCGGGCTACGGCGTCGAGCGCGCAGTGGCCGTGCGCCTGTTCCCCACCTGCGAGGGCGAGGACGGCGCGCGGCGCTTCGAACTCTTGGGGAGCATCGCCCGGAAGTCTGCGCGCATCGCGCACCCCAACGTGGTGTCCGCCAGCGAGTTCGGCGTGCAGGCCGGCATCCCGTACTACATCACCGAGCTGGTGCACGGGGTCTCGCTGGCCACCTTCGTGAACATGATGCGCGAGCAACGGCAGCTCGTGCCGGTGGACCTGGGCCTTTTCATCGCGTCGGAAATCGCTGCGGGCTTGGTTGGAGCCCGAGAGTCCCTCGACCAACATGGCCGCGAGCAGCGGCTGCCGCACGGCGATCTCAGCCTCCGCAGCGTGCTCTTGTCGTTCCACGGCGAGGTCAAGGTGGCGGACTTTGCACTCTCGGTGGCCCGGGGCGCCAGTACCGGCGTGCGAAGCCGCAACGCCCTTCGGCAGGTGGTTGCCCACTTGGCTCCCGAGGTTCTTGGCGGCCAAGAGGCCGACGAGCGCAGCGACGTGTTCTCGTTGGGCGTGCTGCTGTGGGAACTCTTGATGGGGCCGCGCATTCCCCCAGAGCTGTCCGATGGCGAAGCCGTGAGCCGTTGCCGCGCGGGCTGGCTCGATCTGACGGGCCACTTGCCCACCCTGCCCGCCTTCGTGGCCCAGGTGTTGCGCAAAGCAGTGCAGACAGCCCCCGCACGCCGCTACCAAGATGCGCGGCACATGGCCTACGATCTGGAGAGCGCGAGCCTCTCGCTCAATCTTGGCGACGAGCGATCATTTCTCCGGCAGTCCCTCGAGAATCTGTTCCACCCGGGCGGTCCGCCGCAAGCCGGGCCCGACACCACGCCTTGCGCGCCGATCCCCCGGGCGCCGGTGCTGCAATCCGACGTCTACCTGTCGCAGCACGACGACGAAGACGCAGGTTCGCACGAGCTCGAGTTCGACGACGCCTTCGAGCTCTGCGACACGGATCTCGAAGACGAAGAGCCGAGCATCCTGACCTCGCTGCCCTGGTCCGAAGACGAGTAGCAGCTGGAGGCCTCGTGGGACGCCGCTAAATCACCGAGCATGGTCTTCGATCAAGCTCAGCGATTTAGCTTCCTTTGTTATCGGAGGACGCTGTCCTCCGCCCCAGAGGCATTGCCGCTGGGGCCCCACCTCCTGCATTTGGGTCCCAAGCCCAAATGGCGCCCGGCGTCGGTAGTCGAATCGCGCTCGATCTTTTAGCGCGTGTGGCGACGCAGGTAGGTTTCGACAGCGCTCAGGCACAGCACGTGGGTGATCTGTCCGGCGTCGAGCACATCGGGCAAATCGGCCACAGGCACGAGCACGGTTTCGATCTCTTCGAGGTCGTCGAAGTTGGTCTCGTGGGCGCGGTGCGCACCTTCGGCCAAGAACGTGAAGCAGCGGTTGTTTTGCAGGGCCGGGTTGGGCTCGACCACCGACAGCTGAGACCAGCGCTCTGCACGGAAGCCGCTCTCTTCGCGGAGCTCGCGCTGCGCCGCCGTGAGCGGGTCTTCGCCGGGGTCGATGACGCCACCGGGCACCTCGAGGCTCATGGCATGCGTGCCAAAGCGATACTGCCAGATCATGACCAGCTCCCGGGCGGGGGTGATGGCAATGACATTGCACCAGTCGGGGCAGGTAAAGGTGTGCACCGCGCGGCGGGGCTTGCCCGCGCCGTCGAGCATGGCGTGGCGCTCGACCTGGAAGATGCCAAAGTCGGCCTCGACGCTGGAGGCAGAGCGGGTCCACAGCTTGAGGCTGGTCTCGGGCACGGGGCGACGCAGGGACATCGGGCTGGCCTATAGCACCGCCCTCCGCGCAAATGTGATGTGAGAGCACCGCGAAGCGCCACAGGTTCGGGTAGACTGCTTCAAAAGAGAGACCGGTCCCCCGCCGCACCAAACCCATGGCCAAAAAAGAAGCAGCTTCGGTCATCGTCAAGAATCGGCGCGCCGCGTTCGACTACGCGTTCGATGACCGCTTCGAGGCAGGCATCGTGCTGGCCGGCAGCGAGGTCAAGAGCATGCGGGCCGGCAAAATCGAGCTGGTCGACGCCTACGCCCAGGTCGAGCGCGGCGAGGCCTGGCTCAAGCAGATGTACATCGCGCCCTTCGAGCAGGCCTCGGCGTTTCCGCACGAACCGCGAAGGGCGCGCAAGCTCTTGCTTCATGCCCACGAGATCAAGCGCATCCAAGAGGCCATTGGCCGCGAGGGCTACACGGCCATCCCCATGAGCCTGTACTGGAAAGATGGCCGGGCCAAGGTGGAGCTCGGCTTGGGCAAGGGCAAAAAAACCAAAGACAAGCGCCAAGACATCGCTAAAAAGACGGCCGATCGCGAGGCCCAGGCGGCCATGGGGCGCGGACGGAAGGGCATGTAACGTGGCGCAGATCACCTGGAGCAAAGGCGGCACCGCCGAGGTGCTCGAGCTGTCCAACGACCGCGCAATCTTGCGATCGACCACGCCCTCACCGCCGGGGTCGCGCATCACCGGCACCGTCACCATCGCCGGGCAGAGCGTGGGCTCCCTGTGGGTCAAGATCCACGGTTCCAAGCGCTTGGCCGACAACGTATACGAACTCACGGGCCGCCCCTTGGACCTCGGCAAAACGCTGCGCGAGCAAGTGTGTGCGTCGCTGGGGGCGCCCCCCGAGGAGCCATGACCGAGCCCGCCCCGCGCCGCGTTGTGGGCAGGCTGCTGCTGGGTACCCTGTTCGGCCTTGGGCTGCCGCTCGCGTGCTCCATCTACGACAGCACCTTGTTGTTGCCGGCCCCCACGCCCGTCATCGATGCTGCGGTCGATGGACCCCCTACGGCAGACACCAGCGTCGATACGGGCCCCACCTGCCCGAGCGCCCGGGAGCCCAGCCGCCCCAGCAGCGAAGACGGCACCGAAAGCAACGTGACCGTCACCTTTGCCCTGAGCAATGTGCAAGTGGGCGCAAAGACCCCCACCGTTGCAACGCAAGGCATCGATCTCGATCTCACGTGCTCGTGCCCCGGCCCCCAATCTTGCGTGCGCGCGAGCAGCGAGCCTGCGTGCGACGACAGCCAAGGTCGCGACAACGCCCTCGTGCCGGTGTTGCGGCGCTTCTCGGACTTCGATCTCGAGGGCCTGTTCAACGACCGCCTCGGCGGCGGCTCCAGCGGCTTGCTCATTGGCGTCACGCAGTACAACGGCGGCAAGAACGACCGCGCGGTGCAAGTGGCCGTATACCTCTCGCACGGCTCCGAGAGCTTGCGCGCTGTGCCCGACGGCGGCGCCAGCAGCAAGCCCAAGCTCGACGGCACCGATGCCTGGACCGTGCATCCAGATTCCCTCGTGGCCGGCCGCGAAGCCATGGCCGCCAAGCGCACCTGCGCCGATCCCGAAACGCCCTGCAGCCCCCTCGCCATCGACACCTCGG
>JBIKNA010000479.1:0-5522 GCA_044358965.1 Polyangiaceae bacterium
GGGGGGGGGGGGGGGGGGGGGGGGGGGGGGGGGGGGGGGGGGCGGGGGGCGGGGGGTGGGGGTGGGGGGGGGGGGGGGGGGGGGGTGGGGGGGGGGGGGGGGGGGGGGCGGGGGGGGGGGGGGCGGGCGCGTCCGAAGTGAGGCTTCGCGGGTCGATGGTGACTTGGGAGGCGAGTTCGAAACTGATGCGATCGGCGTCGCTGGGGACGTCGTCTGGCTCGGCCAGATCGAACTCGGAGCCAACGAGGTCGGGCTCCACCTGTGGCGGGGGTGGGAGGGAGCGCGGGGGCACGGGGGCCGGGGGAGGAAGGGACTTCAGGTAGGCCGCGACAGCGTCGGCCGTGGCCGTGGTCAGCGGAGGAGGCGGAGGAGGCGTCAGGAACGCGGCGCGCGGGCGTTTTCGCGGCGCTTCGGGCGCCGGCAACTCCTGCGGGGGAAGCTCCGGCGCTGGGATGTGCGCTTGACCAACAACCGTGGGCGCAACGAAGTCCTGCGGGGGAGGCATGGCCGGTGGAGCCATGGGTGCGGGCGCCAAAGGTCCGGGCGCTTGCGGCGGTGGGGCGTAGAAGGCTTGGGCTTGCGGGGCATCGGGCACCGCAGGCGCATAGGCAAAAGACGGTGCGGCCAGGGCAATGGGGGCCATGACGGCACCGGTCTGCTCGATGCCCATATCGAAATCGTCGTCGTCGCCGGGCAGGCCGGACGGGTCGGCGTTCATGGGGGGCCGGGGCGCCGTCACCAAGCCGTAGTAGTGCGCAAGGGCGCGCAGCACGAGGAGCTCCGGAGCGACCCCCACTTCGATGCGCATGCCGCAAGCGAAGGAGAGTTCTTCGGTGCGGAGCCCCTGGGGGTCGATGGCGGCGACCACGAGGCGCGCAGGCGGACCTGCTTTGATGGCAAGCGGCAGCACACAATGCTCTTGCACCATGCGCACGGGCAGCGATGCGATGGTTCGAGCGGACACGTTGGTGGTGTGTTTGGCCAACACCGCCGGCACACGATGCTGCTCGCTCAGGAACCGGGCCAGGGTGTCGACATCGATGAGCCCGAGCTCGAGCAGAATGGTGCCCAGGCGACCGCCACGGACCTGCTGCATGGCGAGGGCATGCTCGATGTGCGCGGCGCCAAGCGCGCCACGAGCAACAAGTAGCTCCCCCAACCGCATGCCGAATGTCCCTTTGCAAGGCACGCGCTCTGCCGTCGCGCGCGCCGCCCGGAGCAGCGTCATATCACGTGCCGCAGGCGCTCGGGAGCCCGACTATCGCCCAGCGTAGGCCTTGTTCCACAAGGCGCGATACTCGGCCTCTTCGGCCGCCCATCGTGCGTCGTCCCAGCCCAATGCCGGCTGCACCAATGTGCGGATTTGCGCCATTTGTGCGAGCCCACCTTGGGGGACGAGAAGGCCCAACCGCGCCCGGCGGAGCAGCAAGTCTTCGAGCTTGACGACGCCCTCTTGGGTGGCGGCGTGGAGCACCTCTCCCCAGGTGACCACAGAGCCATCGATGTGATCCCTGAGGTCTGCGCGGGCCACGACGGCGGCGGCATCGGCTCCATAGCGACCCAACAAGCGAACACGTTGCTCGTCGCTGACGTTGGCGTCGATGGCTGGCGGCTCGTCGAAGATAACGCTGCGCTCGGCCACGGGGCCCAGCACATCTTCGACGGCCAAGAGTGCATCGCGGGCCATGATGGCGAACGTGGTGAGTTTGCCACCGGCAATGGTGAGCAGGCCGTTCTCGCGCCAAACAGCGTGCTCTCGGGACTCTTTGGATGGATCTTTGGCGCCGGTGTTGATGACCGGGCGCACGCCGGCCCAGGTGGAGATGATGTCTTTGCGCGTGAGCTCTTGGCCCGGGAACGAGCGCTGCGCACATTCCATCAGGTAGTCGACCTCTTCTTCGGCGATGAACGGCTCGTCGTCCATGTGCGGGTCGTGGTCTTTGTCGGTAGTGCCGAAGATGGTGACGCCCTCCCACGGCACGGCGAACACCGCGCGACCGTCTTTGGGGTGCAACAAGCTGACGGCCTCGGGGATGGGGAGGCGTTCCGCGGAGAACGTGAGGTGGCTGCCCCGAATTTTGCGCATGCGGACCTCGCCGCCGATGTGCCCGCGCACTTCGTCGGCCCATGCGCCGGTGGCGTTGATGACGACCTTGGCCTTGACCTCGAAGGTACGGTGGCCCCCGGGCGCGACATCTTGCACCACGACGCCATGCACGTTGCCCGCTTCGTCGCGCAGCAGGTTCTGCACCCGGGCATAGTTGACGGCGAGACCGCCGTGGCGCACCCCTTCGCGAAGGACCCGAAGCACGAGCCGTGCGTCGTCGGTCTGGGCGTCGAAGTACCGGTAGCCCCCGAGCACGCCAGAGCCCGCCAAGGGAGAGAACCGCTGCACGAGCTCGTCGGCGCTCTGCCGCTCGTGGGCCCACTTCCAGGCGAGGGCGTCGTACATGAGAAGGCCCATTCCGTACATCCAACGTGGCACCTGATCGCCTGGGAACGTGGACAGCGAAAAACCCAGGTTGAGCACGAGCCCGGGGGCCTCGCGCATGAGGCGCTCGCGCTCCTTGACGGACTTGCGCGTGACCAGGAACTGACCCTGACGCAGATACCGCAGGCCGCCGTGCACCAGCTTGGTGGAGCGGCTGGAGGTGCCGTAGGCAAAGTCTTTGCCCTCGAGCAGCAGCACCTTTTTGCCGCCTCGGGCAGCTTCTAGCAGGATGCCAGCGCCCGTGATGCCGCCGCCAATGACGATCAGGTCAAAGGCTTGGTCGAGGGAAGAGAAGACCTGTTCGCGCCAGCCGGGGCTCCACATGACACTTTGCATCATAAGGCACGATGGAAGAAATTCACGATTGTTTCGCGTAACTTGGGGGCCCCGGCGGCCCCTTGTGTGCCTGGGAGGTAGGGTCTACGCTTCCTTTGCGTCAAGGAGCGACGACCCATGAGTGAAGCCACGAGCCAGGCGACCGAGAGCAAAAACGGCAAGACGGACAATGGCCGTGCGACAAACGGGAGCGCCAACGGCAGCGGCGCTTACGCCGTGGCAGCGCCGTCGCTCGACGCGATGCTGGCGGCCATGAAGGCTGCGCAAACCAAAAAAGGCCCCCCGAGCTACGACGAGCGCATCGGCAACTTGGAGCGTCTCGAACGCGCCGTGTTGCAACACAAGAACGCGCTGTGCGACGCCATCTCGCGAGACTTCGGCAACCGCTCCAAACACGAGACGCTGATCGCCGAGATCTTCACCACGCTCAACAGCATCCGGCACGCCAAGAGCCATCTCCACGAGTGGATGGACACCGAAGCCCGGCCCGTCATCTGGTCGCTCATGCCCGCCCGGGCGGCGATCCAGAAGCAGCCGTTGGGCGTCGTGGGCATCATTTCGCCATGGAACTACCCTGTATACCTTGCGCTGGATCCCTTGGTGGGCGCGCTGGCGGCGGGCAATCGCGCGCTCATCAAGCCCAGTGAGCTGACCCCCCAAACCTCGGACCTGCTCAAGCAGCTCATCGGCGAGGTCTTCGAGCCGGAGCAAGTCAGCGTTGTCACCGGTGGCCCCGAGATCGGCATCGCGTTCTCCAAGCTCGCCTTCGACCACTTGGTGTTCACGGGCTCGACCAGCGTGGGCAAGCTCGTCATGCGCGCCGCTGCAGAAAACCTCGTGCCGGTCACACTGGAGCTCGGGGGAAAATCACCGGCCATCGTCAGCGACAACTTTTCCCTCAAGTCAGCGGCAGAAAAGATCATCCACGGCAAGCTGCTCAACGCTGGGCAGACCTGCATTGCGCCAGACTACGCGCTGGTGCCCAAGGGTCGCCTCGACGCCTTCGTCGAAGAGCTCAAGGCCCAAGTGGCGGCCCAGTACCCACGCCTCGAGTCCAACCCAGACTACACATCGATTGCCACGCAGCGGCACTACGACCGCCTGCTCGGCCTCATCACCGACGCCAAAGAGAAGGGCGCAACGGTCGTCGAGGCGAACCCCGCTGGCGAGAGCCTCTCGTCGACGTCGCGGAAGATCGCCCCAACGTTCGTCGTCGGCGCCACGAGCGACATGACGGTGATGCAAGACGAGATCTTCGGCCCCATTCTGCCCGTCATCGGCTACGGCACCCTGGACGAGGCCATCGACTTCGTGAACGAGCGGCCGCGCCCCCTGGCCCTCTACTACTTCGACCACGATGATCGCCGGGTGCAGCGGGTGCTCGATCGCACGGTCTCCGGCGGTGTCACCATCAACGACACGCTGCTTCACGCTGGCCAAGAAGACCTACCCTTTGGCGGCGTCGGCCCCAGCGGCATCGGGCACTACCACGGCGTCGAGGGCTTCGAGACGTTCACCAAGAAGAAGCCAATCTTCTACCAAAGCCGCATCTCGGGCGCCGGCATGCTCAACGCGCCGTACAAGAAGTCCCTCGAAACCATGCTGCGGTTCCTGATCGGGCGCTAACGCGTCCGGCTTCGCCACTCTTCGCGCATGGGATTGGTGCACCAGGCCACGGTCGTCGTCGAGACCCGAGGGCAAGCGCTCTACGGGCTCACCCAAGAAGTTGGGGCCATCGTCCGTGCGTCGGGCGTCACCACCGGGCTTTGTGTCGTGTTCGTGCAACATACGAGTGCATCCCTGGTGATCCAGGAAAATGCGTCCCCGGCTGTACATCGGGACTTGTTGCGGTGGCTCGATGGACTCGCGCCCGAGGGTCCGGGCTACGAACACGACGACGAGGGCCCGGACGATATGCCGGCTCACCTTCGCGCCGCCATCACCAAGACCTCGGAAACCCTTCCGGTATCGGGGGGCAGGCTGGCCCTCGGCGTTTGGCAAGGGCTGTATCTCTGCGAGCACCGCCGAGCTGCGCATCGGCGCAATCTGGTGGTCACGGTGACGGGCATCTGATGGGCGCCCCTGGACGCACGGCCGGCAGTCGCTCTTCGCTGCCTGCGCCGCACGCGCCGGGCCCCCCCCAAGTAGTCATTCTCCAGAGCAGGGACGGCCTAGTCCGTGGCCAACGAGACCTCGAGAGCGCGCGCCGAGTGACCGTGCACCGTGCGCTTGGGCGACGCCACGGCGTCCAAGATGGCGACGAACTCGTGGTACGGCAGATCGTTGGGCGTATGCACCACGACGTGATCGAAGCGCGTGTCCTTGTCGTCCTTGTGGAGCCCTTGGCTCATCCACTCGCTCTTGGCCGCTGACGCCAACTGGGCAAGTTGCCCCGCAGATTCCCGGGGCACCTCTTGCGTCGAGAGCACCGTCGGCCCCTCTTTCCACGCGAGCTGAAACTTGTCGCTGCCAACGGGCGTGACGTGAAGTTTCTTCTCCACCACGGGGTTGCAATCGGCCCCCGGGCAAGGATTGCCGGGCACCATGGCATCGCCGTCCATGCGTGCGGCGTGGCTCCACACGGCGGTGATCAACAAGAAGGAGACGGTCACCATCAAGAGGTCGATCATCGGGATCATGTTGATCTCCGCGTCGAGCTGCTTGCGGCCGCCACGATGGCCCGTTTCTACGCTGA
>JBIKNA010000108.1:0-17990 GCA_044358965.1 Polyangiaceae bacterium
GCGCCGGACTTGTTGCGGCCCACGTTTGGGGCGACCTCGGCGGGCTGTCCGTTCGCCGGTTGCGTTGTGGCCGACCAGTCCTTCTTGCTGCCCAGCAGTTTCTCGAAGTCCTCGCTCCAGATCAGCGTGCCGCCCGATTCGCACACCGGGCCAAAATCGGCCTCCGCGTCGGGGCGCGCCACGTCGGCTGTGGTCTGGTCTTGCGCGGCGTCGCCCGCGTCGGGGCGGCCGGACGGCACGCCGGGGCCATCGCCTGTTGCAACCGACGAGCCGCTGAAGCTGCCGCACGCGAGCGCCATGGCCGGCATGGCAGACGCCAGCGAAAGCGCCAAGAAAGTTCGCTTCATCCCTTCAAGGCTAGCTGCTCGCCGGGGCGTTGTCGCGGGAAGGGGCGTGCCCGTTGACGCCGGGGGCCGGTCCAGATAGCTGTCCATGCGTCTGCATACTAGGGAACCCGGTTCGAATCCGGGGCTGCCCCGCAGCGGTACGCGCGAACGAACCCCGTCACATGCACTGAGGAGCCCTCAACAAGCACCTTGGGAAGCGACGGGCACTAGGAACCCTCCCCCTTGGGGAGCAATGCCCGCAAGCCCGAAAACCTGATGCGGATCCGAGGTCACCCACAAAAACCTCGGTCATCACCACGAGCTTCCGCGGGGAAGCGACGAGGACACCATGCGAAACACTGTCATTTTTGCCTCTGCCCTGCTCGGCCTCTGCAGCGTGGGCTTGCTCCATTGCGACACGTCCGAGATCACCACGCCCGGCACCGCGGACGCCTCGGCGGACGCCGCGCCGGATGTCGTTCTGTTCGATGCAGGGCTCGTCGACCCACCGGACGGCGCTCCCGCCGATGCCGGCACCGACGGCGCCCGACCCGATCCCAAGTCGTACCTCGCCGAGAACGAATTTGCCGACGCCCTCAAGATCAACACGGCGTTCCCGTTCAGTGTCACGGCCAAGCACCCCGCAGCCAAAGGACTCGTGGGCGTGCGCTGGGGGCGCCACGGTGGCCCCATCAGCACCGTGACCGACGACGCCACGGGCAAGATCACCGTGACCCGCTGGACGCTCCCCAACGACATCCGCGGCGCCGCCACGCCAGTAGACGTCAACGCCGCCACCCCCTCGGGGCGGCCGACGCCTGCGTTCTACGGCTACGACGACCGCATGATCGATCTGCCCTTTGGCCCCTTCGGTCTGATCTCGTACACCGGCACCAACGCCGCAACGACCGGCGAGTTCTTGCTCTACGATCAGAACTACACCGCGGTGGTGAGCCGCGGCTTCGTCAACGGCGTCTATTCCGCCGTCGGCGTCAGCAGCAACACGCAGAAGCGTGTGGTGTACACGGGAACCTCGCCGGTCACGGCCACCGCCACGGCCACGTCGCAAAATGGTCTATGGGCCAGCTCGCTCTGCGCCGACCAGCTTGCGCCCACCGGCGCATGCCCCCCGAGCGCGCGCATCATCGCCTGGGATGGCTTCTCGGGCCCCGTCACCACCGACAACGCAGGCAACGTGTTCGTCGCCGCGTTCTTGGCCGGTGGCGGTGGCGACGCGGGTGCGCCCACGGATGCCATCTACGGCATCACCAGGGTCGAGGCACTGTCCGACACGCTGCTCACGTCGCTTCCGCTGCACAAAGCGACCACCAACGGCACGCAAGCCATCGCCGCCATTTCTCCCGAAGGAGCCAAGGGCGGCTTCTTGGTGGCCAAGGGGCGTGAGTCTGGCGCAACGGCTGCGGCGTCGTACGCCGTGCCATATGTGGTGCAGGGCCAGGCCGTGGTGCGACCCGAGGCCACGCTGCAAAACGCCCTCGAGTCCGGCCTCCAGTCCAAGAGCCACTCGCTGTTCAGCGACAGCGACGGCGATCTCTGGGTGTACGTCAGCACCGACAGCACGGGCTACTTCATCGAGCTTCGCCGCAAGTAACCAGAGCCCCAACCGCGCGGGTGGCCTTGGGCAACGCGGCCTTGTCTAGGGGGTGTCGGGACACCCCCTAAGCCACTTCTACGCGATTGCGGCCGCGTGCCTTGGCCGAGTACATGGCTTTGTCTGCGCGCGACAGTAGGTCTTCGAGCTGCCAGTCTGGGTCGATGGCGCTGGCAAGGCCGATGGACGCCGTAGCGCCGAGCTGATCGCCGCCAGGCAGATCGTGTTTGGCGCTCTCGAGGGCCCGGCGCAAGCGCTCGGCGGCGATGCGACCACCGGGCTCTTGGGTGTTGCCCAGGGCCAGCACGAACTCTTCGCCGCCCCAGCGTGCCACCAAATCGCTTTTGCGCGCCATGTTGGCCAGCACTCGTGCAACGCCCTGCAAGACAGCGTCGCCGGCGTCGTGACCCTTGGTGTCGTTGACCTTCTTGAAGTGGTCCACGTCGAGCAGCAGCATGGTCATGGGGAACATCTGCGGCGCGTTCTTGGCGCGGTATTGGGCGATGGTCTCGGTGAAGGCGCGGCGGTTGAGCAGGCCCGTCAGGCCGTCGGTGTTGGCCAGGCGCCGGGCTTCGGTCACCAAGGTGTCCATTTGCATGGGGCCGCCCAGCTCGGCGCCGAGCACCTGCATGAACCTACGGTCTTCGACGCTGGCGCCCCGGCGGCTCGGGGAGAGCGCAATGGATCCGATGGTGGTGCTGCCAAAGCGCACGCTCTCGTGCAGTGGCGCCGCAGACCAATCGGACTCGATGGCCCGGGTGTCGAGCACCGCGAGCACGGCCTGTTCTGCGCCTTTGCGACGCTCGAGCGGCGGGTACAGCTGAAACACGTCGCGGGCCTCGCGCTCGGCGGTCTCGCGCAATGCGGGGTGCGTGTGCACGAACAGACGCTGCGGCGTACCCGCGCACAGGGCCAGCCAACGGTAGCCACACACGTCCGAGGCCAGCGAGGCCAAGTCGGCGAACATCTTCTCGCGGTCGCCAGCGGCTTGCCCTAGCGCGCGGATCTCGCCGGCAATGGTGGATTCGTACAGCGCAACGTCGAGCAGTTGCGAAAGGCGCTCGGGCACACTGCCCCGCATGGCCACCGTTTGAGAGCTGGGGGCCGGCAGCGGCGCTTGCGTGAGTTCGCCAAGCAGCTTGGCGAGCTTTTCGCCCTCGGCTTTGGTGACATAGGCAGCGGCGCCTGCGTGCCGGGCCCAGAACCGCGACCGGCGATCGTCCGACGCTGTGAGCAGAATGACGGGGACGTGCGTGGTCGCCGGCTCCGAACGCAACAAGCGACAGAGCTGCAGGCCCGAGATGCCCGGCATCCACAGGTCCGTGACCACGGCGTCCGGGGCCTGCGCGATGGCGAGCTCGGCGGCCTCGACGGGCTCACCCGTCTCGATGACCTCGTGACCCTGCTCGCGAAGTCGCCCTCCGAGCAGGGTTCGCGCGCTCGCGCTGTCGTCAACCAGGATGATTCGCGCCAAAAGAAGGACTCCCCGCCGGACATGGATGCTCGCGCGTTGGCCGCAATAAATCCAGGTTTCGACCTCTTTTTCTGCCTAGGTCCCCGCGCGCGATTCGACTACAAATTCCGGCCGAAGGTCGCGCTCGTGCCCCTGGCGGTTCTCGCCGGGGCCAACCTGCGACCCAAGGAGCTGCGCGTTGATCACCTCGTACACCATCGCCGTGCTGGGAACCGGGACCATGGGCCAAGGCATCGCGCAGGTTTGCGCCGCCGCTGGGCACACCGTGCGCATGTTCGACGTCTCCGAGGAGCGCTGCAAGGCCGCGCTCACGTCCATTGCCGCGCAGCTCGAGAAGCTGGTGCAGAAGGGCAAGGTTACCAGCGACGCGCGCTTTGCCACCATGCGCAACATGACGACGACGCAGAACGCCAACGATGCAGCCACCGGCGCCGACGTCATCATCGAGGCCGTGCCCGAGAACATGGACCTCAAGGTCGAGCTGCTGGCGCCCCTCGTGGCCCTGGCCGACAAGAACGCCATTCTCGGCAGCAACACATCGTCGCTCTCGATCACCGAACTCGGCCGGCGCTTGGGCGCCCCGGAGCGCACCATTGGCCTTCACTTCTTCAACCCGCCGCCGGTCATGGAGCTGCTCGAAGTGGTGCGGGGCATGTCCACGGCCCAAGACACCATCGAGCGCGCCTTGGCGTTCGCCAAGGGCTTGGGCAAAACGCCCATTTTGGTGCGCGACGTGCCGGGGTTTGCCACCAGCCGCTTGGGTGTCATCTTGGGCGCCGAGGCCATGCGCATGCTCGAGACCGGCGTGGCCAGCGCCGCAGACATCGACAAGGGCATGGAGCTTGGCTACCGCCACCCCATGGGCCCGCTCAAGCTCACGGATCTGGTGGGCCTCGATGTCCGCCTCTCGATTCTCGAGCACCTGCAGCGCGAGATCGGCGATCAGTTTCGGCCGCCGGCCATTTTGCGGCAGATGGTCCGCGCCGGGAAGCTCGGCAAAAAGACCGGCGAGGGCTTCTACAAGTGGGTCGACGGCCAGCCCGTCGCGCCGTAGCCCATCGCGCGCATACCACTCTCCGCGGGGGACTAGAACCGCGTGGGGCCTAGAATCGCGGGGGGCCTAGCCACGCAGAGGCGGCTTTGGCCTTTTCCGGGGCAGTCAGGAACAGCACGGCAGCGGCGCCCAAGGCCACGACGCCCACCGCCAGCGAGATGTCGCCGATGACGTACGACGAGCGCACGTCGTCGATTTGCGACTTGTTGCACGTGGGCTTGCACGCATCGAGGTCGCTCTCCATGGACATGCCGCGAAGGCCAAAGATGGTGAAGCCCGCAACCCCGAGCACCCCCACGCCCCCAAGGGCCCACGGCAGCACGTTGGGCGAGCTGCTCGCGGCAACGGGCGCAGGCTCGACGGCTGCGGGCTTTTTGGCTGCGGCCAGGCGCACCACGTGACGCTTCTCGCCGGCGCGCACCACCACGGTTTCGGTGATGCTCTCGCCGCCTACCAGCGCCGTGATCCGATGTGATCCCGGGTCGACCTCGAAGCCGTCGGGGCCAAGGCTCGAAGGCACGCTCTCGTCGTCGACCTTGATGGCGGTGGCCACGACGGGGCCCTGGGCGCTCTCGGCCTGAAACACCAGCGTGGCGATCTCGGCGGCGTTTTTCTCGCTCAGCTCCGCGCAGTCTTTGCGAATGACCGAGGGGCACGATGGGTCCAGGCACACCGAAAGCGACTTGCGGGCCGTCAGCAGCTTGCCGTCGCGCCGGGCCACCTGCGCCTGCTCGTGTTGCGATACACAAGCCTCGACATCCACCGCGAACGCAGGCCGCGCCGCCGAGAGCAGCAGCGCCGAAGCAAGTGCAGTGCAGAGGATTCGCTGGGACATAGGCATCGGAGCATATCTGGGCCCGAGGCGTGCCTCAAGCCGCGGGCACGGACACGGCCGCTTTGGGACCGGTGCCTACTTGCCCATGCATTCTGCACGGAATCGCTTGATGCCGCGGGCGTCGATGACATACGGCGGGTCGCAGGAGACCGGTGGACGCTTGGGGGGGCGCCGCGCCCCCGGCGGGGCCGGCCCCGGGGACTGGCGTTGGCTTGCTGGACACGCTTGGTGCCGGGGCCCGCGTGCTCACCCCGTCGTCGTCGGCGGCGGACTCGAGGTCGACTTGCAGCGGCGAGGGCATGCGCTGCGCCGTGGTCTTGGGCGGGCGGGTGAACGCAAAACCCCCGTAGCCCATGGCCGCGAGCGCGCAGATGGCGAGGCCTACCAAGAGCACGGACGTGATTGCGCTCTTCTTGGGCGGCTGTTTGCTGGGAAGCACCGCCGAGGTCACCTCGCTCACGCCCTCTTCGAAGTTGATCGTGGGCTGCTCGGAGCGCGCCTTGGCGTCGGCTTGCCGGAGCACCCCACGCACCTCGGACACATCGGGAGCACTTGGCGCCGCGGGCAAGCTCTCGATGGCGCGGTCGATGGCGGACACCAGCTCGGCACGCTGGACGAGCCGCTCGGCGCAGGCCTCGCGCACCCACCGACCAAGCTCTCCGGCGCTGGCCATCTCGAACTGCTCGAGCATCTCGGCCATCTCCAGCGCGGTGCTGCAGCGCTCGTCGCGGTTGGCAGACAGGCCGCGCATCACCATGCTGTCGAGCACATGACTGAGTTCCGGGCGATGGCGTGATGGCGGCTCGAAGCGCCCTTCGAGCACTTGCATGGCCACAGCGCCGGGGTTGTCGTGCAGCACCAATGGCCGCAGGGTGAGGGTCTCCCAGAGCACGACGGCTGCAGCGTAGATGTCGACGCGGCAATCGACGTCTTTGTCGCCGCGCAACTGCTCCGCGGCCATGTAGCGCATCTTGCCTTTGATCTGGCCGTCTTTGGTTGTCTGCGCACGCCACATGGCTTTGGCCACGCCGAAGTCGAGCACCCTGGCAACGCCGTCGACGCCCACGATCACGTTTTGGGGCGACACGTCGCGGTGGACGATCTGGAGCGCCTCGCCCCGCTCGTTGGTGGCCACGTGTGCAGCGTGCAGGCCCCGGAGCACTTGCGACACGATGGTGATGACGACGGGCAGCGGCACGGGCTGGTTCTGCTCTCGGCAAGCCCGCAAGAGCTGCGACAGCGTCTCGCCGTGCACGTACTCCATGACCAGGAAGAGCTCGTCGCCCTCGGTGACCACGTCGAGCACGGGCACCACGTTGGGGTGGTGCACCCGGGCCGCGAGGCGCGCTTCGTCGAGGAACATGGCCACGAACTCTGGGTCTTTGGCCAGGTGCGCGTGCAAACGCTTGATGGCCACGGTGCGCGAGAAGCCCACGGGACCGCGCAGCTTGCCCAGATGGACCGCGGCCATGCCGCCCGATGCCAGTTCGTCGAAAGCGACGTAGCGGCCGAGGCGAAGGGGAGACCGTGTGGTGATGGACCCGACGTCCACTCCATGAGCGTAGCAGCGATTGCCGCGGAGCCGGCAGCCGTCTGCGGGGGTGCTGTGCGTTGGGCCCACTTCTGCGCAACGGTCTGTCCCGACCTTGCGCAACGCGGCGGGCGAATGCTGCGCAACATCGCAAAGCGAGCTGTCTTGCAGCCTTTTGTCGTTGGCGTTCTCTTTGCTGAGTAGCTCTCCGACATGCGTACCAAGCTCTTTGCGGCAGCTGCGATGGGGGTTATTGCGTTGGGAACCGTTGTTTCCTTGCGGGCGCGGGCCGACGCCACCGACCCCGCGCCGCAACGGGAGCGCTGTGCCATTCGGCTCTCCATCGCGCTCCAGGGGCAGGCCCCACCAAGTGCGCTGATGTCGTCTTTGGACCCGCAAAAAGAGGTCCCCGCCATGATTGACGCTGCGGCGTTTCGGGAGAACTTCGCACGGTTCTTGAACGCATCGTTCAACGACAACCCCGGCTCGCCAACCGAGGACGTCGTGTACACCGCGGCCAAGTACATCCTCGACAATGGCAAGCCCTGGCGCGAGTTGTTTAACGGCCAGTACCGCGTCGATGGCATCACCGTGGTGCCCGATCAGAACGGCCTCGGATACTTCCGCTCCAAGGCATGGCTCACTCGGTATGCCGGCAACGAGGGGCAAGGGCTCATGTTGCCGGCGGCGCACCGGGTCCTGCAGAACACCACCGGCGTCGAGCTCGTGGCCGTGACCAATGCGCCCAACGTGGACACATCGCAGACGGGGCGCATGGCCGCCGGATGCCGCGGCTGCCACTTCGACCAGTGGTTCGCGCTCGATCGCGTGGCGGAGCTGCTGCCAAGGGTCAAGCGCACCACCAACGATGCAGGGGTCGTCCAAACGACCTTCCAAAATGTCTAGGTACAGGCGGACCACAAGGTCTTGGGCGATCAGACGGCCACCACCGACGAGCAGCTGGTGCAGAAGCTCGTCGAGTCCACGGACTTTCGCGTGAACTCGTGCCGTCTGGTGTTCAAGTACTTGTACGGCCGGCCGGAGAACGCGAGCGAGGGCGACGTGTTCGACCGCTGCGTGGACACCCTGGTGCAGTCGGGTCGCATCGAGACGGCGCTGGCTGTGGTGGCCCAAGACCCTGGTTTTTGTGACTGATCCCAAGGAACCCCCATGAAAACGCTGTTCGCGCTGACCCTTGCCCTTGCATCGATGACCGCCGCCTGTGCCGCCGAAGACCCGAGCTGCCTCACCGCCCGGTGTACAGGCCGCGGTGCAGGCAATGGCAACGGCGCCGACCCGGACACCCCGGATACGCCCACGGCACAAGATGCAGGACCCTTGGGTCCCGACGGTGGGCCCGTCGTGATCCCGACGGGGAGGAGCTACACCGGCTTCGGCGGCGCAGACCTGACGGCATCGCGGCAGCAAGAGCCCCGCGGCGACAACCGCGGGCGGGTGAAGCCCTTCTCGGTGCTTGGCGCCGAGTACGCCCGGGTGCTCGGCGAGACCCCGGCGTCGCTCGCCAGTCAGGCCGACACCTTCAAGGCGGCCCCGGCCCGCTGGTTCGAGGAGCCCGAGATGACCGGCGTCACGCTCTTCTCCTCGTACAACATGGCCTACGAGGCTTGCATGGCTTACGTCGGCAAGAACGCGGCGCGCTTTGCTGCAGACCCGGTGCAAGCCTCTGCCGATCAGGAGTGTCGCGCCATGCAGCGCGCGTTCTGGAGCCGGGAGCCCCATCCTGCCGAGGTCACGGCGTGCACGACCTTTGCATTGACCAAGAGCCAAGAACCGCAAGGCACAGCGCAGAAGCGCTGGGCTCACACCTGCGCATCCGTCATGTCCGCAGCGCCATTCCTCACGTACTGAAAGTTAGGTCCCCATGCTCCCCACGTCGCGTCGCTCGTTGCTCAAGGGTCTGTCGGGTCTGGCCGGTATCGCGGCCGTCGGTCGTCTGCCGGGGCAGTCGTTCTTGAAGGACGCCATGGCCGCGCCGGGCGAGCGATCGGTGCTGGTGAACGTGTTCCTGGAGGGGAGTTACAACGGCATCTTCGGCAGTGCCGACTCGTACGCCGACGGTGTCTTTGGGTGCTCTGCCACCAACAAACTGCTCATCGGTAACGGCCTCGTGGTGGACAAGTCCTTCGAGGCCTTCGATGCTTTTGCGCGGCAGCACATGGCAAGCATTGGCGTATTGCACGGCAACACGTCGCACCCCAATGCCCGAAGGCTCATGATGCTGGAGGGGGGCAACTACAGCCGATCGGACAACAAGAGCTACGTGTTGCGCTTGGCCAGCGTGCTCGGCGGCACGGGCACCATCAAGGCACCAGTGGTGGGTCAGCGCTCGGTGGAGCAAGGCTTCTTGGGCACCGGGGATTTGGCCAAGCACACGCCCCAAGGTGGCGTGACCATCCAGCAGATCGCCGACATTCAATCCACGCTCTCGTTGCTCGGGCAATCGACCACGAGCACCGGGCCGAACCGCGACGTGATGCGCGGCGCGCTCGAGGCCGCGGAGATCATGTCGGACCGTACCCTCGCGCGCAGCCCCCGCGCGCTGCAAGACGTGGACGCCGCATATGGCACCGCCATTGCGTCGCTCGGAAAGACCCAGGCCACCAGCGTCGGCTTCGCGGACATCGCCGCGGCCTACGGCATCAGCCCCAGCAGCTACCAGATCAAGAGCTTCGCGCAGCAGATGGCCTCGGCGGAGATCATGGCTCGCACCGGGTCCAACGTGGTCACGGTGGTCGACTTCGACCCGTCGATGAACACATTCGCCGGCGTGTGGGACGACCATGGCGACCACACCGCTACCCGGCAGCGCAATCGCTGGAACCAAGTCATCATGCCCGCGCTCAGCAAGTTCGTGAACCGCATGGTGGGCAAAGACCCGGGGCTCAACGTGGTGGTGGCCATCATGGGTGATTTCGGTCGTCAAACGCCCATCAACAAGTCTACCTCGCACGCCGGCAGCCTCACGGCATCGGTCATCGGCAAGTACGTCAAGACCGGCACCACCGGCAAGGTGAACGCCCAGGGCATGCTCACCAGCGCCCCCAACGTGAGCGCCATGTGGTCGTACCTGGCCGAGGTGCTCAAGGCGCCCGCGAACCCCTTTGGTCCGAACCCGCACAAACTTGTCCTCTAGAATGGTGTAATATACATTCAAAAGCCTCTTGGTCTCGTATCGCCCGCTTTGCTTTGGAGCACGGGGCGGCCACTCGCGACGGCGGCAGTGCGGCGCATGTGCCCGCTGCGCCCGTCGTCGACGCAAGGCCTAGCTCGCGCAAAGGGCTGCTCTTGTGCGTGCCGGAGTCTTCGGCGCGGGCCTTGGTGGACGCCGCGTATCCGAGCAGTGCCGAACAGATCCCGTCGCCGCAACCCTAAAGCTGCAAGCTGCGCTCGGCCTGGCGCAGCTCGGCTTGGCGATGCCTGGCGTCGACGCCGTCGTGGACAAACCAGCCAAGCTGCAACAGCGCCAGGCTCGACAAGAACGGCAACACGAGCTTTGCGCGGGTCTGTAGGCCGCGGGCCATGAGCGCGCAGCCAAAAGGGGCCAGCGAGCACAGGTAGCGCAAGCTGCCCAAAGAACCCTTGCTGAGCCAACTGGCAGCCAAGAACAGCACGATGCCCAGGGGCACCAGCGAGCCTCGGTGCAACCGCCGACCAAGGCCCAGGGGCATGGCCAACGCAAAGGGGCCAAAGGTCAGGAGCGGCAGAATGACCGGAAACCAAAGCAGGTCCATGGCCGCGCCGCGGGAGAGCACCACTCGCTGCATGTGCGTAAAGCGTCGCAGCTCTTCTTGCGCGGTGAACCAGCGGCCGTCGGCCCATCGATGGGCCAGCAAGAACCCGAAAATGCACGCCGTCGGAAACAAGAGCGCGCGCAGCGGCCATGCGGCGTGGCCTTGGGCCCAGCCGAGCGCGCGTTGGGGCAGGCGTTGACGCAAGAGGCCCACCCCAACAGCGTGGGCCAGGGCCAGTCCCACGATGCCCCATGCCTCGTAACGGACCAAACACGCAGCTCCCAAACAAAAGCCCGCAGCGACGGGCCGCTGGGTATCGATGGTCAGCGCGCAGCCCAGCAGCAGCACCCCAAACAGCGTCTCTTGCTGCGCCGATACGGAGAGCAGCGCCGGCAGCGGACACAAGGCCGTGGCCCACGCGGCAAGGCGCCATGGACCTTTCAACGCTTGCGCGCGCTTCGCCACGAGCACCGGTGCCACCAAACCCAGTGTTGCGCTGAGCAGGCGGATAACGGTGTAATTTGCATGTAGGCGAAGGAGCCCTGCAAGCAGGTAGTGGTAGAGCGGGAGCCACACCCAGTGGGCCGCCAGATTGCACGGGTCACGGGAGAGCACCTGGGCGATCTTGTAGTGTCCGTAGCCGTCCAGATCGGTGTCGGGCACCCAAAGCACCACAGCGACCCGGAGCCCAAACAGCGTTGCCAGGGTGACGGCAAGCCCCCAAGGGCGCGTCACTGCGCCGTCTCACACGCAATCGTCGTGAGCCTTAGCCCCTGGTCTTCTTTGAGCGCGACCACGAGGCCGCCCTCGGGCCGCACCTCGAAATCGCGAAAGCTGCGCCAGGGGGTCTGCACCGGGAACGTTTGTGTCGAGATGGGCTGCCCGGTGTCTTGCCGCAAGCAAGACAGCCAGTTGGTGAGCGCACCGCCGCCGGCCGTCTCGCCCAGGGCCACCACGTAGATGCGACCCTGGTTGTCGGTGTCCACCAGCGGCACCGCGGTGATCTGTGTCTCGAAGCGTAGCTCCCGCGTCCAGACGTGCGTGGCGTCGCCGCGCTTGGCCAGGTTCACCCAAATACGCCCGGCGTCCATGTTGGTGACGCCAGCGGAGACCAAGAATGCGCCGTCGCGGGTGGGAATGCCCTGCTCGGCGCTGCCGGGGGGAGCGGCCACGCCCAGCGTGTCGCCGATGAGCGTCAGGGGCCCATTGCCGTTCTTTTGCACGAACACACTGCCGCCGCGCTCGACCACCCGGGAGATGTCCCGTGGGTTCTCGATGCCTGCTTTGCTCAAGTCATACGAGGTCGCGCGGCCGCGCGCGTCGACCACATGGATGGTGCCCCCGGCGCGGTCTGTGACGACCATTTTGCCGTCCTTGGTGGCCACCACGTCGTCGGCGTTCTTGCCCGGCAGCGCCGTGCTCCTTTGCACCTTGCCGTCGGGGCCCAGCACCACGACGCGATGGGCTACGTCGTCGAGCACAAGGGTGTTGCCCTGGGCGTCGACAGAGAAGCTCCCGGCGCCGCGCGGTGGCTTCTGCTCTCCGTCGCGGCTGATGCCTTGGCTTCCCCAGGCGATGACCCGGTCGGCCTCGGGCGCGCTGGAAGAGTGCGCGGGCGCAGTGGTGGGCGTATTGGCCGCGGCAACGTGGTCGAACGATGCCGCGCCGGGCACTGGGGAGCCACGCGTTGGGTCGCTGGCGCGGGGCGTTGCGCTGCGCGCCGCAGCAATGGGGCTCTCGGGCGATGCACCACGGCGCACCCACATGATGGCGCCGAGGACAGCGAAGCCCAGCGCGCACACGCCAACGGTTGCCCTGCGGCTCATCGACACCATCCTATAACCCCCGCCGCGCGCGCGTGTCGCGGCCGCGCAACAGGGGGCCCGGGTGGTGAGCCCGTGACCCGCATGGACCCGAGATGACCCAACGTCGTGGCGATGGAATCCACAAAAAGCGCACGAAATCAGTCCAAAAATCCGCCTGTGGCGAATCATTACAGCGAGGCCGAATGGGCGCCCGCGGGCGAATCGCGCGCCCGGTAGGCACGAATGCTGCACCGATGTAGGTCATGACGACCCGCTCACTCGTCGCTGCCCTCGCTGCTGTTGTGTCCCTGTCCCTCTTGTCCGGTTGCGCCGAAAACGCGACCGAGGCCGATGACGGGGCCCTTGGGACCAACGCCGCGGAACTGTCCACCACCGGCAAGACCTACGCCATGGGTACCAAGTTGGAGACGACGGCCAACCTGAATCTGCGCAGGGCCGGCAGCCGCGACAGCGCCATCCTTCGCGTGATCCCCAAGGGCACATTGGTTTCGGTGTGGAAGGCCAGCGGTGGCAACGCTTGGGTCGCCATCGAGATGGACGGCTTCCAGGGCTACGGCCACGGTGATTACCTCGACGCCGTGGGTTCCTCGGACAACAGCGACGACGGGCCCGCGACGTCATCCCAGGCGGGCTACAGCGCCAGCCGCGCAAACAGGCTCGCCAGTAGGGCGCTGTCCAGCGACGGCCGCCGTTCCAGTGGCGACTGTGCGCTCTACGTCAGCAACCACGTGGTCAACTCGGGCATTTTGCCCAGTGGTGTCAGCTGGCAGCGCAACCACGCCGATCCGCTCCACACCAACATGGCGAACAACCCGGCGTACACCGCCCGCGTGGGCTTCAAGCAGCTCTCGGACCGCACGAGCGACATTCCCAAGGGGTCCATCATCGGCTGGCGCCGAGGTCAGTGCGGCTACAGCTCCAGCTACGGCCACATCGAGATCTCCGTCGACAACAGCTCGTCGCGTGCGTGCAGCGACTTCTGCTCCACCATCAAGAAGTCCTGCGGCGCGCCCCGCGTGTTCATGCCCATCGAGCTGTAGGCCGCTCATGGGCGCCCACGACGGGCGTCACACGGATGCCTCAGGGTTCTGGAGGCACGACGGACGGCACCCGCGGCTTGACGATGGCACCGTAGCTCTTGAGCTTGCGGTACAGGGTGGCCGACCCGATGTGAAGCTGCACCGCTGTCTGCGTCTGGTTGCCACTGTTGAGTTCTAGCGCCGCCAAGATGTACTCGCGCTCGATCTCGGCCAGGGCTCTGACGCGGCCCACGGTGGCCATGGGTTTCGGGGGGATCTGACGAATCTCCTCGGGAAGGTCTTCGGACTCGACGCGGGTGCCTCGGGCCAGCGCTGCCGCGCGCTCCATGGTGTTGGCAAGCTCGCGCACATTGCCCGGCCACCCGTAGCGCATGAGGTGCTCGGCGGCGCCCGGCGCCAGTCCCGTGATCTTCCGGTTCATGCGCAGCGATGCTTCGGCCAATAGAAGTCGCGCCAGCGGCAACAGATCTTCTCGGCGCTCGCGCAGCGCGGGCACATGAAGCTCGACGACCTTGAGGCGGTAGTAGAGATCCTGCCGGAAGGAGCCACCCAAAACGCCGTGCGCCAGGTCGCGGTTCGTTGCGGCCACGATGCGCACGTCCACTTTGCGCGTCTTGTTCTCGCCCACGCGCCGGATCTCGCGTTCTTGTAGCGCGCGCAGCAGTTTGACTTGCATGCCCGCCGATACCTCTCCGATCTCGTCGAGATGCAGGGTGCCGCCGTGCGCCGCCTCGAACAAGCCCGGGCGGTCTGTAGATGCGCCGGTAAAGGCCCCGCGGGCATGACCGAAGAGCTCTGCCTCGAGCAGCGACTCGGTGATGGCGCCGCAGTTGACCGCGATGAACGGCCCCGTGGCCCGCGTGGACTCGTCGTGGAGCAGTCGGGCGATGCGTTCTTTGCCCGCGCCGCTCTCGCCGGTGATGAGCACCGTCGAGTCGACCTTGGCCACGCGTCGGGCGAGGTCGAGCAATCGGACCATGGGCGGGCTCTTGGCAATGATGCCCAGGGGTTCGTCGGCCTCGGGGACCACGCGGATGAGGGCGCGTCGGTGCTCGTGCAGCTTGCGTTCGGCCAGCTTGAGCGTGGTGGTCACCTGCTGCAGCGATACGTCTAGGCACTCCTGGAGTCGCTTGGCATTGAAGAACTTGAGCTCTTCGGCGTCGTCGCCCCACTCTTGCCGCGTGCGTCCGATGAGATGGCAGGCCGCGTGCCCCTGCGCCAGGCAGCGGTCTTCGCGTACGTAGATCTCGTGGCCCACGATGTGACTCAGGTATCCGCTCGCGAGCCCGCAGATGGTCCAGCATGCAGGCTCGTCCGAGCGCCCCAGGTGCAGCAGGTGCTGCTCGGCTTCGTAAGAGGCCGAGAGCATGGCTCCGGTTTTGGACAGCAAGTCGCCCCCGGGCTCCACCCGGAACATGCCCTGCAACGTGTGGATGCGCGCACCGGCTTGGCGCCAGGTGTCTTCGCCGGTCCAGGTGAACTGCGCTTGCATGGCTTCGGCCATGCGCCAGCCGTGAGCAAAGCCAAACTGCGTCAGCACCGCTCGCGCCGCGGTGCGGCCAAAGCTGTAGATCAGGTACTTGCGCAGGATGCCCATGGCCACCGCGTCGATGAGAAGCGCTCGTTGGCCAGCGAACCGAATCACGCCGCCGTCTGGGTCCACATCCAGCAGCTCATTCAGGTCTAAGTTGTTGGGCAAAACGTTTCGCTATCCTCGGGACAGGCGTTACTCCATTTCGGTCGAGTGCGCGAACCCTCTAAGCCCAAGGGGGCGGAACGTCACCTTCCGTGCCCCAGCGCTCCATCGAAATGAAGGAGTCGGTCAACATGGATGCGCCAATGTCCACGTGGCGCTCATGGACAGCCACGTTTTGTTTGGCTCTTTGCCCCGCGTCGTCGTCGGCATGGTTGGTGCTCGGTACTTCGGGACCACACTGGCGGAGCACTCCGGTGCCCTTGTTGCGCCGCCATGGTGTTTCCCGTTCCCCCAACAAAGGACCACCCATGAACTGCATCCAGCTCGAGCACCAGCGTCGTCAGGTCACCCAACTCGCCATGGCATGGTGGGCGCAGCATACGCACGATCCGCTTTGCGTCGCAGCCGTCACCAAAGAGGCTCCGCCGCCCGTGGCGCCATTGCCCATGGCCCCGACAGACCCCGAGGCCGATGTCGACGCGTGGCCAGGCAAGGTCGCCCCGAGGCTCGATCGTTACGAGCGTCCCACGGGCACGAACCGCGCCGGCAGGTCTGGTGTGCGCCAGTCGTAGGCGTTGTGCAGCGCCCGGTCAGCCGTACTCGACCTTGATGTTCTCGATGATGGCGAGCAGCGCTTGTTTGGCGCCCTCGGTGGTCGCGTGTTTGATGTGGGCGAAGCCCTCGCCCTCGTAGCCGCTGGCGCGCGGCATGCCGGGCTTTGGTGCGCGCAGTTCGATGAGGGCGTCGCCGCAGGCCTCGACGGCCTTGTTGACACCCGTCACGCTGACCACGCGCTTGCCCTTGCCGTGCCCACGCAGGAAGGCCGCTCCGGCGGCCCACTTGCGTTTCTTGGGCGTGAAGCGATCGAAGGCGATGAGCTCACACCAGGCCTGGAAGAAGTCCATCTCGAAGGCCAAGCCCATGAGCGGCATGATGCCGACGCCCGGCGGACGAATGCCGACCTCGTTGACGAGCTGCGTGCCGTCTTCGCGAAGGAACCATTCCATGTGCGTGAGCGCCGTGCCCGCGGCGGTGTTGCGCTCGGCGCCCAAGAGCGCGCTCAGCGCGGCATGGTTGGTGCTCTGGAAGCGCGTCCACTCGGTGTTCTCGTCTTCTCGCGGAAGCAGCACGCAATACTGCATCCACGGCGTTTCTAGGGCCTCGAGCGGCGTGGGGAAGTACCGCGTCCCGGAGCTCCAGACGTGTTCGCCGCGAACGGAGATCGTCTCGCAGGTGTGCTCCCGCGCACGAACGAACTCTTCGACCTGCAGCGGCGCCTCGCCGGTGGGCACAACTCCTTGGCTCTTGAGGGCGACCAGATCGGCGTCGGACTCGATGCGGTAGGTGGCCCGGGTGCCCACGCCCGCCTGCGGCTTGACGATGACCGGATAGCCGAGCTGCTCGACGGCGGTGCGCAGCGCCGCGGGGGAACCCACAAGGGCGCTTTTGGCCACGGGGACATCGTGCGTCCGCAGCACGTCTTTCATCCGGTCTTTGTCGCGGAAGTTCTGTGCAGTCTGCACACCGATGCCCTCGATGCCCAGGGCATCGCGCACGTACGCCATGGGCAGCTGCAGCTGTTCGAGGGCGCCGGCCAAGCGGTCGACGGGGCCAACCCCTTTCGAGATCTCGCGCACGGCGTGCCGTAGCGACTGCGGGTCCATCACCCGGTCGATGCGGTAGTGGCCAGCCACCCGCGATTGCAGCGCCTTGGGGATGGCGCGCTCGGGATCGGCGCTGACCACGCTGAGCGTGACACCGGGCATGGTGGCAAACGCATGCACGTAGCGATTGGTTGTCTCGAGGAACCTGGGCGCGATGAACACGACGTGCGGCATTTGTGCCGGGCACCGTAGCGCAAGTTGCTTGGCGATGGGGAGCTTGCGCGGCGCGCGGGGGGCCTTGCCGAAGCAGTGCCGGCGGGGCCGCTACTCTTTGCCCTTGCGCGGCCGCGGCAGGGACAGCGAATCCAGGCGGCTCACCAGGGTGCGCCGAGAGATCCCGAGCATTTTGGCGGCTTGGGTCTGGTTGCCGTGGCAGGCTTCGAGGGCTGCCACGATTCGATCGCGCTCGAAAGCCTCGACGTCCGTGCGTAGGCCTCTCGCGCTGCTTGGCGGCGCCGCCGCGGGGACACCACCGTAGGGCGTTTGCGCGCCGGGGAACTGCGGTACCGGTGGCGGTGCAAACGAGGGGGACGGCGGGGGGGCGAAGGACCCGAGCGGAGCGCCCTGCGGCAGAGGCAGCTCGAAGTGCAAGTGCTCCGGGCGAATGATGCCGCCGCCACACAACACCACCGCCCGTTCCATCATGTTGCGCAGCTCGCGGATGTTGCCGGGGAACGCGTACGACATGAGCAACGCTTGGGCTTCGGTGGAGAACTGCACGCCGCGCATGCCCGCCTGCGTGCCGTATTCCGATGCAAAGCGCAGGGCCAGACCCAAGATCTCTTCGCGCCGCTCGCGCAAAGGCGGCACATGGATCTGAATGCCATTGAGTCGAAAGTACAGGTCTTGCCGAAAGGTGCCCTGGGCAATGCAGGTGGGCAAGTCGCGGTTGGTGGCCGACACGAAGCGCACATCGATGGGCCGCGCCCGAAGCGCGCCCACGGGCAGCACCTCGCGCTGCTCGAGCACCCGTAGCAACTTGGCCTGGGTGACCATGGGCATCTCGCCCACCTCGTCCAGGAACAGCGTGCCCCCCGACGCGGTCTCGAGCAGGCCGATCTTGGATTTGACGGCGCCGGTGAACGCGCCCTTTTCGTAGCCAAAGAGCTCGCTCTCGAGCAATGTCTCGGGCAGCGCCGCGCAGTTGATGCGCAAGATGGGGCCTTTGGCGCGCGTGGAG
>JBIKNA010000480.1:0-5501 GCA_044358965.1 Polyangiaceae bacterium
CGGGCTCCCTTCCGGAACCCGAACTCCTGGGATTCCCAGGAAAAAGCCTCGCACGCCTGTCAGTAGGGGGGACCGACTGCAAAAGTAATTGTCGCCGCCCTGCAAGAATAATTGTCGTCGATCAGGCACCGATCTTCAGGGAACAACCTGTACCGCTCCGAACATGATGGCGGGGTGGTTGCTGCACTTGAAAGCAATGCTGCCCGGCTGGTGGGCGATGACCGTGTTGATGTCGGGTGATCCGTCCGGTGCCCCCACGGTCGCGGTGAACGAGCCCGCATCTGGCCCCGCCCCATCGGTGCCGAGCACGAAGTCGAGCGGATGGTCGGCGAGATTACCCTGCCAGGTGACGAGCTGATCGACTTTGACGCGCATGCAGTGAGGCGAAAACTGCGCTGGCGTCATGTCGTTCGGCGCTTGAATGATCCTCGAATCGGCTGGCGCCGTGTGATCATTGGCCGCGAAATCCGCCGGAGTGCAGCCGTTGATGGCGGCGGGCCCCGCGTCGACGGACGCATCCGAGGCGCTGGCGTCCGAGACGAATCCATCGACCCCTGCGTCGGACATATCAATCGTGGATGGGTTGGGGTTGCTCGACGACGAGCACGCGGCAATCGCGAAACTCAAGATGCATGAACTGAAAGACAAGCGCATGGGAATCTCCTTTTTTCTGCGGAACCCGCTCTGTAGAGATGAGCTTCTTGCCCGGCGCTGCGTCGCGCGGTTCCCGGTATCTGATTGCTGCGATCAAGATGAGCGCCTCCAGGACGTGGCTTCACTCCGCGCGCTCGCACGCCGGGTAGCAAAGGCGGCTGGGCGCAACGACGTCGGCGATCGGTCGACCTACTTCAAGCCCGTCCAGACCTCGTCGCCATTGGCCCAATACACTCGCATGTCATCGACCACGAGTGCGTTCGCGACTCCCCTGCTCGGGTACACGGACACTGGCGTGCCGCCTCCGTGCGGAACCTTGCGTATGTCGAACGCCGCACCCCAAAACACGGAGTCGGCATCCGAAGCGATTGCTCCGATGCCGGACGCATAGCGTTCGAGTACGGCGCGGTTGTTGCCGTCCACGTCGATCGCAGAAACGTCGCCGGAGAATTCACTCCAGTAGAGTCGTCGCCCGTGGATCGCTAGCCCCTCGGGATATGGCAACCCGGTGGCGAGCGGCGTGGCGTCGCCACCGTTCTTCGATGCGCGCATTACGGCGCCATCTTTATTGGGTACCGCCGCGTCGCTCCCCCCGTCCACCGACGACGTCCCACGATTGATCCAATACACGTTGGAGTCGTCCAGAACGATGCCGAGCGGGTGCGCGAGGCCAGACGCCAAAACGAGAGCGTCCCCCGACCCTGACTTCGGCAGCTTCTTCACCGTGCCGCCGTCGTACTCGGTGACGTAAATCCAGGCGGCGTCCAAGGCGATCGACGACGGGCCGGAAAACGCTCCGAAAATACTCCCACCACCACCGATGGCCCATTCACCCTTCGACTCAAGGTTGAGTTTTAGGAGCTTCCCCAGCTGGTAGGCAGTCGCGAAGATTGTGGAGCCGTCAACAGCGAGGCCGCATCTCGGGTTGTTGGCGATCGGTGTTTGGAAGCTCGAAATCTGGAGAGTTCCACCACTCTTCGGCGCGCCGACGACGAGCCCATTTGCATTCTGCCAATACACGTGATCGCGATCCGTTGTCATACAGCGCGCCGACTGCGCCTTCGCGAGCGTGTTCGGATTCGTTGTCGCAGCGTCGATCGGAGCGTCGGAGCTGCTCGCGTCAGACGTGGCGAGCGCGGGGCAGGCGGTTCCGGGAGCGACACAGACGTTTTCCTGGGCGCAGCATGTCCAACCCGACGCGCAAGGGCACGGGCGATTTTCCAGCGCGACGCTCGCACCGCATGCAGGGGCTCCGGCGAAGACCATCACGGCGGAAGCAAGGATGAGGAAGGAGGTTTTGCTCATCATGTCCCTCCAACGAACCAGAGGGGCCGAATGGACAAGTCGATCAGAACGAACCGACATAACCAACCCGTCCGCCCCCCGGCGACCACGAGACCTGCACGTTCTTCGGTGCCGACGGCCAGAGGAGGAGAACGAGCCCCGTGCCTACCGCCGCTCCCCCCACCACGAACGAGACGATACCCGCCGTGTTGGCTGTCGAGATCCGGTTGTTCCGTGCGACCGCATCCGCCTGCGATTCGTTCGCTGGACTGTTGCTGGACGCCGCGCGGGCCGAAAGAGAGAAGAACGTACCCGCTCCAAGGCCAATAGCCCCCACGCCGAGCGCGGTGAGACCGAGCGTCTTTCTGAGTTTCGCCTTGGACCGATCGCTCACGTCGTCGGCGGCTTCGGGCGGCGGCGCGGAGGGAGGCGGTGGATCGCGGTAGTCAGCCACTACCGTGCTGTCAAAGGGCATGGAGAACACGAGGCTGAATGACTCGTGGGCTGCGCCTCGCGTCCTCGTCCGAGGCTCGCTCTCTGAGAGATCGGCGAGTGCAAGCACCTCGGGGGCCGGTGAGACTAGGAATTCGCGATCGTCCTCGGCACGCCGGAGGTAGACCGGAATCGTTGGTCCTGGCCGCACCAACGACAGCGTCTGTCCAGGCCCGTTGTGAACGTCCGCGACGCGCACGCCCCGTGCGTCCTCCAGAAAGTAGTGCCCGGCCCGCTTGCCATCGATCACGAGTCGACGTCGAAGTCCGCTGCGAATGTCGAGAAGCGTATCGGACCCGCGAGGGGCACGAGCGTAGACGTCGGGGCGATACCGTTCGTTGGGCACGGCGGCGTTTGCGCGAGCGACGAACGCCGCGATTTCTCGATAGCTGACTTCGCCGTTACCGTCTGCATCGGCGGCCCCGTACAAGCCTGAGCGGACCTCGTGACTGAAAACGCCACCCTCGAAGGCGTCCCACTCATGGCTCTCGCGCGCGGACGATGTCGACAGCAGGACCCCGACCCGGCTGTCTTCCGTGAGCGCGCTCGCGCGAAACCCCTCGAGTGTCCGGCGCTCTCCGCCCGGTCCACGACTATAGGCAAGGTAATAGGAGGCGCATGCGTCGACGATGACGTGCAGCCGGGTTGCGGGAATGCGCCCGACGATCTGCGCGAGTTCGGCACCCGTGATGCGGGCGTCCTCCAGGGTGATGTAGCCCTGTCCGTTCTTGACGTTCCCGTGCCCTGCGTAGACGAGGTACACGACTGTCTCGAAGCCGCGCGTGGATGCCTGCGCGACATCTTGCGCAAGCTGGCCGACCGCACGATCGAAGGGTGTCCGCTTGGGCTCGTCGGCTTCCGCCGCAGCTTGTGGATGCAATCTGCGCGTATTGTCGTCGAGCCGGGACAGTAGATACGTCCGCGCGCCGAGAAGACGAAAGAGGTCAAGGTAACGTGCAGCGTCGTCGTCTGCGTACTTGAGCGGGGTGAGGTTGTCGACCGACTGGTTCGCGCCAACGATCAGCGCGAAGGTCGCTTTGGAGGGACGAGCCTCCTGAGCGAGAACGTAATCCGCGTGTAGGAATGTCGTGACAGTGACGAGAGCGCAAAGCGCGAGTCCGAACGTGGTCCTCATGGCACCACCCCGACACGCTCGACGTGGTCAATGCCACCCGGAACAGAGAGTGTCTGCCCCGGTACGCCCCCCATCGCATGTCTGGCAACGGCCTGCTCGACCTCACGAACCGTGAGCGGCTCGTCGAGAAAGAGCGAGTGGATGTCGAGCTTAGAACCGTCGAACCGATGGACGACTGCGTCGGGAAGTTCGTGAAGTCCAACTTCCTCCGAAATTGCAATCGCGCGAGGGTTGTCCGTCGGGTTGGTCCACCCCGGATAAAACCAATACACTCGACCTGCTTCGTTCACGGCAAAGATCATTACGTACTTCTTTCGATCGCTATTCTCATAGGCGAATGCAAGCTCGGCGTCACGGCGGACCGTGCCTACGACAGGAACGGGACCACCACTCCCCTCTTCCTTTGGGGGGACCCGATAGACGTGCAAGGGCGATGCGCGGAAGACCCGTTCAACCCCCGCACCCGCATCTTCGCTCCCACCGCGAGCTGCAAAGCCATCCCCTGCAAGCGGCGCCCGCAGAAGGAGAAGGACGGCAGCCGCCGCCGCGAGTAACGCTCCCGCAGCGGGCCACACGAAGCGTGGCCGCGCTTGCTGTTTCCGAAGGCCGAGACCTTGTGCGATGCGCACGTCCGCCGAGAGTGCTTGCGGGTCGAGCTTCGTGAGCAGGAGTCGTCGACGGTACCGGGCACGACAATCCGTGCAGGTGTCGAGATGGGCCCGCATCAAGCGTTCGTCGTCGGGCGTGATCGTCCCCGCAAAATGCGCATCGACGTGACTCTGCATGATGCAAGTGGGGCTCTTCATGTTCCCTCCGACGCGAGCAAAAAGTCGTTCAGCAGGGTGCGAATCTGCTGCTCCTGATAGGCGAGTGTCGACCGCAGGAGCCCTAGTTCACGGGCGGCTTCGCGTTGTGGTAGCTGCCGAAGAAATCGCAGCTCGAAGACGTTTTTCCATTTCGGAGGGAGACGCTCCTGACAGAAACGCTCGACCAGGATCTTCGCCTCGACTTCGTCGTCGAGCCGCGCAGCATCAAACTCCGGCGTGTGACCCTCCGGTGCTGATTCCTCCCCAACCTCACGGCGACGTCGCCGGTGGTGGTCGATGGCGGCGTTCGACGTAACCTTCGCAACCCACGCACCCAGGTTGCCGCCATTAAATCCCCGTCGAGTCCTTTCGTCGGAAAGAAGGCGGTAGAAGACCTCGTGGGTGACTGTCTCGGCGTCAATGCCAGAGACGATGCGCATCGCCGCCGCAAGAGCCTTGGCGAAGTGATCCCGGTAGCACTGCTCCAGAACGGCGCGCTCACCCGCGTGGAAGCGGTCGAGCCACAACGGGTTGTCAGGAAACTCGGAGAGGGTCATTTCATGAATAATTGCTACAACTTCCATGAGACTCAGTCGGTGCCCATGGTGAGCCCGTCAGGGTAGAACGAACCAGACCCCGTGAATGGACGAAAGCGAAGGAAACGCCGTGGGGTTGCCCGCACCGGGTGCCGCGTAAGAGAGCGGTCTTGGGTGCGCGATTCGGTGACGACCTTCGTGATGGACAGGCGTCAAAAACGCATTACATCGTGGAGCGTGAGAGGCCGAAGACTGAACTTGAACGTGCGTGTGGACGCCCAGGAAGTCGTGAATCTACGTGCGCTCGCCGAGGACCGTGACGCCTCCGCCACCACCCTCATTCGTCCCTTCGCACGTGAGGCGTGTGCGACCCGTTTCGGCGATACGCCCTTGAAACGTGCGGTGACGCGGAAGCGGTGGCCGTAGCCGTGGGGCGTCCCGCGAAAGGTGCCGTGCGGTGGAACACCGCGAAGGCCGTGTGGGAAGTGCGCGTCACGCTCAAGGACGGCACGCGCAGCAAGCCCATCGCAATGACGGGGCTCCCCGCTTGCCTGGTCTCGGCAAGAAACCCGGTGCGTAGGAAAACCAAAGCCC
>JBIKNA010000481.1:0-5495 GCA_044358965.1 Polyangiaceae bacterium
TCTTTGCTAAAGGTCAATGAAGCCCTACAGCTAAGCCACCGAGCATGGACTCCGCGCACCTAGAGACCCGACGCTTCGTCATCGTGACCGGCAAAGGCGGCGTCGGAAAGACCACCGTCAGCGCCGCGCTGGCCTTGTCGCTCGCATCCAAGGGCAAGCGCGTGCTCGTGGCCATGTGCAACGCCAAAGAGCGGCTGTCCAAGATCTTCGGCACCGATCCGGTGGGCCCCGACGTGGTGCCCGTGTCGCCCAATGTTTGGGCCGTCAACATGGAGCCCGAGCGCGCCATCGAGGAGTACGGCCTGCTCACGCTCAAATCCAAGACGCTGTACGCCCTGTTGTTCGACAACCGCTACGTGCGGTCGTTCTTTGCGGCGGTGCCGGGCATGCACGAGTGGGCCATGCTGGGCAAAGCCTGGTGGCACACCACCGAGACCAACGACGACGGCTCCCCCAAGTACGACGTGGTCATTCTCGACGCGCCGGCCACGGGGCACGGTCTGGACATGCTTCGGGTGCCCAAGGTCATCGTCGACGTGGTGCCCTCGGGGCTTTTGCGCCGCGACGCCGAGCGTGCGCTGCACATGTTCCAAGACCCCAAAGAGAGCGCCATCGTGCTGGTCACCCTGCCCGAAGAGATGCCCACCACCGAGACCATCGAGCTGGCCACGGCGCTCACCTCCGAGCTGCACATGCCCATCGCCAAAGTGGTGGTCAACTGCATGCTGCCGCCGCTGTTCTCTGCCGACGAACGCGCGCAGATTTTGGCCGCGCCGGCCGCGCCGGGCCCCTTGCTCAGCGTGGTGCACGCCGCCAAAGACCGCGCCACCAGGGAAACAGTGCAGGCCGAGAGCATGAAGCGCCTGAGCAAAGAACTGCCGCTCAGCCCGTCTTTTTTGCCCTTTTTGTTTACCGACGCGGCCACCAAAGACGCCGTACACAAGCTGTCGCTGCGGCTCACGTAGCCGCCAGCACCGTTGCACGCTTGACTTCGTGTGCCGCGCACACGACCCTTGGCCGTGGCCAAGTTCACCTACGCGTACCCGCGCCCTTCCGTCACCGCCGATGTCGTGATGCTCAGCATGCGCGCGAGTGATCTCGCGGTGCTGCTCATCAAGCGCAAACACGACCCCTTTGCCGGGGCCTGGGCGCTGCCCGGGGGGTTCGTCAACGAGAACGAGGCGCTCGAACGCGCGGCCCTGCGCGAACTGCACGAAGAGACGGGCATCAGCGGCGCCAAGCTCGAGCAACTTGGCGCCTTCGGGGACCCGGGCCGCGACCCTCGAGGGCACACGGTGACCGTGGCGTTCGTTACCTTCGTGGTGGCCGAATCGGTGTTGCCCAAAGCCGCTGACGACGCCGCCGAGGTGGCTTGGCACCCGCTGCGGAGCCTGCAGCTTCCGTCGAGCGCCCGCAAAAAGAAGGTCGAAGGCAAAAAGCCCGAGCGCAAGACCGCGCTGGTTCCGCTCGCGTTCGACCATGGCGTCATCATCGAGAAGGCCGTGGCCAAGATGCGCGAGCGTCTGGTGGACCCGCTCAAGCCGGCGCGCTTCGACTTGGTGCCGCCCAGGTTTACCTTGGCCGAGCTGCAGCGCGTGTACGAGCTGATCTTGGGCCGCACCTTCGACAAGCGAAACTTCCGCGCCAAGCTGCTGTCGCACGGCGTGGTGGAGCCCGTGGCCGCGCAAAAGACCGGCCGGCACCGGCCGGCGCAGCTGTACCGCTACAAGGCGTACAAATAAGACAAGGCCCCCCGCGCCGTCTGGCGCGAGAGGCCTATGGTGCTGCGGGCCTCTAGGGCCTTAGGCCTTCTTGAGGTTCTCGGCGGCGAAGTCCCAGTTGACCAAGCTGCTGAAGAACGTCTCGATGTACTTGGGGCGCAGGTTGCGGAAGTCGATGTAGTATGCATGCTCCCACACGTCGAGGGTGAGCAGCGCCTTTTGGCCGTGTTTCATCGGCAGATCAGCGTTGCTGGTCTTGGTGACCTTGAGCTTGCCGCCCTCGACCACCAGCCAAGCCCAGCCCGAGCCGAACTGCGTGGTGGCAGCGGCGGTGAACTCTTCTTTGAACTTGTCGAAGGAGCCGAAGTCACGGTTGATGGCCGCGAGCAGATCGCCCGTGGGCTGACCGCCGCCGTTGGGCTTCATGGAGTGCCAGTAGAACGTGTGGTTCCAGATCTGGGCCGCGTTGTTGAACACGCCGGCCTCGGAGCTCATGATGATGTCTTCGAGGCTCTTGTCGGCCTCGGGCTTGCCCTCGAGCAGCTTGTTCAGGTTCACCACGTAGGCGTTGTGGTGTTTGCCGTGGTGGAACTCGAGCGTCTCCGCGGTGATGTGCGGGGCGAGGGCGTCTTTGGAATACGGCAACTCGGGAAGGGTGAAGGGCATTGGTCGGTCTCCTCGTGCAGGGAGCGCTAGGCGCTGTGGCTTGGCCGCGAATTTGGTCACGATGCGCGGGGTTTGAGAAGACCCAAAGCGCACGGTTTGCGTTTGCCCCTGGCGGCCCGCGTGGCACACGGGAACAGCCGTGCAGTCGCCGGCTGCAGCGTGCGAGGGCGGGGCAGATGAGCGCGTCAGCCGTGCGGGTGCGTCGATGCGGCCACGGGCGAAGGAAGGATCACCTGCAAATCGCCCGAGAGCGACACCGTGGTGCAGTCGCCGGGCGTTCCGTTTTCCCAAACGAAGGCTGCGAAGTCGGTCTGCACATCCAGCGTCATGAGCGTGTGGTGCCAGATGCCGGGACCGTAGCTGACGCCTTGATCGCCGCGCACCAAAAACGCGCGCAGGGTGCTTAGATCTGGCGTGTCGCCCCCGTGGGCCACGGCCACCGCGTAGCGCGACCCCTTCATGGGCACGAACAGCTGCGCCGAGAACGAGTGTTTCTCGAGCATGGTGAGCGGGAAGGGGCCCGGGGCCCGGGGCTTCGAGCGAAAGAGCGCCACGTTGAGCGTGGCGTCGGTGCGCAGGTTCTTGACGTCGAGCACCCGGTCGATGCGCAGTGCCGTGCCCTCGTTGACCACGATGCCGCCGCCCACGTCGGCGGCGATGACCTCTCCGAACGGGGCAAACGACTCTTTGCTGAGGGGCTCGAGCTCGATGGTGCGCATGGCGCGAGTCTTACTCGCTGGGGGCGAGATCCCCAAGCGAACATCTGGCCCGCCCGGCGCACGCCGACAGCGCTACGCTAGGCGCCGCGATCATGAAGGCACTGCAAGACCCGTCGCTGCTGGTTTCTCACGCGTTGGTGCACGGAGCATGGGTGGGCGCGGCGTCCGGGCGCACCATCGCGGTGTCTGATCCTGCGACTGGCGCGCTCTTGGGCGTGGTGCCCGATTTGTCGCCCCAAGAGGCCCAAGGGGCCGTGCAGGCCGCCGCCCGCGCCTTCGAGAGCTTTCGCAAGACCACGGCGCACGAGCGCTCGCGCATGTTGCGCGCGTGGTTCGACCTGATCCAAGCCCACAAGGGCGATCTTGCGTGGATCCTCACCTTGGAGCAAGGCAAGCCCCTGGCCGAGGCGCAGGGCGAGATCGCCTATGCAGCTTCCTACGTGGAGTGGTTTGCCGAAGAGGCCAAGCGCGCCTACGGCGAGGTGATCCCGAGCCCCTTTGCCGACCGGCGCATGCTCACGCTGCGCGAGCCCGTGGGGGTCTGCGCCGTGATCACGCCGTGGAACTTCCCCGCGGCCATGATCACGCGCAAAGTGGCCCCGGCGCTTGCCGCCGGGTGCACGGTGGTCATCAAGCCGGCATCGGAGACGCCGTTGACGGCGCTCGCGCTCGGGGTGCTGGCGCAGCGCGCCGGCATCCCCGAGGGCGTGCTGAACGTGATCACCGGAGACGCCGCAGCGCTCGGGGACGTGCTCGTCACGGACCCGAGCGTGCGGAAAGTGAGCTTCACGGGCTCGACGCGCGTGGGCAAGCGCATCGCCGAGCGTGCCGCGGGCACGCTGAAGCGGCTGACGCTGGAGCTCGGGGGCAACGCGCCGTTTTTGGTGTTCGAGGACGCCGATCTGGATGCCGCGGTGGACGGCGCCATGCTGAGCAAGTTTCGGAACATGGGGCAGACGTGTGTGTGCGCCAATCGGTTCTTGGTGCACGAGCACATAGCGGACGAGTTTGCGGCGCGGCTCGCGAAGCGAGCGGCGGCGCTGGTGGTGGGGCCCGGCGTCGAGCCGGGCACCCAACAGGGGCCGCTGATCCACGAGGCCGCGGTGAAGAAAGTGGAGACCGCGCTCGCAGACGCCGTGGGCCGTGGGGCCCGGGTGCTCGTGGGGGGCAAGCGGCACGCGCGCGGCGGGACGTATTTCGAGCCGACCGTGGTGGACGGCGTGAGCCCCGCGATGCTGCTGTTTCGCGACGAGGTGTTTGGGCCGGTGGCGCCGGTGACCCGCTTCGAGAGCGTTGGCGAGGCCATCGGCCTTGCCAACGACTCGGGGGCGGGGCTCGCGAGCTACGTGTTCACGCGCGACCTCGGCCGCGCGGTACGCGTGGCCGAGGCGCTCGATTGCGGCATGGTCGGGGTCAACACCGGCGCGCTATCCAGCGAAGTGGCGCCGTTTGGCGGGCGCAAAGAATCGGGCTGGGGCCGCGAGGGCAGCCGCCTGGGCCTCGAGCCCTACCTCGACGTCAAGTACGTGGCCCTGGGCGGATTGGCCGAAAAATAGGGCTCACTTACGGTCCGTGACACCCGACGCAAGGTCGTGCTATCAGAGTCTTTATTGGGCGAAAGCCCTTGGAGAGATGACCGAGTGGTCGAAGGTGCTTGATTGGAAATCAAGTGTAGGTGCAAGCCTACCTAGGGTTCGAATCCCTATCTCTCCGCTAAAGAACACTGGGGTTTTCTCTTCGTAGACTTCCCCGTCCGCAGAAAGGCCCCGGGGCCCTCACGAAGGTAGGGCTCTCCCTCGACGGCGGCCTGTGCCTCCGTGGTCTCGCTCTCTTGGCCTCTTCTCGCGTCACACTCCGAGCCGGAGCGCGAGGGAGCCGTCGAGATGTTCCTCTCGCGCCTTGCAACGTTCGCCGCGGCCCCCTTCCTGATCCTGGCGTGCCGCAGCGCGCAGGAGCCCATGGTCATCGAGAAGGAGGCTTACGTTGCGCCGGTCGAACCGCGGGAGCGCACGGGTAGGGGGGCCATGCGGGCGCTGCGTAGCTCCGAGCGGCGAGAGGACTTGCTCGTCGACCAGTGCGAGCCCGGGCAGGTCTTGCGGTGTGGAACCCAACTGCCGGGGGCACGACTCGAGCTCACGGCGCCTTGCCGAAGAACCCCAGCCGGCAACCATGTCCCCGACTGGGCGGCGTGCGCCACGCCGCTGGTGCTTGCGTTCGACGACGAACCCGTTCTGTTTCAAAGCCCGCCTGGTGAGTTTCGCATCGGACCCTTCCGCCGCACGGAGTGGGTGTCCGCGCGAACGCCGTGGTTGGCGCTCGACAAGAACGGCAACGGTTGCGTCGACGACGAGGGCGAACTCTTTGGCCCTGCGGCAGATCCCTATGGGCG
>JBIKNA010000482.1:0-5494 GCA_044358965.1 Polyangiaceae bacterium
GACCTCCGGGGGAGCATCGGACACAAGCCCCGCGGTTCGGGCCGCAGTGAGCTCCATGCGGGGCACCTCGTTGGCCGCAGGCGCCTTGTCGATGGCGGCCGCGATGCCCGTGTCCGTGGGGGGGATGATCTGCGCGCCGTTGGTCCAGTAGGCCTTGTATCCGTTGTATTCGGGCGGATTGTGGCTCGCGGTGACCATGACCCCCGCAGCAGCACCCAGGTGTTTGACGCCGTAGGCGCACAGAGGAGTGGGAACGACGTGCGCAAAGACGTAGCTCCGGATACCGAGCGCCGCCAGCGTGCACGCCGTGTCCTCGGCAAACTCGCGGCTCAGACGACGGCCGTCGTATCCAATGACGACCCCCTTCTCTTTGGCGCCGGGCACATCGGCAAGCAGGTGGGTTCCAAGGCCAAAGGTCGCCCGGCGCACCACCGCGCGGTTCATGCGGTTGGGCCCCGCGGCAATGACCCCACGAAGGCCAGCGGTGCCGAACTCGAGCTCACCGGCGAAGCGATCGCGCAGCTCGACCTCGTTCTTGGAGGGGTCTTCGAGCAGGGCCGAAAGCTCCTTCTGGGTCGACGGGTCGGGGTCCGATGCAAGGAACCGGCGCATGCGCGCGAGGAGGTCTTGGTCGATCATCTGGTTTGGTCCCCGAGGGTACACCAAGACGCTGGGATCGGACCCGCGGAGCCGCAAACGGGCGCATTGGTCGAAAACTGGGCTAGCATCTCGCCCCGCCTCGGATGCTCCGATACCTGCTCAGGCGCGTGATGTGGGCCATACCCACCCTCTTCGGGGTGAGCATCGTGGTGTTTCTGCTCACCACGCTGTCCGCAGAGGTGGTGGGCCCCACCGAGACCGAGACCGTGCAGGCGCCGCGCCTCGCGTTGGACCTTGAAGATAGAGCCCGGACGCGGTTCTTGGATCTGCCGCGCTTCTTCAACAGCAAGCCGCAGGACGTGAGGTCCCGCACGGACGAATGTGTGGAGCACATCGCGGCGCAAGACAGCCTCTCGGACCTGTGCGCCCTGCGCATCGAGCGCATGGGCGGTGCGGCACTGCCGTTCATCATTCCCAAGCTCGATGGCTTGGCACCGGCGCAACGGGGGCGCGTGGCCCTTGCGCTGGCCCCCATCGGAATCCGCATGGGCGAGGCCGATGCGAGCCGGCTCCAAGACCCCGAGGCCGCCGCAGCGTTCTGGCAGCAGTTCTGGGCCGACCGTGCCATCGACTTCACGGAGCCTGCGGTGCGGCGCAACGCCGAGCGCCTGGCCAAACGCGGCGGCAACGAGCGCGTGCGATCGCTGGCCTATGTCGACACCTTCGCGCTGTCGGTGTTGATGCAGCTCATGGACAAGACCCCGGACCGCCTGACCATCGTTCGGCTCTCCCCGGTGGTGTCCCAGAACATGGGCAAGGCCCCCATTGCCGAAGAGGCCACGCTGGCCGAAGCCCGCGCAGAGCTCGACACCCTTCGGGCCTGGTGGTTCGTTCACCAGTCGGACTTTGTGGCGTACGAAGGAGGCGCCAAGGTGGCCGCGACGCTCACGGAGACACGCTACGCCAAATGGGTGCTCGGCACCCTCACGGGCCAGCTGGGCCTGTCCACCATCGACGGGCGCCCGGTGCTCGGCAAACTTTGGGAGCGCGCGCCAATCACGCTGGCCTTGGCGCTCTTGGCCTTGGGGCTCAGCGCCATCATCGCACTTCCGCTGGGCCTGCTCACGGCCCGCAATCAGGGCTCGGCCTTCGACGTGATCGTGGCCGTGCTGCTTGTGGGCGTGTACTCGGTGCCCAGCTTCTGGGCCGCCGAGGTGCTCGGGCGATACTTCGATCGGACGAGCATCGCGGGCCTGGCGCTGCCGGTGGTGATCCTGGCCGCCGGGTCGACCTGCGTGCTCGTGCGCCAAGAGCGCGCGACGCTCATCGAGATCTTGCGAACCGACGCGGTGCGGGCGGCCCGGGCCAAGGGGGTGCATGGCCTTAGGCTCATGGTGCTCCACGTGTTGCGCCGAGGCCTGATGCCGCTCTTGGCGCTCGGAGGGCTTCAGTTCCCGGCGCTACTGGGCGGTGCCTTCGTTGTCGAAGAGGTGTTCTCGATCCAGGGACTGGGCTGGGAGACCCTACGCGCCGTGGAGACCCACGACGTGGCGTGGCTGGTGGCCGTGGTGCTCTTCTCGGCCACGGTCACCACGCTGATGCTGGTGCTCTCGGACGTGGCACTGGCACTGGCAGACCCCCGTGTGCGCGAGCGCACGCAACGCGGAACGGAGGGCGCATGAGGCCCACGGGGATACGCCGCGCGCTGAACATGTTGCGCAGGCACCGCGCCGCCCGCGTGAGCTTGGCGATCTTCGCTCTCTTGGTGCTCGTGGCGTGTTTCGCCGAGCTCATCGCCGCAGACCTGCCCATCGCATGCAGCTACAAGGGCCAGGTGTACGTGCTGCCGGCCATCACCAAGCCTGCGGCGCTGGCCTCGTCGGACTGCGCTCGTCTGGCCCAGGAGCCCGGGACCGTGCAGTTGCGTCCGCTGGTTTGCCACGGGCCGCGCACCCCCGACCCTTCGGCCATCCTCCAGCCCCCCACACGAAGCCGCTCGCACCCACTTGGCACCGACGCCCTCGGTCGCGACGTGTTCGCCCAGGTCGTGTACGGCACCCGCACCGCGCTCACCTTTGCGCTCACCACCGCGCTCTTGTTCCTGAGCGTTGGCGCGGTGCTCGGGGCCTTGGCCGGCTTGCGGGGCGGCGTGCTCGATAGCCTGTCCTTGCGCCTGGTGGAGACCATGAGCGCGTTTCCTCCGTTGGTGCTCACCCTGGGCATCCAAGCGCTGGTGGGCGAACCCAACGCGTGGACGTTGCTTGGGGGCATTGCCCTGACCCGTTGGCCCGAGGTGTATCGCGTGGTTCGGGCCGAGGTGCGGCAGGTGCGCGATGCGGACTACGTGCTCGCCGCCACCGCCCTGGGTGCGTCGCCAGCGCGAATCATGCTTCGCCACATCGCGCCCAACGCCCGCACCGCGGCCATCTTGTCGGCCACCTTCGGTCTCCCGTCGGTGCTGCTCACCGAGGCCTCGCTCACGTTCCTGCGCGTGGGCCTGCCCCCGGACCGGGCCAGCTGGGCCGAACTGCTGAGCCAGGTGCGCGCGCACCCCGAGGCCTATTGGCTCCTTGCGTTCCCCGGCGCGGCACTGCTTCTGACGCTGGCTGTGCACCACGTCGTCGGCGAGGCCCTTCGTGACGCGCTGGATCCGCACGCGGCGCACAGCGACGTGTTTTTGCCTTCACCCGGGGCGGACGATGAGGGAATTGTCGAGACAGGATCCCGTGGTTAGGTTAGTCAGGCAGCCATGAACATACTGGGTGGAGGCCGGGTTGGCCCCGCCGGCGCCCAAGGCGCTGGCAGCGCCATCTCCTACGTCACAGAGCAAAACTTCGAGGCCGAGGTGCTGCGCACCGAGCTGCCCGTACTGCTCCAGTTCACGAGCGACCGCAGCGCCGCCTGCAAGAGCATCGCCCCCGAGGTCGAGGCCTTCGCCAAAGACATGGCCGGCAAGCTCAAGGTGCTCCGCATCGATGTCGACAAGGCGCAGTACCTGGCGCAGCAGCTGCGCATCCAGCAAGTGCCCATGTTCATGCTGTTCGTGGGCGGCAGGCCCGTCGACGCGCAGGTGGGTGCCCTGGGTCGCAAACAACTCCAGGCCATGGTCGAGCCGGTGCTCCCGCGCTCCGCAGGGGCCCTCAAAGCCCTCGAGGTGGCCCAGCTCATCAAGCAGGGGCAGGTCTCGGCGGTGGATACCCGCGACGCCGCGGCGTTCAAACGCGCGCACCTGCCGGGCGCCAGCCACATGCCCCTCGAAGAAATCGAAGGCCGCTTGGCCGAGCTGTACATGCTCGCAGGCCAGCCGGTCTTGTATTGCCGGTCCGGCGACAAGACCAAAGAGCTTGCGGCCAAGCTCAGCGAGCAGGGCGTTCCGGTCTCGTTTCTCGAAGGCGGCCTGCTCGCCTGGGAGTCCGAAGGCCTCGGCATCCAGCGCGGCTAAATTCCCGTAAATGGCCAATGGGCTCGTGGAGCCATCACTGGCATCGGTTGGGGTCGCGGACGGCACAAACTGCGCTAGGCTACAGCCGGGGTCGATGATGAAGGTGAAGGTGCACGGCGACCAAGCGGCGAGCAAAGGGCACAAGCTCGACCACTTTCGCAATCTGCTCCAAGACCACATGGTCAAGAAGGGCCTGCGGTCCACCGACCAGCGCCGCATCATCGTGGAGACCTTCTTTCAGGCCCCCAATCACGTCTCCATCGAGGAGCTCCTGGCGCAGGTGCGTCTGCAAGACCCGCGGGTGGGCTACGCCACGGTGTACCGGACCCTCAAGCTGCTCACCGAGTGCGGTGTGGCTTTCGAGCGCCGCTTTGGCGATGGGCTCACGCGCTACGAACTCGCCGACGAAGAGTCCCACCACGACCACCTGATTTGCGTCGAATGCGGCACCATCATCGAGTTCGAAGAGCCGCGCATCGACCAGATCGAAGAAGAGATCGCCAAGCGGCACGGCTTCGCGCTGCGCAGCCACAAACACGAGATGTACGGCGTGTGCGCAGACTGCCAAAAGAAGACCAAAGGCAACTGACCCCGGTATCGAGACGCGCCGTCACATGACCCTACTGCCCGACGACGCCATTGCGCTCAAGGTCAAGGCCGAGCTGCGCAAGCGCATGCGGGGCTTGCGCAAGAGCATGCCCATGGATGCGTGCCTAGCTCGTTCGCAGGCCATCGCAACGCGACTGCTCGCGCACCCCGCGGTGCAGGGCGCCAAGAGCGTCGCCTTGTTCTACCCCATCACAGCGCGCCACGAGGTCGATCTGCGCCCGGTGCACCAGGCCCTGCACGAGCGCGGCGTTCGTCTGGCCTACCCGGCCATCCCCGGGGACGACGGCGCCATGGTCTTTCGCTTTGCCCCGGACCTCGGCAAGCTCGAGGAGCGGGGGTACGGGTTTGCAGAACCGGGGGCCGATCACGAGCAGGCCACGAGCCTCGATGTCATCGTCGTGCCCGCGCTGGCCGTCTCGCCTTCGGGCCATCGCCTGGGCTACGGCGCCGGCTACTACGATCGCGCCCTGCCCGCGTTTTGCCCGCCGGGGCAGAGCATCGCCGTGGCCTTCGACTTCCAGCTCATGGTCGAGGTTCCTGCCTTCGACCACGACGTGCGCTGCGATCACATCGTAACGGACACCCGCGTGCTCGCCCGCGACGATTAGCGATGCCCGCATGCCTGGGCGCGGCCGCGAACTCAGGCCACGTTTGCGACCCGAAGCCCGGGCTTCTCCCAGGAGACCACGATGAGTTCGCCGATGCCGCCGCGACGTTTGGTGTTGGCGTTGATGGACCGACGCGCCTGCACCACGTAACAAGCGAAGTCCTTGTAGAGCTCACGTGTCTCTTCGCTGTCGGCGTTGGACAACATGACGCGCACGCCTTTGTCGCGCAGGCGGA
>JBIKNA010000256.1:0-10105 GCA_044358965.1 Polyangiaceae bacterium
ATGGCGCCCTTGACCTGGCGCTGCAGTTTCATGGCCTTTTCGTAGTAGACGGCGAGACGCGAAAGAATGGTGTCGAGGATACCGCCCACCTCGCCGGCCTGAACCAGGTTGGTGTAGAGGTTGTCGAAGATCTTGGGGTGACGTCGCAACGAATCGCTGAACGTTGCGCCTTGCTCGACGTTGTTCTTGATGTCGCGAAGCACGCCGGCAAAGAACTTGTTGTCGGTCTGGCCGGACAAGATGTCCAGGCACTGCACGATGGGCAGGCCTGCGTCGATCATGGTCGCGAACAAGCGCGTGAACGTGACGATGTCTTTGCCGGCGACGCCGCTGCCCAAGGAGAACTTGAACGCCGCGCCCTTCTTCTTGACCTTGGTGGGGTTGAGCTGCTGGCCCTTGAGCCGCTCGTTGACCGCCTCAACGTCATCGGCCTCCATGGTCCCCTTGCGGAGCTCCCCGGTGCGTGCGCGTGCTTCCCAGACGAATTCAGCCATGGCAGTCCGGATCCTACCGAGTTTTCGCGGCTCCGGTCAAAGTCCCTGGGGCCTTTCTGCGCGGAACGTTCACCCCTTAGGGGGTGCCCCCAAATTTCTCCCGTCGGCTTTCCGCGGATTTGCATCGCATCGCATCGTTGCCCCTCCTTGCCTAGCAACAATAGGCGTCGTGGTTGCGCCTTGCGCTGCTCGCAACTCCAAGGAAATCCTCGGTCCGGAATTGGGGACACCCCCTGGGCGTCGGACCTGGTAGGAGGTGTGGGCATGCCCGCATTGGACTCTGCGGACGAAGTTGCCGCCCACCTGGTGCAGGGCGCCGTCGCGCCCGCGGTGGCGGCAGGTTGGGCCGCGCGCACCCACGGTGGTGCATGGCTTGTCGAAACGGGTGGCGCCACCGCGAGCATCTTCGACCTCGCGAGCGTGACCAAGCCGTTTACGGCCATTGCCGTTGCCGCCGCGGGGCTGCGACACAAGACGCTTGCGGAACTGCTTCCGGAAGTGCGCGGCACCCACGGTGGCGCGTTTCCCATCGAGACGCTGCTTGCACACCGGGCCGGGCTCCCGGATCACCTGCCGCTGTATCGCGCCCGCCTGCAGGGGCAGCCCCTCGACCTCACCCACGCCATGCGGCAAGCGTGCGCCCTGCGACCGGAGCTCGCCGGGTCGCCCGCTCAACAGGCGTACCCACCCGTTTACAGCGACCTCGGTTACTTGCTCGTGGGACTGGCGCTCGCTCGGCACGACGGCGCAAGAGACATGGGCGAGGTGCACCACGCGCGCATCATTGCGCCGCTCGGCCTTGGCGACGCGCTCGGCAGTGCCCGGGCGTTTCGAGAGCGCGGCGCGCCCCTGACGGAGCGTGCCGTGCCCACGGAGGACGTGCCGTTTCGTGGCGGCGTCGTGCGCGGGGTGGTCCACGACGAAAACGCCTGGGCCCTGGGCGATGAGGCCGCCCAGGGGCACGCGGGGCTCTTTGGGACCGTGTCTGCGGTGCTTCGGTTTGGGATGGCTGTGCACGACGCAGCGGCGCACGGCCACGGGCCCCTCGCGGGGCTCGACCTTGGCTGGACCATGGCCGCGCGTCCCGGCGGGACTCTGCGTGCGGGCTTCGATGGCAAAAGCTCCGAGGGTGGCAGCACGGGCCCAGCCTTCGGCCCCAATACCTACGGGCACTTGGGATTTACCGGCACCAGTCTCTGGATCGACCCCGATGCGGGCATCGTGGTGTCCTTGCTCAGCAATCGCGTGCACCCTACAAGAGACAACGTGGCCATCCGGGCCGCGCGACCCATCGCCCACGACGCGTTGTTCCGGCTCGCGGAGCGGGCAAGGTCGAAGGTACCATCGAGCCCATGAGCGCTGCCCCCCACAACAAGGAGAGTACGCCACCTCCGGCGCCTCTCCCGCCGGGGTCTGCCGGAAGCCTCTCCTCGAGCACCATGCGCATTCGTCGGGTGCCCACGCCCGCGGCGCAGTCTTCGTATCGCAGCGCCGGGGTCAACCGTTGGCGCTTCGTCCGGGCCTACACCACCACGTTTCTGGTGATCGGCAGCTACTTGTGGCTGCGCACCCGGGGCCGCTTCTTGGGCAGTGCCTACCTGCAGCGACGATTGCCGCACGTGCACCAGCGCAACGCGCGCCGCGTGTATCGCACGATTTTGGCGCTCCAAGGGCTCTTCATCAAGGTCGGGCAGCTGCTGTCCATCTTGTCGAACTTCTTGCCCGAGGCGTTCCGCGCGGAGCTCGAGGGGTTGCAAGACCAGGTGCCGCCTCGGCCATTCTCCGAGATCGTGCCGCGCGTGGAGGGCGAGCTCAAGGCACCGCTCGGGAAGCTCTTCAAAGAGTTCCGGCGGGAGCCCATCGCCAGCGCCTCTTTGGGGCAAGTGCACGAGGCCATGCTGTTCGACGGCACCCGCGTTGCCGTCAAGGTGCAGCACAAGGACATCGACGAGATCGTCCGCCTCGACCTCAAGACCATCCGCCGCATCATGGGCATCGTGCAGTGGTTCGTGCCGGTGCAGGGCCTCGACGCGTATTATCACCAGATCAAGGAGCTCCTGACGCAGGAGCTCGACTTCAACCTCGAGGCCGACAGCGTCGAGCGCATCTCCAAGAACTTCGAGAAAGATGCCCGGGTGCGCTTTCCGACGCCGGTGCGCAGTCACTCCACCGGCAAGGTGCTCACGAGCACCTATGTCGAGGGCGTCAAGATCGGCGACCTCGAAGCCATCGATGCGTTGGGCATCGACAAGAAGGACCTGGCGAGCCGCCTGGTGCGCGTCTACTGCCAGATGATCTTCATCGACGGCATCTACCACGCCGATCCGCACCCCGGAAACGTGCTGGTCACCGCCGACGGGGACCTCGTGCTCTTGGACTTTGGTGCCGTGGCCGAGCTGTCACCGCAGATGCGTGACGGTATCCCTGAGTTCTTGGAAGGCGTGCTGCGAAGAGACACGGACCGAATCATCAAGGCCCTTCGAAAGATGGGGTTCTTGTCCCGCACGAGCGACGAGGCGACCAGCGAGAAGGTCATCGAGTACTTCCACCGTAGGTTCCAAGACGAGGTGAAACTCGAGAGCCTCAACCTCAAAGACATCAAGATCGATCCGCAGCGCGGCCTCGAGAACCTTCTCGACCTGCGCAAGATGAACGTGGGCATCAAAGAGCTGTCCCACGTGTTCCACATTCCCAAAGACTGGGTGCTGCTCGAGCGCACGTTGCTCTTGGTCTACGGCTCCTGCTCCACGCTCGACCCAGAGCTCAACCCCATGGGCATCATCCAGCCCTACCTAAACGATTTCGTCCTCGGCAACCGTGACTGGCGGGAGATCGCCATGGAGACGGTGCGCGACATGGCGCTCTCGGCGGTCACGCTGCCCGAGGACATGCGCAAGTATCTTCACCGCGCCACCCGCGGGGAGCTCGAGTTCCGCGTCAACGGTGTGCAAGACGGCGCCCGTGCGGTCTACGCCGTGGGCCGCCAGGCCATCTACACGGCCATCGGCATTGCCTCTGGCTTTGCGGGCATGCACTACCAAGACCGCGGGGACCCGAGCACGGCGCGGCTACTCTTTTTCGTGACCGGGATGGCCACCTTGCTGTTTTTGGGCAGCTCGGTGTTTGGTCGGCCCCGCAACCGTTGAACGCAGCCCGGGCCCGGCTACTATCGGGCTCCCATGGGCAAAAAACATCTCCTCGCGATCGATCAGGGGACCACCGGTTCTACGGCCCTCGTGCTGTCCACCGAGGGCGTCACGCTGGGGCGTGCCAACGTCGAATTCCCGCAGCACTTCCCCAAGCCCGGCTGGGTCGAGCACGAGCCCGAAGACATCTGGAGCAGTGTGGCCGGTGCCGTCACGCAGGCGTTGGCCAAGGCCTCGTGCACCGGGCACGACATTGCCGCCATCGGCATCACGAACCAGCGCGAGACCACTGTCCTCTGGGACAAGAAGACCGGCAAGCCCATCCACCGGGCCATCGTGTGGCAGTGCCGACGCACCGCAGGCATCTGCGAGCAGCTCCGGGCAACGGGCATCGAGCCCATGGTGAAGGCCCGTACCGGGTTGGTCATCGATGCGTACTTCTCGGGGACCAAAATCGCCTGGATTCTAGACGAGGTCTCCGGGGCGCGGGCCCGGGCCGAGGCCGGAGAGTTGTCCTTTGGCACCATCGATAGCTTCTTGGTGCACCGGCTTACCGGAGGGCGCACGCACCGTACAGATGTCACCAACGCGGCGCGTACGCTGCTCATGGATATTGGTGCGGCCGAGTGGAACGACGAACTGCTCGCCGCGTTTCGGGTGCCCCGGGCCGTGCTGCCGGAAATCGTTTCTTCGGCGGCGCGGGTGGGCGAGACCTTGGGGCTGTCGTTCTTGCCGGATGGCATTCCCATCGCCGGCATCGCTGGCGACCAACAAGCCGCGCTCTTTGGGCAGGCGTGTCTGTCGCCGGGCGACGCCAAGTGCACCTACGGCACCGGCGCGTTTGCACTCGTCAATCTCGGCGAAAAGCAGGTGCGCAGCGAGTCGGGCCTCTTGACGACCATTGCGTACCGTCTCGGCAACAAGACGGTCTACGCACTCGAGGGCAGCTCGTTCATCGCCGGCGCAGCGGTGCAATGGCTCCGCGATGGCCTTGGCATCTTGGGCGCCGCGCACGAAGTCGAAGCGCTCGCCAAAAGCGTGCCGTCCACCGATGGGGTGCACTTCGTGCCTGCGCTGTCGGGGCTCGGTGCTCCCTACTGGGATCCCGGCGCGCGGGGAACCATCACGGGCCTCACCCGGGGTAGCACCCGCGCGCATCTCGCCCGGGCAACCCTCGAAGGCATTGCCTTCAGCGTGGACGACCTGCTGATGGCCATGACCAAAGATGCGGGGAGCAAGCTGTCCAGGCTGCGCGTCGACGGCGGCGCCGCGGCCAATGGACTTCTCATGCAGTTCCAAGCCGACGTCGGCGACGTGACCGTGGAGCGCCCCACGGAGATCGAATCCACCGGCCGAGGGGCGGCCATGCTCGCGGGCATCGGCGCCGAGCTCACCGACGAACGGAACGTCACACAAATGTGGAAACTCGACAGCACCTTCGTGCCATCGATGTCTGCGGCCGAGCGTAGGGCCCGTCGCGAGGCTTGGAGCGACGCGGTGCGCCGCGCGCGGTCGGCCTGATTCACGTTCGCCGTGCCGCGTTGTTGTGGGGCGTCGCGCTCTTTTGGGGGTGCGCCGACAACGCTTCACCGTGCGAGCGGGTGGTCACCCGCAAGTACGCCACGGTCGCGTGTCATGCCGGGGCCCTGGCGAACGACGATGCGGGCGGGACAACCAAAGATCCGGGCGATGCGGGGCTCCTGCCGGACGCCGGGGTTGCTCTGTGGGAGCCGTTGTCGGCGTTGCCACCGGGCTACACCTGCGAATCGTCTGGAATTGAAGAGCCCGTCGACGGTTGCAGTTACGACCGCCACCAAAGCGGTCGCATTGTGCGGACGTGCACCCACACGAGCGCCCCTTACTGTCGCTAGCCCAAAAACGCCCCGAAACCCGGCGCGCACCGTCCTATGGCGTCCGGACCGCGGGGCTGCCTTACGGAAGTGGCCGCAGGCTGTGACAAGGCGCGCGAGCCGTGCGATGTTTAAGGACTGCTTTGCCGATCACCCTCGGCACCTTTTCACTCCGCGACGGTGAACTCACCCCATCCGTCACCCGCGCGGCGCATCGCTTCTTCGAAGGAGAACACCGGAAATGGTCGAACAAGAAGTTGCCCTGAAGGACGTCCCAGTCGACTGGGAAGCCTTGGAGGATGCGTTCGAGAACAACGCGCCCGAGGTGCACAGCTATCTGCACTTGAGCACCGGCGAGGTCTTGCGCGTGGTCGACGGCGTCGCCGACCCACAGATGCACGTGCGCATCAGTTCCGATACCAACTACCTGCGCATCGACCCGGTGAGCTCTCGCGAGCAATACCGGTGGATGGAGCGCTTCATCCCTATGGTCGACGAGCCAGAGCTTCGCGCCAAGCTCATGCACTCCATCGACGGCAAAGGCGCCTTCCGTCGTTTCAAAGACGTGCTGATGTCCTTTGGCACCGAGCGTGAGCGCTGGTTCACCTTCCGCAGCGAGCGGCTCCGCACCTTCATGGAGGCATGGCTCACGGCCCACGCCATCAAGGCCATTCCGCGCCCGCAATGGGTCGATGGTCCTCCGTCCGAAGAAGTCCCTGCAGACAGCGTGGCCGCCCCGGTGTCCGAAGAGCCGCCCAAGAGCCAAAGTGGGCGCCGCACGCGGAGCGCCGAGGCCAGCCGCCAGCACATGAAAGATTTGTGTGAAGCTCTTGGGCCTCGGGAGCTCGACACATTGGTTTCCTTTGCGGAGTTCCTCAAGGCGCGTCGTGCGGCCCGGGGCTTCGCGCACCACCACGAGCACCAGGCTCAAGAGCGCGACGGAGCCCCTTCGGTGGCCCCAAGGCCTACGCTTACGGCGGTCAGTGCGGTGCCTGCCGACAAACCCAGCTCGACGTCGTGAGCGTGTCCGGACTGCGGCGTGCGGCTTGCGCGCTCCTCGGCGTTTGCGCGCTCTTCGGGGCGGGCGTCGCCCGGGCGGACGTGTCCCTCGTGGACCGGGTTGCCGTTCGGTACACCACGCCCGAGACCGGGGGCGCCACTCGCGTTCGGGTGCTCACGGAGCGTGAGCTCGTGTTCTTGGGGCACATCGAGGCCGTCCTCGAGGGCATAGAGGACCCGAGCAGCGAGCGGACCATTCGCGCGGCCGCCGAGCGAGCCATGGCCGACGACATGTTGTCGTCGCTGCTCGTGCGCCGCGGCGCCGAGCCCATGGAACTCGAGCGCATCGGAAAAGAGCTGCGCGAAGAGCTATGCCTCCGCCTCTCCGGGTGCGCCGAGCTCGGCAATTGGCTCCGCGCTGCGGGGCTCACGGAGACGGAGCTTCGCGAGATGCTGCTCGTGAAGGGCCGCGCTCTCTTCTACATCCACAGGTTCGTGTCGCCGGTCATGCGTCCCTCCGAAGAAGAGCTTCGCGAAGCCTTCCGCACCACGCCGAGCCCCTACCGAGACGCTCGCTTCGAAGACGTTCGCGCTGCCTTCGCGCGCTACTTGGTCTTCGAACGCCTGCGCCTCGCCGAGGTCGAGTTCTTCCAAGCGGCGCGCAATCGCGTGCGGGTCGCCTTTACCGTGCCCGTGACCACCACCCGGGGCCGGATGTGAAGTTGAAGCGGGTCGACGTCGTCCTTTCAGTGCTTCTGGCTGTGGCGGCGCTGCTGACGTTGGCTCCTGCCCGCGGTGGCAAGGCGCAGGCGCTCAAAGCGCCCGTTGCTGCCAAGGGGCGCGTGGGCCTGGTCTTCGACGTGGGCGGGCGCGGGGACAAGAGCTTCAACGATGCCGCCTTCGATGGCCTCGAGCGCGCCCGAGCGCAGCTGGGCGTAGAGGCGCGCTACCTCGAGCCCCAAGGAAGCTCCGACCGCGAGAGCGCGCTTCGATTGTTTGCGGCGTCAGGGCTCGATCTGGTCATCGGTGTGGGCTTCATCTTCTCCAGTGACATCGACGAGGTGGCCAAGGCCTACCCCAACGTCCGCTTCGCGTGCATCGACTACGCGCCGCGTGGTGCAGCCATGCCGCCCAACGTTGCCGGTCTGTCCTTTCGCGAAGAAGAAGGCTCGTTTCTGGTGGGCGCGGCCGCGGGGTTGCTGAGCCAAAGCCGGCACGTGGGCTTCGTGGGCGGCATGACGGGGCCGCTCATCCGCAAGTTCGAGGTGGGCTACGCCGAGGGCGTTCGTGCCACGTGTCCGAGCTGCACGGTGCACAGCGCGTACGCGGGCACCACACCGGACGCGTATCGCGATCCGGCCAAGGGCAAGGCGCTCACCGTTAGCCAGATCGCCTTGGGCGCCGACGTCGTGTACCACGCGTCCGGAGCCACGGGGCACGGTGTGTTCGAGGCCGCCCGGGAGGGCAAGGCGCTTGCCATCGGCGTCGACGCAGACCAACACGACGAGATGCCGGGCACCGTCGTCACCAGCATGGTCAAGCGGGCGGATGCTGCGGTGTACCAGGTCATCGAGCGTGTACTCGCCGGTAAGTTCGAAGGTGGCATGCAGGTGTTCGGTCTCAAGGAGTCCGGCGTGGATTGGGTGCACGAGGGCGCCCACGCCCAGAAGCTCCCTCCCGCAGTCATCGCGCGCGTCGAACAGCTCCGGGGCGAAATCGCCCGGGGCGAGCGTTCGGTCCCAACGCGCTGAGTTGCGCGGCACTTGCGGGCTTCGGGCCCGCGGTGTGCATGGTATCTTGCCGCGCATGGCATACGTGCACGGCGGGCGCCTGGTGGCGCAGGCACTCAAGCGACATGGCGTCGACCACCTGTTCACGCTCTGCGGCGGGCACATCCAGGCCATCTACGATGGTTGCTTGGACGAAGGCATCCGTGTCGTCGATGTTCGGCACGAGCAGACTGCCGGACATGCCGCGGACGGCTACGCTCGCGCCACGGGCAAGCCGGGCGTGTGCGCTGTCACTGCCGGGCCTGGTGTCACCGACGTGGTGACGGCCATGGCCAACGCGCAGCGGGCCGGGGTCCCCCTCGTTTGCATCGGCGGCGCGGGGCCCAAGCTGCTCTGCGACATGGGGTCGCTGCAGGACATGGACCACGTGACGCTGATGCGCTCCATCACCAAGTGGAGTGTGCAGGTACCCGAGACCCGACGCATCGGCGAGTACCTGGACTCGGCCTTTCGCATTGCCCAAGCCGGCGTGCCGGGGCCGGTGTTCCTCGAGATGCCCCTCGACCTCTTGATGAACATGCACGATGACGCGGAGCTGCCCGCCACACGTCCTTTGCCTGCTCCGCCGCGCCCCACAGGCGATCCCACAAGCATCGCGCAGGCCGTCGAGTTGCTGCGCTCGGCGCAGCGGCCGGTGATTCTGCTCGGCACGCAGGCGCGATGGTCCCCAGACAAAGAGTCGTTTCCGAAGCTTGCCACAGACATCGGTGCGCCGGTTTTCGTCAACGGCATGGCCCGGGGCTGCCTCGGCGCCGACCATCCGTTGCTCTTCTCGCGTGCGCGTCGCTTTGCCCTGTCCCAGGCCGACGTCGTCGTCGTATTTGGCACGCCCTTCGACTTCCGTATCGACTACGGCCGCGCGTCCGCCATCGCGCCGGGGGCCAAGGTCATCCAGGTCGACCTCGATGGTGCCGAGCTTGGTCGCAATCGCGCCGTAGACGTTGCCATCCACGGCGACAGTGGCCTTGTGCTCAGCGCCATTGCCAAAGGCCTTGGGGCTCCCATCCCTTGCCGCGATTTCGTTGCCGCCGTACGCGCCGACGAAGACAAACGCCGCGCCAAGATGGTGCCCGAACTCGCAAGCGAAGCGTCGCCGCCGAACCCGTTGCGGGTGTGCGCCGAGATCGACAAGCGTCTCGGTCCGAGCGATGTCGTCATCGGCGATGGCGGTGATTTCGTTGCCACGGCCGCCAACGTACTCAAGCTCTCGTGGCCGCAGCTCTGGATGGACCCGGGCCCCCTCGGCACCCTCGGGGTGGGGCCTGGCTACGCCATGGCCGCCAAGCTGGTCCGGCCCAACGCCAAGGTCGTTCTCATCTACGGCGACGGGAGTTTTGGTCTCCATGGCATCGAGTTCGAAGCCATGGCCCGGCAGGGGATCCCCGTCATCGCCATCATTGGCAACGATGCAGGCTGGACGCAGATCCGGCGTGGGCAAGTGGAGCTGTACGGCCAAGAGCGCGCCGTGGCCACGGGGCTCGACTACACACGCTACGAGAAGATCGTCGAGGCCTGCGGCGGCGTGGGCTACTGGGTGGAGCGCTTCGAAGAGCTTGGGCCTGCGCTCGATGCTGCGTTCGCATGCGACAAGCCCGTGTGCGTCAACATCAAGATCGCCAAGAGCGACTTCCGCAAGGGCGCCATCAGCGTCTAGAGCCTGTCCCTGTATTTGTCTTCCCCGTAAGCGTGCCCGTAACGGGCACGTTTACGGGCCAAGAAACATAGGGACACACGTTAGAGCAACGAGCACTCTCTTCGGGTCGCGCGGTCGTTAGATGCCGGCGAAGCGAGCGTCCCGGCTGCGCACGGACTCCTTGATTCTTGGG
>JBIKNA010000562.1:0-4270 GCA_044358965.1 Polyangiaceae bacterium
GAGCCCATTAACGGCATCTCCCTCGAACGCTACGCGGAACTCGGCGCCGAAGTAGCCGACCACACGCACGATCCCGAAGCGCAGGCCCGTATCGTCGAGGGCCTCGGCGTCAGTCGTGCCGATTGGGAGGCCGCGCAAAAGGGGTGGACGGCGCGGATGCAGGACATGAGCCTGATGGGGCAGGTGGCCACGGCCTTCATGCCGCTGTACCAAGCCGCTTTGGCCAAAAAGAAGGGCACCGTAGAGGTTTCCTACGACGACTGGGTTGCCCTCAACGCAGCTTCACAGGCCTATGGCCTCGAGCGCATGTTGGCCACCTACGGGCTCGACATGGCGGCATGGACCCAGATCGCCGGCACGTGGAACACGCGCATGAGCCAGAACATGATGCAGTTCCAGTCGTTCCACCCCACGGTGGCCGCCGAAGCGCAGCGCATTCGCGCAGGTGCGCCGCATCGGCCGGTGAACGTGCAGCGGCAGGCCGGCGGCGCGCAGGTGGCCGGGCAGGGGGCCGTCGCCGCGCAACCGCAACCCGTCAACGCGCAAGCGGCTGCACAGCAGTACCAAAACCAAATGATGGGCGCCGCGGCCCAGGCCAATGTTGCGGCCGCCATGGCGCAGGCCAATGCCCAAGCCGCTGCAGCCTACGGAAACGTTGCGAACAATGTGGGTTTCCTGGGGCGCGGAGCGCTCGGCGTCATGGGCCTTGGCGCCATCGCGTCGGGCATCGGTCCGGGCATGACCGTGATGGTGACCTGGCCTGATGGGAACCGTTACCCCGGCAGTGTGGTCCAGGTGGCCAACGGCCAGGTGTTGGTGACGTTCCAGAACGGCCAGCAGAATTGGGTTCCCGAGACGGCCGTCGCTCGGCAATGAGCACCGACTACGGAACCTGCGGTGCCTGCGGGTCGAAGCTGACGCCTGAAGACTTTCAGCTGCCAGCTTGCCGCTTCTGTGGCGCGGCCTTCCGGCACCACCAAGAGGCCGCGGCCAAGGTCGCCGAGCTGCACGCGGTCATGGGCATGATGCGGCCGCCGTTGCCTCCGGGCGTTGTGGTGGACCCGACGCACGCCGTGGTGGTGCCGGGCATGGTTCCCATCCAGCACGCATCGGCGCCCTACGCAGGCGTGCCCGGTCAGGCATGGGCGCCACCCGGTGGCTTTGGGGCCCACGCTGCGCCGGGGGCGCCTTTCCCTGCGGCGCATGTACCTGCCGCACCGGCCTCGCGTACTTGGCTCTATCTGCTCATCGCCGCTGTGTGCGCCGCCGTGTTGCTCGTGGTCCTGGGGGCCGCAGCCTTCTTTTTGTTTGCTGGCACCAGGGTCGAGTAAGCCAAGCGGCCCTGGGGCGCGTTTCGCGCATTTGCGAGCTCACTGCAAACGGTGCCCATGATGGCCGCGGGCAGTGCGCATAAACGCCGCGATGGCCAAACGCTACTTCAGCCACACGATGGTGACGCCATCGCCGCCCTCGCCCCGGCCACCGGGGCGCATGCCTTGCGCGTAGGGGCTGTCTGCTAGCTCCGCGCGCAGAGCATCGCGCAAGGCGCCGGTGCCATGGCCATGGACGATGAACGCCACCCGACGGTTCTCGCCAACAGAGCGGTCGAGGAAGGACAGCACCATGCTCACGGCGTCGTCTGTTCGCAGCCCCCGCACATCGCAGGTGTTGTCGCTGGTCTGGATGGGGACCTCGGGGCTCTCCTTGAAGTCCGAAAGGCGCGGCTTGCTGGGGGCCGCTGCGGGGGCCTCGTCCGGGGCGCTGGCCATGATTTCGTGGACCCCCACCGTGAGCTTGAGCGGACCTGCGGCCACACGCACCTCGGCGCCATGGAGCATGATGATCTCCGCGTGTGCGCGCAGACGCGGGACCCAGACCCTCATGCCCTTCTTGAGCTTGTCGACGGCCACGGGCGTCAGCCCCTCGGGGCTCTTGCTGATCGCCGCGCCAAGGGCACCGCCGACGCCGATCTCTCGGGCCACGTTGTCGAGGGCGCGCTCGGCCTCTTTGAGGGAGCCCGGCTCGGGCTTCTTTTGTCGCAGGCGGCCCTGGGCGCTTCGTAGGTCTTCCCGGGCGCGCTGCAAGGCCACCGTCAGGTGCCGCACACCTTCTTCGATTTCGTGGTGACCGCGGGCGCGCACCCGCTCGATCTCGGCCTTGAGCTCTGCGCGGGTGCGTTCGGCGTCTTGGGCGCTTTGCTCGGCAAAGGCGCGCGCAAGCTCCAGCGCCGCACGCTCTTCGTGGAGCTTCTGTACCAGCTCTTCGAAGCGCAAATCTTCGCGGCTAAGGAATCGCGCGGCCCGTTCGAGCACCGTGCTCGGCATGCCGAAGCGCTTTGCAACCTGTAGCGCGCTCGAACTGCCAGGAACGCCCAGGGCCAGGCGAAACGTCGGGGCCATGGTGGCTACGTCGATGGCGTAGCTGGCGTTCTGGAACCGCGCATCGCCTAGGGCCAAGGCCTTGAGCCCCTCGTAGTGCGTGGTCGCGAACACCGCGGCGCCTCGCTTGAGCAACGAGTCGAGCACGCCGGCGGCCAGCGCCTCGCCTTCGCGAGGGTCCGTGCCCGTGCAGATCTCGTCCAGCAGGACCAGTACCCCCGGCTGCGCTTGCTCCAATATGTGCGCAAGGTTTTTGACGTGAGCGCTAAAGGTCGAGAGGTTGTGCGCAATGCTTTGGTCGTCGCCCACGTCCGTGAGCACAGACACGACGAAGCCAAGCTCGCTGTGTTCTTGGGCGGGTACCGGCAGCCCCGCACGAAGCATGAGCGCGCACAGGCCCAAGGTCTTGAGGGAGACCGTTTTGCCACCTGCGTTGGGGCCGCTGATCACGATGGCGTGGCCGGCCTTGAGCGAAATGTCGCATGGCACCACGGTCGCGCCGTCCATCACGAGGCCAAGGTGTCGTGCTCCGCGAAGCTCGAACACCGGTTCCGCAGACACGCGTGGATAGCGAAGGTCGAACTCCGTGGCGAGCTTGCCCGTGGCGGCGCGAAGGTCTGCGCGGGCCAAGGTGTCGGCGCAGGCCATCACGCTGGGCAAGACGTCGGCGAGCAGCTCGGACAAGCGCGTGAGCACTGCAGTCTCCTCGCGCAGTACCTCGCCTTCGAGCACCTTCAGACGGTTGCCCATGGGGATCACGGCCCGGGGCTCGACGTAGAGCGTCGCGCCGCTGCCGCTGGTGGCATGCACGATGCCGGGGAACCGCTCGTGCGCATCGGCGCGCACGGGCACCACCCACCGGCCCTCGCGCTCGGTGATGAAGCTGTCCTGCACCACAGCCTCGTAGCGACGCATGAGCTCTTCCATGCGCGAGACCATGCGGTTGCGCGCCGTGCGGTACTCGCTGCGGAGCTCTTTCAGGCGCGCGCTTGCATCGTCGGCGATGGCACCGCTCTCGTCGAAGGCATCGAGCACGATGCTGGCGAGCCCGTCGAGCGTTGGGTCGGTGCCAAGGCCCGCAAACAACGCGGGCATCCGCTCCCTGCGCGTGCTCAGGTATCGTCGGAGACGCTTGGCAGTCTCGAGCATGCGGCCCAGATCGCGCAGCTCGGAGGCCCCCAGCACACCCTGGGCGCGAAGGCGCCCCAAGGCCTCGCGAACATCCGGGAGGTCCGAGATCGGCAAAGGCTCGCCGTCGGCGAAGGCGCGTGTGGCCTCCTGGCTCTCCGCAAGACGTACCTGTGCCTCATCGCGATCGCTCGCAAAGGAAAGGCTGCGCGCGAGGTCTTTGCCGAGCTGAAACAGGCAACGCGCCGCAAGGGCTTCTTGCACGCGCCGCCAATCGAGGTCGGCTTCGGTTTTGGGCGGGCAGGGAGCGATGGCCATGCGGTGAACCTGTACCCTGCGCAGGCGTGCCTGCGACCTAGGGTCTACTTCTCGCTGGGCGTGCCGCCGGCGCCGCTGGGCATGGCGTTGGCTTCGCGCTCCAGGTATCGGAAGATGGTCCGTGGGTCGACACCGAGATCGCGCGCCGTTTGGGTGCGGTTGCCGTTGTTGCGCTCCAGTACCTCGAGCACGTAGCGGCGCTGGAAATCTTCTTTGGCCTTTTCGAGCGGCAAGATGGCGCTTTCTCCGGCCTGATCGATCTCTAGGTCTTCGGGGCTGAGCAGCGTGCGGTCGCACAGAACGAGCGCCTTCTTGAGGCGGTTTTCGAGCTGCCGGATGTTGCCAGGCCAGGGCTGCTTCTTGATGGCTGCAAGTGCCTGCGGCGTAAAGCCTTGCACCGGCGAGTGCAGCTCTTCGGCGTACTTGGACAAGAGCGCCTTGGCGAT
>JBIKNA010000619.1:0-3556 GCA_044358965.1 Polyangiaceae bacterium
GATGTTGACGTCGTCTCCCCGCTCGCGCAACGGCGGCAGGAAGATGTTCACGACGTTGAGGCGGTAATACAAGTCTTCGCGGAACCGGTTGGCCTTGATCTCGTCTTCGAGGATCCGGTTGGTGGCGGCCACCACGCGAATGTCGACCTTCTCGGGCTTGGAGTCGCCGACGCGGAACACCACGCGCTCTTGGAGTGCGCGCAGAAGTTTCACCTGCAGGTTGAGCGGGAGCTCGCCGATTTCGTCCAGGAAGAGCGTGCCCTTGTCGGCAGCTTGGAACTTGCCGGGCCTAGAGGCGATGGCGCCGGTGAAGGCCCCTTTGACGTGTCCGAAGAGCTCACTCTCGATGAGGTTCTCTGGAATGGCTCCGCAGTTGATGACGATGAAGGGACCTTGCGCGCGGTTGGAGCGCCGGTGCACCTCGCGGGCGATGAGCTCTTTGCCGGTGCCCGTCTCGCCGGTGATGAGCACGCTGATATCGGTGGTGGCCACCTTCTGGAGCTTGCGGAACACCTCCATCATGGAGGGGCACACGCCGATGATCTCGCCGAAGCGCTTGTCTTTGAGCTCGGCCGAGAGTTTCTCTTTGTCGGCGCGGAGGGCCGACAGCAACATGGCGTTTTGCAGGATGAGCGACGCCTGCCCGGCGAAGATGCTGAGCAGGTCGAGCTGTGAGCGCTGGAACAGACCCTTGACGCGATCGTTGCCTACGTAGAGCGCCCCGGTGACATGCCCTTGGGCGATGAGCGGGGCGCACATGACGCTGGACAGGCGCAGCGCCACGACGCTTTCGCTCGTGCCGAACTGCGAGTCCGTGAGTGCATCGCTGACGATGAGCGGGCGGGCCGTCTCGAGCACCCGTCGGACGATGCTGTCGCTGATGGTGCCGCTGGGGTCGGCGATTTGCTCGCGCTTGACGTGCCGGGAGGCGCGGATGACGGGTTTTGCTCCGGTGCTGCTGGGGGCGCGGTCGCCGGTGGCAAACGCGTCTTCCATCAGCAAGATGAGGCCCTTCTCGGCGCCGGTGACGTCGATGACGGCGTCGAGCATGGCCTCGAGGAGCTCGTCGATGGCCTTCATGGTCATCAGCTTCTCGCTGAAGTCGTGGAGCTTGCGCACGCCGGCGAGCTGCAGCCCGGCGCCGAGATCGGTCCCGGTTTGGGAGATCTGCGGGTCCGTGGGCTGCTCGCGCATGCTGGCCCGCGGGCTCGGGGGCTCGTCGAAGATGCTGAACGCGAACTCGGCGTCGCCCAAGGTGACGCGGTCGCCGTGCACCAAGCGGGTGCGACGTTTCTTCTTTTGGTTGATCTGGATGTCCGCGGTCTTGTCGACTTCTTCTAGGTTGAAGTCGCGACCGTCGAAGACGATCTGGGCGTGGATCTCGGCCACGCCGGGACTGGAGACGGCCACGTCGTTGCCCAAGGCCCGACCAATGGTGGACAGCGGCTTGTAGAGCGAGAAGGTCCGAGGGTGCCCTTGGGGCGGGAACCATTTCAGCGTCGGCATCAGCGATGGCTTTCACGCGGCCCCCGGAGAGTGGGGGCGAACCTGAGGAGAATACGCCCACTTGGCCACTTGGCGCGGGCTTTTTGCGACGACGGCGAAGTGAGCAAAGGAGGGCCTTTGGCGGCCGCACCGCCGCCTCTGCGGCGACGGTGCTACCAGGTGCCGCTGGCCGAGAGCTGGGCGCCACCTTGGGCATTGGGCATGAGACCAAGGTTGAACGGCGGGCTGAAGTAGGCGTTCTTCTTCTTCTTGCCGAACGCGACGTTTGTCCAGCCGTCGTCGTTGTCGTTGAGGTGCGCGGCCAGCACGCCTGCCAGGGTGGCACCGGCGATGCCACCCGCTCCGACAGCGACGAACCCGTGTTTGGGGTCCGAGTCGCTAAACAAGTAGAAGGGGAATACCAGGGCGCCGGCAGCGAGGCCGGAGCCGTAGCCAATCCACATCCACTTTTGGGTTTCGTACGAGGGCATGGCAAAGAGGGAGAGCGCCCCCGTGCCCGCGACCCCGCCGGCGAAGCCCACGAAGCCAACGACCACGCCGCCGTCTTTCCAGTCGGCATTCGTTCCGGTCACACCCGCGCCGATGGCCACGCCGGAGAGTCCTCCCCAGAGGCCGCCGCTGGCGATGAGCGAAAGCTGTCGGGGGTCTGGGCGTGCATACTCGCCAAAGAAATAGCCGCCGATGCCGCCGCCGGTCGCGCCGAGAAAGGCGAGTGTGGTCTGTGTACGGAAAGGCCACTCTTTGCCCGGGTCCGACAGCTCGTATTGCATACCCGCAATGCCGGCGCCGGTGAGGGCACCCACGAGCAAGCCCGCGGCCACGGAAGAGGGGACGCCGCGACCAAGTGGACCGGCTTGCCGGTCCCACAAGAACGCGCCGACGGGCGCCGCCACGCCGAAGCCCAAGGGGGCCAAGATGGCCAGGCCAGGGTCTGTGATCTTGAAGAGTGAGTCGACCCACACGCCCGTGCCGACGCCGTAGGCGGCGCTGGTGCCGTACAGGAAGAGCATCTCATTGTTCGAGCGCGTGGTGCTCAACGGCTGCGGAGCCACGGGGCCGACGGGCGGCTGGGGCTGGGGTTGCCACCCGGGTTGCGGCTGCGGCTGGGGCTGCCACCCGGGTTGCGGCTGCGGCTGGGGCTGCCACCCGGGTTGCGGCTGCGGCTGGGGCTGCCATCCGGGTTGCGGCTGCGGCTGTGGCTGCCATCCGGGTTGCGGCTGTGGCTGGGGCTGTGGCTGCCATCCGGGTTGCGGCTGTGGCTGTGGCTGGGGTTGCCATCCGGGCTGCGGCTGCGGCTGGGGTTGCCATCCGGGTTGCGGCTGCGGCTGTGGCTGCGCGTGGGCAAAGGAGGCGGCCGTGAGCAGGGCAACCGTGGAAGCGAAGGTAAGCGTCCGGCGAAGCATGGCGTCATCGTAACCCAAAACCGGGCCAAGCCGGAACGTTGCGCGTGGCCGGGGGCCAAGTTCCCCCCCGCGCTTCGGTTCGCCCGGTATCGCGCGTCGTGCCAAGCCCGACGAACCGCGTCGAGCGCCGGCCACCGGGAAAGGAGCTCGCGCGCCCGACGCGAGGCGAGGGGAACTGCCCAGACGCTAGGCCTGGCCGAAAGCGGGTTCGAACTCCGCCGACAGCTCTCGCGCCATCAGATCTCGGACAGCTTGGATGACGGGCTTGTCCTCGTAGAGCACGCGGTAAATCTCTTTGGTGATGGGCATATCCACGCCCAGCTTCACCGACAAGTCGTAGGCACTCTTGGTGGTCTTGACGCCCTCGGCGACATGTCCGAGGCCCGCCACGATGTCCTGGAGTTTGCCGCCGCGGCCGAGCTCGAGGCCCACCGTTCGGTTTCGCGAGAGCTCTCCGCAGCAGGTGAGCACGAGGTCCCCCATGCCCGACAGCCCAGCCAACGTAATGGGCTTGCCCCCACGGGCCATGGCAAGCCGCGCGATTTCCGCGAGACCACGCGTGATCAGCATGCCGCGGGTGTTGTTGCCAAAGCCGAGTCCGTCGGCGGCGCCAGCGCCAATGGCGATGACGTTCTTGAGCGCCCCGC
>JBIKNA010000483.1:0-5469 GCA_044358965.1 Polyangiaceae bacterium
GCCACTTCCGTCGGTCTGGCACAACGTGGGCCACCCCTGAGGAAGGCGCGAACTGAGTGTGCTCTCGCGTTACGGCTTGACGAAGCCGGTGATGCGCTGGCCGACCAGCAGGCCCGTCGGGTCCTTCAGATCCGCTACCACTTCGAGGATCTTGGTGTCGTTGCGCTCGACGGGGTCGTCGCTGCGCAGGTTCTTGCGACCCATTCTCCGGCCCAGCTCGACCACTTGGCCTTCGAAGTCACGGTTCGGAAACGCTGCAGCCCGAACCAGAACCCGGGCGCCCGTGCGCAACCGACCCAGATCGCGCTCGTCGATGTCGATGCGCGCGCGCAGCACCTTGGTATCGCCCAGCACCACAACGGGATCTCCACCAGGTGAAAAGTGCTCTCCCACGCGGGCCTTCACCTGCAGGACCTCGGCATCGATGGGAGACCGCAGCGCCTTTTGCTCCAGCCTGGCCTTGGCCTCGGCGACACGCGCCTTGGCGCTCTCGGCGCGTGCCCGGGCGAGCAGACGATCTTCGGCCCGAGAGCCCGTGCGAAGTGCCGAGAGGCGCGCTGTAAGCGACTGCGCCGTTGCTTTGTCGGCCTCGGCCTGTCGTACCGCGCGATCGAGCTCATCGAGGGTGGCGCCCCCGCCAGCGTGTGCCACACGAAGGCGATCGGCGCTCCCGGCCGACAGCTTGGCGCGTGCCTCTGCGGCCCGTGCGTCTGCATCTGCGGCATCGCGGTCCTCGGTGCGGCTGCCGTTCTGTGTGCGCAACGCCTCGGCCTCGCTTGCGTTCCAGTCGGCGATGGCACTGGCCACGGCCGCGCTGTCTACCGCGCTGTCGAGCTCGACCAAGAGGTCTCCGGCCTTCACGCGGTCCCCCTCTTTTACGAGGATCTTTTGCACGATGCCGCTCGCCACCGTGCCAAGCCTGGTCTCTCGCTCGCGCGGTTCGATGATGCCGATGCCGCTGACCCATTCGCCCTCGGGGACCGACAGGCGGTCGTCGGTGCCTCCGCCAAGTCCGCGGTTGGCGTTTCGAACGTCGGTGGCGCGCGGTTCTGTTGCCGGGCGGGCAAAAACCGCGCGGCCCACCACCACCATCGCGAGCAGAACCCCGACGATGCCCAAGTAGAACGCGTACGACTTCTTCATGCGATGGTCCCTTGATGTTTGCTTGCGTCAGGCACGATCACGCCGTCTTCCATGTGGACGATGCGATCGGCGAGATGAAAAATCCGTGAGTCGTGGGTCACGATGATGACCGTGCGGTGGCGCTCCCGCGCGAGCTCCCGCAGCAGCTCGGTGACCAGCAGACCGCTTTTGGCGTCCAGCGCGGCAGTGGGCTCATCCGCAAGAATCAGCGGTGGATCGCCCACCAGCGCGCGAGAAATGGCCACGCGTTGGCGCTGCCCACCGGACAGCTGCGAGGGCAGGCTGTCTACCTTGTCGCCGAGTCCCACCCGCTCGAGCATCGCCACTGCGCGACGGTCTGCTTCGCGGGCACCCACGCCTTGCAGCGAAAGCGGCAGGCTCACGTTCTGCCGCGCGGTGAGCGACGCAAGCAGGTTGTGCCCCTGGAAAACGAAGCCAATGGACCGCAGGCGAAGCTCGGGCAGCTGCGAAGCCTTCGTCCGCATGAGATCGTGACCAAGGACTTCGACCTCTCCTGCGGTGGCGCCGAGCACACACCCAACGATGGACAGCAGCGTGGTCTTGCCGCTGCCCGAGGGCCCCGCAAGCATGAGCACCTCTCGCTCGGGCACCTCTAGGGTGACCCCGCGCAGGGCCCGGAAAGCCAACGGCCCCTCGCCGAACACTTTTTCCAGGTTACGCACACGCACGGCGCTCATCGGAACACCATGCCCGGTTCGAGCTTGCGAATGCGCGAGAGCCCCAGCAGCGACGCCACCAAACAGATGCCCAGCATCAGCGGGGCAACACCGGCCATCAGGGCCACGGGCACAAGCGGCACCAGCTTCGGGCTTCGAATGCCTTCGGTCATCTGGCTCACCAACGCGAGGCCAATGAGCGAGCCCAGCAGGGCATAGATGGCGGCTTGGGCGAAGAGCAACAACGACAAGTCTAGGTTGCCGCAGCCGATGGCCTTGAGGGTCCCGAACTCTCGCAGGTTGTCGATGACACTCGAGAACATCGACAGCGCGACGATGACGAAACCGATGATCAAGCCAAAGGAGGTGGATGTGGCGAAGGACGCGCCCAGCTGCTCGCGCAGCAGCGTCGACACGATGGACTTCTGGTACTCCGTGCGCAAGACCACCCGATGTTCCGGCACCCGAAGGGCCAAGGCGCTGCGCACCTCTTCGATGTTCTCGCCGGGGCGCACCTTGACCAGCACGAAGTTCATCTTGTTGGTGGGCACGCGCACCAAGTCCCGGGCCAGGTTGATCTCGGCGAAGGCATAGGCCGGACCAAAGGGAACGAGACCCCAGGTGAACCCCCCGACGCGAACCTGTCGCCCATTCAGCTCGCGCAGGCTGCCGATGTCGATGTTGCCGAACTTTTCGCGCTCGGAGTCCTCGAAGATCACCGTATCGGTTGCGGCGATGGCGTCGGCGGTACCGGCGACCACGCTCCAGGGGCCGCCGAGAGACGCGGGGAGCGCCGTGCCCACCAGGGTTACCGGCTCGGTGCCGCCATTGGGCTTCTTGATGGTGGCGCCGCCAAAGATGAGCGGCTCCGCGACGGCCACTCCTTTGGTGGTTCGGGCGCGCGCCAGCACACTGTCGTCGAGCAAGGGGCCGGGCTGCAGCAACGTGGTGCCCGGTGGCACGATCCACACGTCGGCGCCGGAGTGCTCGACGAACGTGGTGTTCTTGTCGAGCAATCCAAGAAGAATCGAAAGCTGCTGAACGCCCAGCACCACGGCGAACACCACGCCAAGCAGGGTGCCCACGAACTTGGCGCGGTCGTAGAACATCATGCGCAGTCCGACCCGGGCAATGACACGAAGGCGCGGCAGGTTCATGGCTCACCTCCGGGGCGCGTGGCAAGGGTCAGGTGGGCCCGAGAACGTGCGAGCTCCGCGCGCGCTTGCGCCTCGGCCACTTCCGCGTCGAATACATCGCGCTCCGCCACGGTCACATCGAGGGACGTCGCGGTGCCAGCGGTGAGGCGTGCGCGCGCGGTCTCGGCGGCGCGCCGGGCCGCGTTGATCTGTGCGTTGGCGGCACGGGCGCGAGCAATGCGTGCAGAGATCTCTGCGTGTGCATCTTCGATGGCGGCCTGCGCCTCCTCGACAGCGCGCTGTTTGGAGAGCGAGGCCAAAGCCACGTTGGCTTGCTCTCGGCGTGCGCTGCCCCAGGAAGATGGGTCCAGGCGCCACTCGGCGCTGACGCCGGCGGCCCACGCCGGGCTGCGCGCGAGGCCGATCACGTTGGTGAAGCGCTGCGTTGCCTCGGCGTTCAAGCGCGGCACCAGCGTAAGCCACGCAGCGCTCTTCTTCGATGCGCTCGCTGCTTCATCGGCGGTCGCCGCCCGGACCCCGGGCAGGGTGTCCACCGTCCCTGTCAATGCCGACAAAGGTGGCGGGGGCGTGACGTCCAGCTCCGGCAGCTGCGCCTCGCCGCGTGCCTCGAGCCCCGTCAGGGTACGCAGTCGCCTTTCCGCGAGGGTCCGCGCGAGCCCAGCCTCTGCCAGGGCTTGCACCCGACGCTCTACTTCTGCCTCCGCACGCGCCATGTCCGTGTCCGAGGCAAGCTCTGCGGCGCGCTTGCCGCGAATGACATCCTGACTCTCGCGACTGGCGCGGAGCGCTCGTAGAGCTGCCTGTTCGACCCCGTATGCAGAGATTCGATCGTAGTAGGCGTCGACCACGGCGCGATCGGTGTCTCGGGCGGTGGCCTGCGCTCGGTATGTCGCTGCCTGCACACGCCGCGTGGCTGTCCGGACGTTGACGAACGATGGGATATCCACCAACGGCGCCTGCGCACGCAGCGTGGCGTCGAGCTGGTTCTGCGCGGTGGTGACGATGGGGCGCGTGGCACCGGTGCCATCGGGTACCTGGATGGCGATCTCGTATTGGTTGCGTGTGTACCCTGCAGAGGCCGAGAGCGCGGGCAGTAGATCGGACTTCGCGGCGTCTTTTGCAGCTTCTTCGACGGCGACTTGCGCCTGGGCCTCTCGGTTCTGGATGGCCCGCGCGTGACTCGCCTGAAGGAACGACTCGAGCGACGGGAATGCTGCGTCGGCCGCCGTGGCCGAAGGCGCTGTTGCCCCGGCAATTGTTGAGTGCAAGCTCAATAACTGCGCGAGCAAAAGACCGCCCAAGACCTTCTTCACCTTCCATCGCGCTGTCGCAGGAGACTTCATCGGGGGGCCTTTCGACCTTTGGGTTGGGGCTGACGTTGGCGCTTGTCGCCGCGGGCAATGTGTTGGGGGGCCGAAGGACCCAAGCCTTCGAACAACAGCTCGGCCAAGCTCTCGACGAACGTGTCTTGGGCCATGGGCAACCGGGACTGGCTGTCGAACATCACCTCGAAGGCGACGAAGTTCCAGAGGGCTCCGATGAGCGTTCGCGCGGCCACCTGGGCGTTGTGCGGACGCATTCTGCCAAGGCGCATCTCGGCTTCGAAGTAGCCCGCGAGCACTTTCGTTCCGCGGATGGCTGGCGCATCGGCCTTTTGCGGGCTCTCGTCGGGCCGAGGCCCGTCGTGTGACCACCCGAGCATGGCGAGCGGCACGATCCTCCGAAAGAACTCGATGGCCTCATGGCACACCTGCATCAGTTGCGAGCGCGCCTCGCCCTGGCCCACGCGCGATGCAAGTTGCCTGGTCCACGGCGGGTCGACGGGGAGCTGCAAAGCCAAACGGAAGAGGTCTTCCTTGCGCTTGAAGCGGTGGAAGACCAGGGCCTCGCTGATGCCCGCATGGGCGGCAACCTGCGCCGTGGTGGTCTGAATACCGTGCTCGAGCAACATCTCCATGGCGGCGTTCAAGATGGCTTCGTTGCTGATGGTCGAGGGGCGCGCCATTTTTGAGCCGAGACTCAATAATTGGGCAACGCACACCGAAAGTCAAATGCGTTAAGCCGCATTCGAGACCGAAGGCGGCCCGCGAACATTGCTCCGGTCAGCTCCGATGCTCCTGAGTGCATCGACGTTGCGGCGGGCGCACCACGCACCATGGTGCAGGCCGCTCGGATGCATTCCTTGCGCATGGACGCAGCAAATGTGTCGTGGCCCGAGCGACCGCAGCAAAAAGCGCGGCAATTGCCGTGGGCCCAAAGGTTGCGTCTGCGGCAGCTATGCAACCCAAGGTTCCCGTGGACAGCGATCCCGAAGGCAAGAAGGACGGCCTCCCCAAGCACGATGGGCACGCGCTCGCTGGCGCCACCACACTTGGCGGCGCCATGACCGGGGCCATGCTCGGTGCCATCGCCGGACCCGCCGGCGCCATCGCCGGGGGCGTCATTGGCTCGGCCATCGGGGCATTGAGCGGCGCCGTGCTCGAACGCGAAGA
>JBIKNA010000109.1:0-17888 GCA_044358965.1 Polyangiaceae bacterium
TCTCTAGCCAGAAGATCTCGCTTAGCTCGACGCCGTTTAGAAAATCTGGCGAGTGCGAGGTGATGAAGACCTGCCCGCCGCGATCGGCGTACTCGCGAAACTCCTCGGCAAGCTCGCGGAGCAGATCCGGGTAGAGCTGATTCTCGGGCTCCTCGACGCAGAGCAACGGGTGGGGCTTGGGATCGTGCAGCAGGAGCAAGTACGCAAACATCTTGATGGTGCCGTCTGACACGTACCGCGCGATGAACGGGTCTTTGAACTTGCCATCGCGAAACTTGAGCACCAGCCTTCCGTCGAGCGTGGTCTCGGCGGTGACGTCTTGAACGCCGGGCACGCGACGCGCCATCTTCTTGAGCACCTCGTCGAACTTGGGCCGGTGTCGCTCGAACAAGTATTGCGCGAACAGTGCCAGGTTCTCGCCGCGCTCGGACAGGTGCTCGGCAACGCCCACTTCTTGGCTGGGCCTGGCCTCGGCGATGTGAAAGTCGGATACATGCCATTCTTCGATGAGGCGCCGAAATGCACTCACCTGCCGAAACTTCTGAAACTGCCCAAGGCCTTTCACCGCCAAAATATCTGGCGAATCGAGTTGTTGCTCATCGCGCTTCATTTCCGCGTCGGGCTTGCCGTAGTCGGCCTCGTTGGTGACAGCGAGCCCCTTGCCTCGCGTGAAGTCGAGGAACCGCCACGGCTGGCCGTGACTGCCACGCCGGTACTTGAGCACTTCGCGCTCGACCACGGGCTGCCCCGCCTCGTCGAGCCCCACCTCGAGGCTGTACGTAACCAGTGGTTCGCCCTCTTGGCGAAACTTGAGTTCGATGGCGATGGGCCCCGTTGCCTCGCGGCTTAGCACCTCGCGAAATCCACCTCGCTTGGCAAGCGCTTGGCGAACATTGTGGACCAACGAATCGTGCAAGAAGCCGAACACATCGAACAGGGTGCTCTTGCCGCTGCCATTGGCGCCAACGAACACACTCATCGACGGCAGGTTCGTGAGCTCCACTGTGCGCAACGCCCGGTAGTTCTTGACGGTGATCGCTTCGATTCGCATGGCTTACGAGATCCTAATCCGCTTTCCCTGGTCGAGGAGCGGCCCAATGCGTTCTTCGAGTTCTTTCAGCGCTGCGCGCAAGTGCTCGCGGTCCGTGAACTCGCGGCCACGGAGGTGCGTTTCCACCTTGAGCACTTCTTTCTCCGTGGTCTTGCTTAGCGCTTCGTCGAGCCGCTCGTTGGCCTGCTCTTCGGCTGCGTGGATGCGACTTGCAAAGCGATCGCGCACCTCTACCAGGGGCGGCGACACGGCCTCGGCGGTGGTGTCGACCAGCGCCTCGGCAATGGGCCGCAGCACCATGTGCGCCTGGTCGGCATCGAGTTGCGCAAAACCTCGGCGGGTTTTGACTCGGCCACGGGCGCCTTGTGCCTCGTCGTTCTGCTTGTTCAAAAGCGCCTGACGCACTTCGATGTATCGCGCACGTACGCGGGCGATGGCCGGGGCAAGCTGGGTGGCGCCTTTCCACGGGCGCTCGGCGGCCAGATGATTTGCGACGAACGCTGCGTCGTCTTCCAGGCCCGACAGCGACTCGATGTTCTTGAGCTGAAGCAACTCTTGGTCGCGCGTGCGGGCGGCTAGGTTGAGTACATCGATGGCTTCGGGCGAGAGGTCCGACGTGAGCGAGCCCAGCTCTTGAAGGCCATCGCGGAGCACGTCTATCTGACGCTTCACCTCGACAACGGTCTCTTGAACTTGCCGCGATCGGCAGCACTCTTCGAGCGCGCGGCCCAGCTTCTGCAGCGACGCCGGCAGTGCGGGCCGGCCGGGCAAGTTGTCGAACCTTCGCTCTAGCTCGCGCAAACGCTCGCGCACGGGCGGGAAGTGCAAAAACGTGGCATCGGCGATGGGCTCGTCGTCGGCTTCTAGGTCGCCTTTGCCCAAGTACGTGTCGAAGAGCTTACGAATGGCGATGCGATCGCGCCCGGTGACCTCGCCCTCGGTGGCGGGGAAGAAGTCTGCACGACGAAAGTCTCGGTCTTTGGTGAAGAGATCGGTGACGCCAGGGTCTTGGTGCGACGTGATGGGCTTGCCGTGCTCGGGGCGGATCTGGATCTTCTTGCCACGCAAGAGACCCACGCAACACGCCCGCAGCAAGTCTGGCGCGTAGCCATAGGGCGGGTTTACAAACTTGGCGATGAGCGCCTGGCCCGACATGCCGCCGTTCTGCTCTATCTCTTGCGCGATGCGTGTGGGGTGCACGCCGTGGCAGGAGGCAACGTACTTGCCAGAATCCAGGCTCAAGATGCCAAGCTGACCGTCCATGAACTTGGCCGACGGGCCCGACAGCTCTTTTTGCAGGAGCTGGAGCAGCTCCTTGTCGTTGATGGCAATTTCGGAAAAGTGCGGGTACAGGTCCGGCAAGATGCGCACGGCCATGGCGCTCAGCGCGCCGCCAAAAGACGACGCGACGTCACGCGGCCGAAACTGCTGACCACGGAAGTACACGGTGCCGTCCAAGAATGCCTCGGCCACGGTGCTCCGAACTTTGCCCTCGAGCTCGTCGAAGCGCGCTTCTTCTTCGATGAGCAAGCGCTGCTTCTCGCGGCTGAGCGACTCGCGGCGCGGACGATGCCGTTCGAGCATGCGCTCGGACTTTGCGTACTGCCGCGCGAAGTCTTCGATGGGGCCCGGCTCGCCCACCAACCAAAGTAGCCTGTTTCGAAGCTGCTCTTGATCGCTCTTCGGCACCCAGTCGCCGCCCGCACGGTCGTCTTTGCGGGCCAGGAACCGAAAGTCCACGGCGACGGTGGAGTCTCCGTGTGTATCTTGCAGCTTTACGTCTTGCGCTTGGCGGTTGTCCGAGAACCACAGCGTCCAGGGAAACGAGCGGCCCTTCCACTTGGGCCGCTCTTGCATCGAGCCCACCAGGTTCTTGATGGCCTCTTGGGTGATCTTGCTGATCTGCTCCAGCGTTACGCCAATGTCGTCGCGATCACGCTGCCACTCTTGCCCCGCAGAGCTTTGGATCTTGTAGCCCTGCTTCTCGGAGTACGACAGCAGGCTTAGCGAGCGCAGCTTTTCGAGCGCCACGCTCACGTCTTGCACGCGGTTGCCCTCGCCAAGGCGCGCGTACAAACACTGCGCAACGAGCTCGGCTGTGGTGGCTAGTTTCTCTTGGATCAGCTCCAAAAGAGCCACGGCCTTTGCCGCGCGCTGGGCCAGCACGTCGTCGCGCACCTGCGCATCGTTGGCGATGCGCGACAGTGTGGTTTGTACGTCGGCGTCGAGGGCCGAATGCTGCACCTCGTAAATGGCGTCGAGCGTGACCAGCGCGCCCACCTCGCCGTCGGCCAGGTTTTGCTCGCGGAACAACTCGCCCAAGAGCTGCAGCAGGCCGCGGATGGCGTGATCGTCGCCCTGCATGCGGCTCGACCGCGTGCGCAGGTTGGAGGTCACTTGCATCAGCAAGTCGATGTGCCCCGGCAGCATGGGGTACACCTCGACGAAGTCCTCTTCGGTGATCTCTTCGCAGGCGTAGCCGTAGAGCTTTAGGTCGCCGCGGTGCTTCTGAAACAGCTCGCGCAAGAGCCCCTCGTGTTTGGGCTCTTTTTTGAGCAGGCGCTTGTGCACAACATCGCGAATGTTGGTGGTGCCCAGGTGCACGCGCAGATGCGGCGGAAACCGGTCTTTGAGCTTGCCCAGGTTGTTGTTGTCGGAGCTGTCTTCGAGCTGCTGCTGGCCAGTGGCAAAGAGCCACACGCGGCCCTTGAGCTTTTGCCCAAGCTCCGACACAAAAGACTGCAGCTTGAGCATGCGGCCTTCGTCTTGGTGCACGTACTGGCTCACCTCGTCGACAACGACGAACAGGGCTTTCTCTGGCGCGCGGATGTGAACCATCGCGTCGATGGCCTCGACCGCTTCGCGGACGCTAGAGCCCGCGCCGGTGCGTGAGCCGGCGCGATCGTCGATCCACTTGCCCGGATCGGGGTATCGCTCGGGCTTTAGAACGTGCAGCGCATGCGAGAAGTGGTCTTCGGCTTGCTCTTCGTTGCTGGCCACGCTCCAGTCTTTGCCGAGCGCTTTTTTTGCCGCGACCAGGAACGCGTCCCATTCGCCATCGCGCTCGAGCTTGAGTTCGAAGTCGGCTACCAGGTTGCTCTTCTTGCAGTAGCCAAGCCGCGCCTGCACAAGGCGAAGCACTGCCGAGTGGATGTGCTCGGCATCGCGGGCCACGCCGCCGATGTCGAACACCACGGCCAGCGGGTTCACCCGCTTGGCCAACTCCTCCCAGCGGTCGATCAACTCTTGGCGCTTGGGCGAATCGTCTCGGCTTAGCAGCGCCGTGGAAAGCGGCGTGCCGTCGGGCAACACCACGCCATCGAGGGCCAGGCCAAAGAGCTTGGCAAAGCTCGACTTACCGGAGCCAAAGAATCCCGAGATCCACGACGCGGGCAGCTCGACGCCGTTCTTCTTTTGCAGCTCGTGGTTGATGCCGGTGAGCAGGTGAACAAACTGCTCGTGGATGCCCTGCTTGACCCGCCGCGCGCGCGGGTCGTCGTCGCGGTAGCCGCCGGTGATGATGTACTCGGACACTTCGGCCTGCAGCTTGGCTGGGCTCTGCTCGTGAAAATAGACCACCGGCGGAATGTCGCGGGTGACGTTGGCTAGGAACAGATCTCGAATCTTCATCGGCAGGCTCACGGATAGATGCGCGGGCGGTAGTCACGGTCTGGGTCTAGTTCGCCCATGAACGACAAGGCGGTCTGTTCTTTGCGAACGCCGGGGTACAGCAGCACCACCGGAATATTGCTGGTCTTGCCGTCGATGTGTTTGAGCAGCGCCGACGAGCGGAAGAACGGGTACAGCGCACCGGCGCGACCAAGCAGCACCAGCGTGCGGTCGGCGCGGTCGGGGTGCTCTTTGGCAAAATCGCCAATCATGCGCGCCACATCTGCGGCGATGCCCTCGGGGCCTTCGATGTGCGGGGCAATCTTGTCGCGAAGATGCGTGAGTGCGCGCTCCGGGTCTTTGTCGAACAGACGCTTCTCCCGCGTGATCAGCGCCTCGATGTTGGCGTCGCCGGTCTTGCGAATGCGATCGAGGAGGAGCTTTTGCAGCGAGATGGGAAGCACGCCCCAGCCCTCGGCGCGCAGCTCCTCGGTGAGCCGTTGCATCAAGCGGCGCAGCTTGAACTCGTCTTGCGGCTTGTAAGGCAAGATCGCAAAACGGTAGTTGCGCATGGTGCTGATCTGCGGGCCGTTCTCCGCCAAGAGATCCTGCGAGAGCGCGGCCACGGCGTCTTCGAGAGAGCCTTGGTGAAACAACGGCTCTGTCATGAGAGCCCCGCCGCCCAGTCCGAGAGCGTGGCATGCTCCCAGTTGAACTCCGTGAGATGCGCCATGCGCTTGAACGCCAGGCCAGGCAGGGCGCGCAGGCGCTGATCGAGATAGTCGCCAGTGAGCCCCACAGAGGCCAGGTAGGGGTTCTCGGTGAGCGTGCCCTCGAAGCGAATGCCACGCAGCAGGTGCATGGCATAGGCCAGGGCCATGTCGGGAACCTTGGGCAACAGCAGCGCCCGCGGCGCGCCCTTTGCCGCCGAGCTGGCTGCCACAAGACCAGCCTCGGTAGCTGCCGAGAGCAGCTTGCTTGCAAACTGCACACACGTTGCCTCGGACCAGCGATCGGGGAACTCGTTTTTTACCCAGCGCAGCGCCACGTCGCGGTCTACGCCGGCGCCATTGCGCGTGCTGCGCCGCGACGGCAAGAACTGGCCGGTGAACCGCCGGTACATGGGATCGGTGAGCTGCAAGTGCACGTGACAAATGAAGTGCCGCGCGGCCACGTCCATGGCCGGGAACCGGTGCAACGCGACAAGCGCCTCGGGAAACGGGTCGAACCGGTCGACGAAGCTGGCGATGAGAAATCGCACGCGCTCTAGGCTCTTGGCGCCAAACCAGCGCTGCTCGAACGCCACTTGCGCGCGCTGCGCCGCAGGCACCCGCAGCAGCGCGGCGTCCATGTGCTCCCAGTACGAACGCGACTCGTCGACGCCCAAGGCAAGGCGAAGGATACGCGTGTGCACCTCTTTTACTTCGCCGCCAGGTGCACGGGGTGAACCGGGGGCGCCGTGCGTGCTGGCTTTGTCTGCGGGGACGCTCACGGAGTTCACGCGCGCTCAGCGTTCCAACTTGTAGAAGGGCAACGGGTACTGGTCGGCGAAGGGCACAAGCGCTGCCGCAAGGCGACGCACCATGGCGTCGGGCGCAGCGGGCCTAGCACCCTTTAGCTCGCGGCCTCCGGGCACCACAGACAGAGACACATCGCCCCCTTGGAACGCGGCGACAACTTTGTCTGCGGAGAACTCTGCCGTGAGAGGCACGGCAAGGCGCAGCGCTTCTGCCGGCGCAATGCCCTGGCGCTTGTGCAGTGCAAGCCTATCTTCGAGTTGTTCGTCGAGCTCGAACCCCAAGAAGAACAACGTCCGCATCTTGTCGGGCGCCGCCATCTTGGAGCGAGCTTTGGCGTCTGTTCGACGAGCCGCCTCGCGCACGGCTTCTAGCGAAGCCCACGCGTGCGTTTGCGGCAGCAAGCGCGCAAAGAAGTCGCCGCCACCCGCGTCATCGATGAGATCGGTGTCCCACCAGCCAAGGCGCTTGGGCTGGCACTTGCCTTCGCCGGCCCACGCCACAGTGAGCTGGATGGCCAGGATCGCGTCGAGGGCTTCGTCGGTGATCGCCGTGGTCATGCGGAGGAGGCGACAAGGGTATCGGCAGGGCGCACAGACGCAAGGGCCATTCGGCTTGTTTTGTGCGCAAAAACTGCCTTCCGGAGCTTCCGTCTGGGCGCGCTACCGGAGAGTCCGGAACCAGCGGATACGCGACCTGCAAGCCGGCGCTATCGCCGAAGGCTAGAGCACGGGCCAATGCGTTGGGGAGAGGGTATTTTCTACCCCCCTCGGTTTGTGAGGCTCGACCGGTTGCGTGCCGACGCTTGCCGCGCCACCCCCACGCAGCGAAGCAAACTGCCGACGCGCGGAGATCACTTCGCCACCTCCGTCTTGCGGCGCAGACTCCCACCGCGGCCCGCCCCCCTTTGCACCAAGTCCTTGGCCAACAGCATGGCCTTGCATCGCCGGTAGTCTGCTTCGGTCACGGAGCGGCCGAGCTGAAGCAAGGCGCTGCGCTCGAAGGCCGCATAGAGCGAGCCGTTTCCGACGGCGGCCCCGTCTTGGGGAAGCAAGCGGTGGAGGAGATCCGTCAGCCTTGGGTCCGTCGCCCCGTCCACCAGCGGACTGGAGTCGTCGTCTTCGTCGTCCCCCAAAGACTCGCTGGACGACCCTGGTGCGGGTGGGAGCGACAGCGGCTCGAACGAAAGTGCCGGCAGATCTCGAAGCTGGCGGCCGGCGATGCCCTGGAGATCACCGTAGAAGGCGGTGATGTTGTCGCGTGCGCGGACCATGGTGCGCTCGCGTCGCTTCCACCGGGTGAGCGTGGCGCGCTTCTCGTTCTCCAGATCGTCCTGCATGTCTTTGAAAGCCTCGACGAAACCGCCCACACAATTTCGGAACTCGGTTCCCGTCAGGTAGTCGAAGAGCATCTGCATCTTGTGGCCTCGACCCTCGGCGACCTGGCGCGCCATCGTCAGCTCGATGAGGGACGCGCGGACGGCGGCGCCCAGAGCTGCGGCGTATGGCCACGCGCACACCCAAACACCCTGCTTCAGGCCGAAGTGGCGAATGTCGGGCGGCAGGACTTGAGTGACGATGATGGCAATGGCAGCGCCGGCTGCGCGCTGGTCGTCACGCACCTTGGGCAGCCAGTCGTCGGACCACGCCTTCGTCCGCTTGCTCTCCCACGCGATGAGGCCGCAGTCCCGACCGTCTGATGCGCGAACGCGGTGGAGACTGTCGGCGCCGTTCACGCCCTTCGCAACGTCTTCGATGTCGTCGTCGGAGAACGTCTGGATGAGGAGATCGCGGAGCAGAACTTCCTGCGCCTCACCCTGGAGTTGCTGGGAGCCTTGCTGCGCCTTGCGATGCAGCTCCGCGATGGTCTTCTGCATGCTCTCGATCGTTTGACGCGCTTCCTCGTCGGCCAGGCGCTGGCGCTCGCGGGCGAGCTCGGCCCGCTCTTCTGCGGCAGCTGTTTCCTGCGCGCGAATGTGCTTCGCTTCGTCCTGGATGCGACGCTCGACGTCCAGGTCGAGCTGCCGCGCGCGGTCCTCGAGTTCGCGCTCTTTCTTCAGCACTGCGGCCTCTTTCGACGCAGCCTGGCCGAGCTTGGTGCGGGCATCGGCCAGCTCCAGTTCCTGTTGTCGCGTCGCGTCGGCGGCAAGGCGCAGATAGCGTTCTTCTGCGGCTTTCGCCTCCTCCTCGCGGATACGATGAGACTCGGCGGCGATCCGACGTTCGAGATCGGCGGTCATGGTGCGCTCACGCTCCTCGACCTCACGCGACTTCCGGAGAATGTCCGCCTCTTTGGCCGCTGCCTGTTCGAGCTTTGCGCGCACGTCCGCCAGTTCCTCGTCCTTTACGCGCGCGGCCTCGTTGGCAATGCGCGCGTGGCGTTCCTCGGCGGCTTTGCCTTCCTCTTCGCGGATGCGTTGCGCTTCGATGGCGAGCCGACGTTCGACATCCGCAGTCAGGCTCCGCTCGCGCTCCTCGACTTCACGCGCCTTGCGGAGCAGGTCGCCTTCTTTGGTCGCCGCCTCGGCCAGCTTGACCCGAACCGCAGCCAGCTCCTGATCTTTCAGCCTGGTCCCCTCTTCGGCCAGACGTGCGTAGCGCTCTTCTGCGGCTTTCGCCTCTTCCTCACGGATGCGCTGGGACTCGGCGGCGAGTCGACGTTCGACATCGGCGACCATGGTGCGCTCACGCTCGTCGATCTCACGCGACTTCCGAAGGATGTCCCCCTCTTTGGCGGCTGCCTGCTCGAGTTTTGCGCGCACGTCCGCTAGTTCCTCGTCCTTCACGCGCGAGGCCTCGTTGGCCATGCGCGCATGGCGTTCCTCGGCGGCCTTGCGTTCCTCTTCGCGGATGCGTTGCGCTTCGACGGCGAGCCGACGTTCGACATCCGCAGTCAGGCTCCGCTCGCGTTCCTCGACTTCACGCGCCTTGCGGAGCAGGTCGCCTTCTTTGGTCGCCGCCTCGGCCAGCTTGACCCGAACCGCAGCCAGCTCCTGATCTTTCAGCCTGGTCCCCTCTTCGGCCAGACGCGCGTAGCGCTCTTCTGCGGCTTTCGCCTCTTCCTCACGAATGCGCTGGGCCTCGGCGGCGATCCGACGCTCTAGCTCCGCGGCGGAGTTCCGTTCCCGGTCCTCGGCTTCGCGCTGCTTTTTGAGCAACTCAGCTTCCTTTGCGGACGCCGCGGCCAGCTTGGCGCGCGTCTCTTCTAGATCGAGGTTCTTTGCCTGAACAATGTGTTCGGCCTCACGCGTGTACTTCTCCCGGGCGAGCGTGGCCTCTTCCTCGCGCACACGTCGTGTCTCCTCGTCGATTCGACGCTCGACTTCGGCAGCGCTGCGCAATCGTTGTTCGTCGTTCTCGCGTTCCTTTCGGAGGAGTTCGGCTTCCTTCGCGGCCGCGTCGCCGAGTTGAGCCCGCACGGCGGCCAGTTCGCTGTCCTTCTGGCGGGCACGCTCCTCGGCGGCGGCGATGGCGACCGCTGCCTTGCGGTCGGCTTCGCCTTGCACAGCCGCGCGAGCGCTCTCGTCGAGCTGGGCCCGCATCAGCTCGGTGATCTCGAATTCGACGCCGCAAGCTGCACATTGAATCGCGTTAGACATAGGTTTCCTTTGGGCACTCAGCCGCCTACAACAACACCTCGAGCATGCCGCCCCCGAGCGGCATGTGGAACCACGCTCCAGCCACCTTGCCACCTGGCACCGATCGCAACGCAGCGGCATACGCGGCCAACTGAGGCGCGAGTTCGCTGCACTTCTTTCGCCAGGCGGGCTCGGTGGTACCGGGGAACGTCTTGTGATCGATGATCACGTAGCCCTCGGTGGTTTCGAGCAACAAGTCGATGCTGCCGCTTAGCCTCCGCGGTCCTTGCGGCGTGGGCACAAACGCCGTGACGGGGATCTCGCGATGCCAGATGGCCCCGGGCCAGCGAGCATCGGCAACGGCGCGGAAGCGATCGGATGCGTCGAGCAGGGCCTCGGGGCGCACGTTGCCGGTGAGGTTCACCGAGGCGAGCAACCTGGCAGCAAGCGCATGGCGTGTTTGGGGCGAAAGCCCCGGAAGGTCTGCTGCCAAGAACGCGTGCACGGCGTCGCCGAGATCACTGTGCTCGGCCACCTTGCCGTCCACGGGCATGCGCGCCGGAAGCGCCATCGCAGCACCAAGCGTGACCGCGCCCACGTCGGGCCAGTCTTGCGCCACGCGAGACGGCGCGATGCGGTACGGAGCGCGCTGCTCGGCCCTCGCGACGGGACGAGCGAACCACCTGCGCCGCGGCTGGGCCTCGGGCAAGCGCTCAGCCTCCTCTGCGCCCTGCCGCCACACGCGCGCCGGCACGGCATCGCGGCCAATCTTGATCTTGTCGACGGCGCCATCTGCTGCCTGCGCGGGCAACGTGATCAAGGGCTCGTCGCTCTCGTCTTGCAGCGTGTCGAGCCAGCATGTCTTGGCGGCATCTTTCGGACAGCTTGCGGCCAAGATCAGATGGTCCCGGGCGCGCGTGAAGCCTACGTACAGAAGCCGCGCCCGCTCTTTCTCTTCGCGCAGTGCCGCACGCATCCCCACGTCGCTCGCCTCGGCGGCGTCGGCCAACGGCGCCTTTTCGAGCTGACCCAACGGCCATGGCCAGTAGCGAATCCATCGACCGCCCAGAGGATCGCTCGGGTCGAAAGCGGCGTGTTCGGTCTCGGGAGCTACCTCGAATGCGCTGCGGCGGGCCTTGCGATCGAGGCTTCCCATGACCACCACCGGCCACTCGAGGCCCTTGGACTTGTGGTACGTGCAAACCACCACGGCGCCGTCGTCTTCGGGCACGTGCTGATCATCCGAGGCCAACATCTCGTCGCGGCGCAGGGACTCTTTGCGCATGGCGTCCCAGTACCGGAGCATGCCAGCCACGGTGCTGGCCTCGCGCTCCTGAACGCAACGCTCTTCGTAGGTGAGCGCAAGCGCGCGCAGTGCATCCAAGTTGGCAAGACGCTGCGCCGGATCGGGCCAACGTGCGGCCAGAAGCACCACATCGAGGGCAGCGAGCACCTGGTCTACCGCCTCGACGGGCGACAGGTGCGCCATCGCAGCGCGCAAGGGCTCTAGCGCCGCCCGCCAGCCTGGCTCTGTGGGTGCATCGCCGCGAATGGTGGCCTCGAGCCACGCCTCGTGGGCCGCCGGTCCGACACCGGCCCCGGAACCGAAGCCCGTCAGCGCGTCGATGCGTGCAGCAGCCAGCGTGTCTCGCTTGTCGAGCAGCAGGCGCAACGCCGAGTCGAGCAACGTGCCCTCGGGTGTGGAGAGCAGGCCCGCGCGCGCAACGGCCACGCGAAGACCGAGGTCGTGCAGCGCCACGGCGACCAGCTTGGCCTCCATGTTCGTGCACACCAGCACCGCGATATCTCCAGGCCGGAGATCCCGAGGCTCTTTCGTCACGCGGTCGATGATTCGCGTAGCTGCGGGGTTCTCGAGGAGACGCGCGATGCCGCGGGCGGTGGCCACGGCCGCGTCGGCTTGGCTCTTGGCATCGAGCAGCCAAACCCCGAATGGCGGCAAGGCCCGCAGGGCCTCGTGGGCCGTTCGCTGTGCTGTGACCACCACTTCGTCGTTCGAGAATCCGTGCCGCGCAAGTGCCCTGGCAAACAGCCCGGAGCACGCGTTTACCAGCTCGGGCCGGGAGCGGTGATTGGTGGGCAGCGTGTCGCGGGTACCTTCGTGCTCGTGCACCCAGGTGGCCACGGCGTCCATCAGGCCCGGGTCTGCGCCGGCGTACTCGAAGATGCACTGCTTGCGATCGCCGACCCAAACCGAGCGCTGCGCCAGCTGGTGCAGGCGCAAGAAAAGCGCAAGCTGGATGGGGCTCGTGTCTTGGAACTCGTCGACGGCCACGAAGCGCAGCCGAGACTGCAGCTCGGCGGCCACCCGAGGATGGCTCGTAAGGTTCAGAGCCATGTCGATCATGTCCACGTAGTCGACGATGCGTCGCTCGCGTTTCCACTGCTGGTACGACGCGAGGCCGGCTTGTGCGGCACCAAAGATGGCCCGCGTCAGCGCCGCCCACTCGCGCTGAAACTGCGGGTGACGTTCGTAGGCTTCGGCGCACTCTTTCAAGGGCTGAACCAGATCACGGCTCTTGGCGCCGGCCTCGAGCCGGGCCAGGCCCGCCCACTCGCCCCACGGCAACGGACCGTCGGCCAAAAGGGCGCGGGCCGCGCGGACGCGCTCGCGGCACTTGTTGGTGTTGCCCGTCACGTCTTTGCTCGCAGCAAGTCGCGCCTCGGTCTGGGCAAGCTCCGTGGCGAGCGCCCGTTCCAGCGCAGCGCCATCGGGCGCGGCTTGTGGCAGCAGTTGCAACATGCCCACCACGGAGCGCTCGGCCATCTCGGGCAAAGCGCTCTCCGCGATTCGATTGCTGCGCGCCAGATCCATGATGTCGCGTGCGGGGGTCAGCCAATCCACGCGCTTGATCTTCGCGTCCCAACGAAGCTTGAAGCGCTGGGCAAGATCGTCCAGCTCGGCCCGCTGTTCGGCGGGGAGGGCGCGTTCGAGCGCCTGCCGCAGCAATGTGCCCTGATCTTCGGCCACAACGTCGACGTGCGGCGAGAGGCCCGCGTCGAGCGCGAACTCTTTGAGCAAGCGCAAACATGCAGCATGCACGGTTCCCACGTAGGCCAGCGGCAGGCGCACGGCCTCGGTGAACGCGCCGGCAGCCACCAGTTTGTGACGGATTCGCCCTGCCAGCTCGGCGTGGGCCTTGGTGGTGTACGTGACGGCCACAAGTCCATCGACGGGAACCCGGGTGTTCGCCTCTGGGTCTACCGCGCGAGTGATCTCTTGGGTGAGCCGGTAGGTTTTGCCGCTTCCTGCGCTGGCGCCAATGATGGTGATGCCTTTGGCGCTCATGACATGGCCTCCCACGCGCGACCGCACAGCGTGTCGAACGAGCAGTATTTGCACGTATCTTCAGGCTCGTTGATGAAGTGTCGCGGGTGTTCGGCCTCGGGCACCCCAAGGGCATCGAGCAACGGAGGCGCGCCCTGAGTGTTGGCCACCGGCACCCTGCCGCCGGCGAGGGCGCCATTCGCCCGCGTGGCCGTGCGTTCTACGGCGGCCCAGGTCTCGTCCATGGTGGGCCCGTCGAGCGGCGTGTCCGTCATGCGCGCGTCGGCCGAGAGCACCTGCCCCGACGACAGCGCGAAGTAGGCCGCTGGCGGCGTGACGTTGCTGCCTCCGGGTTTGCCCTTGAGACCGCGGGCGTAGGTGGCGAGCTGCACGGCGCGCCCCGAGACCAGCCGCTCTCGGTAGCTACTTGCGCCCCACTTCAAGTCGAGCACGGCGTCGGCGCCGGCTTCGTCCACCAAGCGGACGTCGATGCGCCCCCGAAGCAGGCCCGCGGCCGACTGGATCTCGATGCTCTCTTCGACCGACGCGATGCGGAACTTCTTGCCCGCCAGGTACCGAAACAGCGATCGCATGGCGCCAATGACCTGCTTTTGGAGCTGACCGCGCTCGAACGACGCCCCCGGCAAGAGCAGCGTGGCGCCTTCGAGCCGAACGAGCTGGTCCAGGTGTTGCTCGGCCTGGACCATGAACGCGCATTCTTCGAGATCGAAGGCACCGGCCAGGAATAGACTCTCGACCAGGCGATGGCTGAGGTTGCCGTTCAAGAGCGGCCCCTCGGCGATCTGTGCCACGGCCCCGGACGACAGCTTGGCCCGATGCGAAAGCACCCAGCCCAGCGGACAGCTTGCGAGTTGCTCCAGCGCCGTGGCCGACATGGTGCGCGCTTCTTCGGTGCCGACCAGCAGCTCGCGATCGATGGTCCATGCCGTATGACCATGGGGCAGTGGCAGGCCGGTCAGGTCGTGTCCGCGCACGGCGCCCTCGCCTGCCAGAAGCGTGGCCGAAGCATGACGCGTGATCCGGGCTTCGGCGCGGGCGTCATGAATCCCGAGGCGCGCGCAGATCTCGTCCCACAACGAGTGCGGCGACATGGATGCGCCATTCAGCTTGCCGGGCACCACGAGGACAAGCGTCTGTTGTGCAGCCAGCACCGCACGACGCCACGCTTGTGCCTCGACCTCGAGCCGGTGCTCGGGCGCGGCATACGCTACCCCCACCAAGGCCAGCGCCGCGCGCTCGTCGACGTTCCACGGGGCAACGCGCGGACGACGCTCCACGGCGCTCACGAAGTTCCAGCACACCACGTTGGGCGCTGGCGCGAGGATGGCCCCGGGATGTTCGACGTGGTGCGGGCGCCCTGCAGCTTCGTCGCAAAGGACGTGTCTAGAGGCCACGCGGGCCACCGTGTCGAAGAGCTGCCGGCATTCTTCGCGCGACAGGTGGGCGCGTTTGTCGTCCGCTAGCGCTGCGATGAAGTCCTGCACCTGACGATAGGCCGCGCCGTAGACGCCAGCCTCGTCGAAGGCGAGCTGCGCCTGCATCCAGGCCGATACGCGCGCGGCTGCGTCGAGTAGCGCATGTGCACTGGCGCGATCGTCGTGTGCACCTTCCGCCTCCAGCCAGTCACGAACGAAGTCCAGGCGCTTCTGGATCCAGGCCTCGGTATCCCGTTCGACATCTTTGCTCGCGGCCTCTGTGGTCTTTGCGAGCTCGGCGCTCTTGCGCAACCGCGCTGCCTCTACCCAGCGCTGTTTCTGCTTCAGCCAGTCTTGGCCCAGTACGCCCGGTTGCCGGATCACGGCGCGCGCCAAGGTTCGGCCCAAGTCTCCGCGAAAGGGCCCCACCGGAAGGGTGAGCAACTCCAGCACGCGGTACGGATCTTTGGGCTCGTACGCGAGTTCGAGCACCAGCGACAACACCTGCGTGGCCGGCCGTGCCGCGCGCAGCGATGCGTGCCCCTGGGACGCAAGACCTTGCCGTGCAAACGCGGCTTCGAGTGGAGCGGGGTCGAGGGATCGGACGACCAAAGTTTGCGAAGGCGCAACACCGACCGCGGCGGCGGTCCACTCGGCGAGATCGGACAGCGTGTCGCCGCGGAACATGAGGAGCGATCCGTCGGCGCGCAACGGCACATCGGTTCCCGCGGGCAACTCCCCACGAAGGAGGCGCTGCAGAACCCCCAGATCGGTGTCGGCCGGCGCACCGGGCAACGAGGCGTGCCACGCCGTGATGATGGTCCCCTGCCCTTCGAGGAGCGCAAACACGCTCTTCCAGCGGGTGGACCACAGGGCGCGTTCTTCGACGAGGACAAGGCCTTCGTAGCCCAGAGCCACCGACGGTCGAGACGACAGTTCGGCCTGCACCGCCACCAAGCGATCGATCCTTCCGGCGGGCAGCGCAACAGAGCGATGTCTTTCGATGCGCCCGAGGGCGTGCAGCCGGGGGCTGCTGCTCTCGTGAAGGTCTCCGTTCCAGCCCGCGTCCACCAGCGCGTCGCGCCACTCGAGGAGTGCACCTGCAGTGCCCAGCGGGTCGACGGCGAACGACTCGGCATAGAACGCATCAGCGTCGCCCAGATCGCCGATGCGCGCGGCCCATCGCGGGATGCGTGCGAGCTCGCTATCGGATGCGCGCGGTAGGCCAAGCCGCAGCTCTAGATCGCGGAGTAGCTCGTCGGGCGACCAATAGGGCGTGCCAAGGGCCCCCCGTTGCGGCGAAGTGCCAACGAACGCTTGCGTCCCGAGATCCCATCCAACGACTGGCTTCATGCGAGAGGACATCATGTGCCAGTGCACACGGCCAAAGCCGGCCGCTCGATACACGTGACTGCGAGTCTGTTCAGGCACAGAGAGCCGCTATTCCTCTGCGCATCGTGGTCGCAAGCGGACGACATCACCCCGGTCTCCAATCTGCCCACCGCGACGCTCCCCCAAGGCGCCCGACGGCCTGCACCGCGTCGAGCGCCAGGCACTTCCGCTGCGGGCTCGCGGACGCACGGGTATCCAACTGCACAAAGCTCCCCAGCCCGCGCGCAATGGTCTCTGGCTTGCACCAGGCCTTGGTAGACCCAGGGGACGAACAGCATGTACCGCAGGCGCGCTTGGATCGTGCTCGTGCCCGGAAAGAGCTGGTCCGACAGCGACTGATACACAGCGCCAACGCCAAGCTTGTCCCGAGCTTCGCGCTCTTGGAACAGGGCCAAGATGCACTTCGTGCGCTCACGCGCGGCACCGTCGTAGTCAATCCAAGTTAGGGACGAGGCCACGGCGCCGAGCCTATAGCCGAGCGTCCATTCCTGGGGAGAGGGTATTTTCGCACCCCACATGCACAATACATGGAACGGAAACCCAAGGCGCCTGTTTGTGCGAACTTCCCCATGTAGTCCAAAGTCACATCAGCCTTTTGGCTGATGCACGGGCGCTCAGTGTTCTGCAGACGCCCATACCCGCGCGCCCTGCGAGGCACTCGCTCGTCCACCCTGTCGACCGGAATGCTCGCGAGTCGGCTGCTAGCGCAGACCTCTTTTGCGGCTGCCCCAATCCCCCCACCACCACGCGCGATCCCCACGCCCCCGCACGCGTGCCCCGCACGCGCCCACCCCACCGCAACCCAAATCCTCCCCCAAATCCCCCGAAATTCCCCGGCGAAACCCCACACCACCCACGCTCACCCGCCTGGCACACGGGCTGCAGAGCATCTCCGCCAAGGAGTCTCATCACGCATGGCGAAGCGATTGGGTCGGGGGGTCTTGGGTGGCATCACTGTTGGGCTGTTCCTTGTGGCGTTGGCGACGCCGGCGCGGGCGCAGGATCCGGTCACGGTGCCGGCGAACGACTTGGGCTTTCACACGCCGAGTGCGGACCGCTCTGCCGACAGCAACATCGAGCAGTACCAACGCGCCACGGGGACGCAGCGGCCGGGGGCGATCTTGCGTTCCAATGGGCGCACGTTCTTCTTGTTTGGGCACGGCACTGCCGATGGGCGCTTGAGCGTGTACGAAGTGCCGGCCTCGAACCGGCCGCTGGGGGCGGGCGACTTGCGGTACGTGCCCGCGAGCGAGGTCACGCAGTCGCCCGAGCTGCAGCAGGCCATTCGCCACCTGCGGCCCGCGCGGATCTTTGCGGGCGCGTGTTATGCCGGCAACAACGGCACCATCACGAGCCTGGCCATGCAGAACCCGGGCGTGCGCGTGTACGGGTGCCTGGAGCCCAGGTTCTCGGGCGGGTTCTCGGAGACAGGCAAAGGCTTTGCGTGCGCGGTGCGCAGCCCCACAACCAACACGCTCTACGTGTTTGGTGCGCAGCCGGGCAGTGTGCCCACGCCCACCGAGCCTGGCGTCCGCGTCGTCACGCGATGTGCGCCCATCCCCGACGCCGTCGTGGCGCGCGCCATTGGCGACACCGCAGGCTTGGGCAACACCAGCGGGCCGCTGCAAAGCCCCAAGTGCAGCTCGTTGGTGGGCAAAACGTGCGTGGGGCTTGGGCTCGCGCCAGCCATCACCGTGCTCGGCGGCGTGGTCACCTACGAGTCCGAATCGCCCACCCTCGGGCTCGTGGCCTCTACCGGCGTGGGCGTAGGAACCAGCCTCGCCACCGTGGGCGCACGCGCAACGGGCGCGGGCCTTGTGCCAGGCCTGGTGGGCAGCGGCGCAGAGTTCGTGGTCACCTACAGCACCGGATCCGAACAGTGCGGCATGGGCGCGGGGGTGCTGGCCTCGGCCGCTGCCGGAGCATGCATGGGCGGCCCGCCGGGCGCCGTCGTTGGCGCCACGGCCTACACACTGACACGCTTGGCCGCCGAGTCCGCCAACTACTACGAGGCCTGGCG
>JBIKNA010000484.1:0-5460 GCA_044358965.1 Polyangiaceae bacterium
AGCCAGGTCCAATCGCTCGGGCCTCCGAGCGGCGCGATGACATCGAACTTGTCGTGGTGCCGCATGCCAAAGCTGGCTGCGCCACCACCGCCCATGGATACGCCAAGCAGCGCTCGGTGCGACAGCTTGCGCGTGCGCACCTGCGTGCCCGCGGCCTCGGGCACCACGGGCTGGTAGGTGCCGAACCAAGGTGCGCTGAACTTGAGCACGTAGCCGGCGCCTTCTTGGACGATGCGCGGGTTGCTGATCACGATGGGCCGTGCCTTCTTGGCCCGCAGCGGATTGCGGAACAACATGACCACGTGCCGAAGCCGCGCGGCGTCGGGGAACGCCGCCGGGTTGACGGGCACCGCAAAGTCGAGCTCGCGGCGCTGCGCTTTGCCCATCAGGGCCGGCGTGGCGGCGCCGAACGCGATGGCCGGGCCAATGGGGCGGACCGGCGCTGCAATGTCGGCGGTCAGGTCGCCATCGCAACGAAGCTCTGCGCCAAAGGATGGCAGGGGCAGCTCGCTCTCGGCGGCGAAAGCGGCCGCCGGCACGCTGAGCTTGGCGCCGGCAAGGCTTGCGCTGCCCGCCAGTGACGGCGTGGCCTGGGCCATGGTGCCTGCCTGCGCTTCGCCCATGGTGCACCTCGGGATGTTGGGGGCGCGCACGTCGATGGGCAGTGTGGCCTCGCCCACGCTGCCGTCGGCCCGGGTGAGTTTCGCCGCAAGCACCGTTTGCCCCGCAGCGGTGCCGGCCACCGGAATGTCCATGATGGGACGCCGCAGGCTTATGGTGCCCTGCGTTGGTGCGTTGGCAATGGATGCGTTCTGCATGGAAAGCGACAGGCCCGTGCGCACACACAGGTCCGGCTCGACGGTCACACGGACGACCCGCGTCTGTCCGGGCGCCAGCACCACCCGCGGCGGGTCGAAGAACAGCCGTACCGGCGTAGGCGACTGGGCATCGCAGGCCTCACCAGGCGCCAAGGGCTCGTCTTCGAGCCCTTGGATGCTGCTGTTGTCGCAAGACACGAAGACCGGGAGCAGACCAAGGCAAATAGCGAATAGGCGGCGCAACACGTTGGAGGCGCGGAGCATACTGCTGCCGGAGCCAATGGCCAGCGCGCCTGTTGGGGGGGGCGCGAGTGTCGCGGACGCGAGACACCACTCGCCGTGGCCGTGGTTGCCCGCTAGCGCTTCTCTTGGCAGACCAGGCCGTAGCGGGTGCGCTGGGCAATGACCGCGACGGGAACGAAGGACTCTGACCGGGGCGGCGCCTGGGGCTTGAAGCCCGGTTTCTTGGCAAGATCACGCAGCGCGGCCCCGAGCGTGGGGTCCACACTGCCCGTGGCCGCCACCAAGCAGGCGCGGGTCTCGTCGAAGCGTAGGCGCGCAAATGCGCCGCCGAGGGTTGCGCGGGCGCCCGCGGCCTCGACGGCGATGGGCAGCGGCGTGCTCGCATCGAACAGCCAGCCCGGCGCATCGTCGGTGCACGGCAATATGGGCGCGCGCTCGGCGGCATCGGCAGTGCCGAGCAGCAGCGGTTCGGCGAACGCGCCGGCATCGGTGTCGATGGCCATGAGCCACCTTCGCGGCGAGGACGCATCGGGGCCCGGTTGCCCGTCGACCACCACCGCGGGCATGCCGGTGACACTGTGCGAAGCGAGGCGGATCGAGCCGCTGCGCACCTCGGATACGGCGCGCGGCATGCGCGCCACCAGGTGTGCCACGCTGCCGTCGACGCGGTACACCAAGGTCTGCTGGAAGGGGGCGGGATCGCTGATGGCCACGTACCACGCGCCCCCCGTGTGCAGCGCGGCCTCGACGCTGCTCCAGGGCTCGTTGTTCTCTCGGCGGATCTCCACCGGCGCGTGGTCGTGCTCCAGCGCAAAAAGCGACAACTCTGCGCCGCTGGTGCGTCGGGCCGAGAGCAGCGCGCGGGCACCGTCGGTGCTGCCGACCAAAGCGTACTGCGTGTACGAACCGTAGTAGGCGCCAACACTCAGGCGCGACACGTCGAGCAGGTGCAAAGGAGCCGTTGCGGCCGCGCTGCTCTTGGACTTGTCCCAACCGCCGAAGGGGGCAGCCCAACGCACGAGCCATTGGGCGTTGCTGGGCTCCCAATCTCCGGCCTTCGGGCCCAGGGCGTAGACGCGGGCGTAGGGGCCCGTGCGCACGCTACTGTCGAAGCTGGTGGTCACCTCGTAGGTGATCCCGCGCTGGTCCGCGCGTGTGGCCGGGCCCTTGATGCCCAGAAACGGCGCCATGTCGCTTGCGGCCGCAGTGGGCAAGGGCGTTGGGGTTCGCAACCCCAGGCGCAAGGCAGGCGCCGGTCGCGGCGGAGGCTTGGCGGGCGCAGGTGCGCTTGCGTCGGGCGGTTCGACGGACGCAAGGGAGCAGGACAGAGCGACGGGTCGGTGTACGGGCAGCGGCGCAATGGGTTGCCTCGGGACTTGTGTGCTTGTGGACAGTGCGGCTTTCGGCGTGCCCCAGCCAACCCGCAGCCAACCCCGGGCCGAACAACCGATGGGGCCACATCCGCGCGACTCGGGCTGTTCCGTGAGCGGCGTGGGGGGCTCAAACGTTGTCCAGGTCATGCCGCCGTCGACGGTCTCGTAACCTCGGCGCGACTTGGTCCAGCCAACGCCGTAGCGACCCGAGACCACCGGATCGCCTGCATCGCGGATGAGCTGGCCCAGGGTCACGCGGCCATCGGTGCCGATCTCGACTCCGATCATGGATCCTTGGGCTTCGATCCAACCGCCGATGACGCCATCGCGCCGTTCTTCGAAACCCTCGAGCCAGATGCCCAGCCGCAGCGCGCGATCCATGTCTGGGGCCACTTTGGGAAAGGCCAAAGGCGCGGTCTTGGCGCGGTCGCCGTCGACGATGGTGATGCGCGCGGCCTCGAGGTTGCCCGTCGGCGGGCCAATCAGGGCAATGCGCCCGTCGCCCAGCGGTACAACGCGTTCTTGCAGCGCGTCGCCGCGGAGCTTGAGCTCGCGTTGCTGGCCACTCTTGTTTCGCACGCAGAACACGCCTTCTTCGCGCGCCGGAACGTCGGCGCATGGTCCGCGCACCACCAGGCCTCCGGTGCCGCCAGCCCACACCGCACGGGGGCTGCCAAAGCGCAGAAGCGCCGTTACCGCGGCGCGCTCGGCGTCGTAGGCGTAGATGACCGTGGCGCCCTCGGGTTCTCCGCAGACGAAGCCAAAGCCGCTTGGGTCCGCCGCGGTGGGGAGCGCCAACGGATGGCAGCGCGCATTTTTGCCCTCGAAGGCTCGGGGGGCTTCGTCCACGATGGCGCCGTCCTGCAAGTCCACGCGGTAGAGGGCACCGGCATGGGCCACCACTGCGGTGCCGTCCTTGAGCGGCCACCCGTCTTCGATGGCGCGACGCAAAGGCCGCGGCCCCAGTGGCTGTGATCCCACGGAGCTTGTAACCAAAGCGTCGCTTTTGGGTCGTTTCGCCGTGCCCGTCGTCGTTGCGCCGGTCGCCCGGGCAACCTCGCCGGTGCGAAAGACCTCGAACCAGCCCTCACGCTTGCTGGCGTCGGCGCCCTGCACCAAGAAGTGGTCGCCCAGCAGCTGAATGGTGCGTGCGTCGACGGGGGGGTTGACCCGGCGCCAACTGGTCCCGGCGTCACTGGTGAGGAGAAGCCCCTGCCCATCGGTCATGGCCAGCGCGTGCCAGCCATCGGCCGCGGCAAATGCTCCAATGGACGGCGCTGCCGGAAGCCCGACGGCGTCCGTGCGGGCGAGCGTCGACATGTTGAGCCCCACATGGGCGCCGGAGCTGCCGCGGACAATGAGCCGATCGAGCCCAACGAACACGTTGGCGATGTTCGTTGGGTGCACGTAAACAAGCCGAACCGCGCCGAGCCAGTCACTTGCATGGTACAAGCTTGTGCCGGATACGAACACGAAGCCGCCGCCCACGCGGTCGGGTAGGGCAAGCACCCGCGACGGCACCACCGCGAGGGGCGTCTCGGCCACCCGTACGGCGCCTGCGGGCAAGAGCACCATGCGCAACCCCTGGGCGATGACACGCTCGCCACCGCCGATCTCCATGCCGTAGGGCGAGAACCCTGCAGCGCCCTGAGGAACGAAGCGCGCCGGCGGGGCAGGGACGGTACCGGCCCCGCGCACCCCCTTGGCCGACAGGGCGGCCTGGGGGCCTACGCCGCCCGTCGTCAAGACCTGCGTACCGTCGCGGGGGCCAGGGTTGCCTGCGCACGCACCAAGCGCGAGCGTGGCAAGCATGGCTGTCTTGGCATTGCGGAGCACGGTGTTGACGATCGTAGCCGCGACGCGCGGTGACACCAAGCCGTCTCGCCGTTTTGCGTTGTTGGCCTGGCCGGCGCAAGCCGCTACGCTGCCCGATCATGTCTTTCGTGGTGGCAGTGGTTGGTGCGACGGGCGCTGTTGGGCGCGAAATGTGCTCGATCCTCGAGTCTCGACGTTTTCCGGTCAAGGAGCTGCGCCTGCTGGCAAGCAAGCGGAGCGCCGGCACCAAGGTGCAGTTCGCCGGTGTCGAGCACACAGTGGCCGAGCTGACGCCGGCGTCCTTTGCCGGTGTCGACGTGGCCCTGTTCAGCGCCGGAGCCCAAGTATCTCGGGAGTTCGGGCCCATCGCCGCGGCCGCCGGAGCCGTCGTCATCGACAACTCCAGCGCGTTTCGCATGGACGATGGCTGCCCGCTGGTGGTGCCCGAGGTCAACCTGCACGCTGCGGCCAAGCGCCCCAAGGGCATCATTGCCAACCCCAACTGCTCCACCATTCAGCTCATGGTGGCGCTCAAGCCGCTGCACGATGTCGCCCGCATCAAGCTCATCATCGTCTCGACGTACCAAGCCACCAGCGGCAAGGGGCACGCCGCTGTGCAAGAGCTGCTCGAGCAGTCGCGTGCCGTGCTCGATGGCAAACCGGCGCAGCCCCAGGTGTTCCCCGGGCCCATCGCATTCAACGTGATTTGCGACTGGAAGGCCGGCGACCAAGACCACTCCGAAGAGGAGTGGAAGATGGTCAAAGAGACCCGCAAGATCCTCGAAGACGACACCATCATGGTCTCACCCACCACCGTGCGTGTGCCCGTGGTGACGGGACACTTCGAGTCCGTACACGTGCAGTTTCATCGGCCCCTCAGTGCCAAAGAGGCGCGGGCGCTGTTGGCCAAAGCGCCTGGCGTCGTGCTTACCGACGAGGGCTACGCACCGGGCAAGCACCCGCAGCCCATCCACGCCGCCGGGACCGATCCGGTGTACGTGGGTCGGGTGCGCGACGATCTTGGCGTGCCGGGCGCCCTCGACTTGTTCGTCGTCGCCGACAACCTGCGAAAGGGCGCCGCGCTCAACGCCATCCAGATCGCCGAGGGCATCTTCCCGCGCTGAATCGCCGAGCATGAACGAAGGTCAAGCTCGCCGCGTTGGCTTCCTCTGTTGACTGAGGACTTCGTCCTCCGCCCCCAAGGCATTGCC
>JBIKNA010000110.1:0-17887 GCA_044358965.1 Polyangiaceae bacterium
GAAGATCTTCATCGGCGATGCCGACGGCACCATCTGGCGCTTCGACATCAGCGACCCCGTGGAGGAAAACTGGAAGGGCGGACTGTTCTTCGATACCCAGTCCATGGCTGGCGTGAACGATGGTCTGGGCAACAGCATTGCGAACCCGGCCGAGCGCGAGGCCAAGGCCAGCTCGCCCATCACCGTCCCGCCCGTGATCTCGCTGGACGAGAAGGGCAACCTGGTGCTGTCCGTTGCCACGGGCGAGCAAGAGACCCTGCAGGACGAGACCGTGGACGGCGTGTTCCCACGCAACTACGTGTACTCGCTCACCGAGGGGAACCGATACACGGCCGGCAAGCCGTCGGTGCGCCCCTTCATCAACTGGTACGCGGCGCTCGAGCGCGGCGAGCGCGTCACCGGCCCCATGTCGATCTTCGACAAGACCCACTACTTTGCGACCTTCAAGCCGCGTTCGTCGAGCGACGCCGTCTGCGCCATCGGCAAGGCGCGGGTGTACGGTTGGCACTACACCCAGCCGCAGAACATCGCGGCGACGGGCAAGCAGCGCCTCGAGGGCGGCGGTTTGTACCGCTACCCCGCAACGGCCCCCACCCGCTTCGAGGAGCCGTACCTCAACGCAGGCGTCGACAACGGCGAGGGACAAGTCATCCCCGGCCTTTCGATCTTGGCCTACCAGAGCTGCGCGGCGCTGTCGCAGATCGACGACGACTTCTTTGGCGGCAAGGTGTACACCGCGAGCTTCCAGCAGCAGACCGAGTTCTCGCTGTTCGGCTCCGTGGCCAAGCAGGCAGCGAGCGGCGGCACCATCACCTTCGGCGGAGGCAGTCGCATGAACCCACAGACGCCGAAGGGTCTGTTGCCTCCCTCGCAGATGCGCACGTACGTCGACTCGTGGGTCTCTGTCGTGCAATGAAACGCATCGGACGTCACACCTCGGGCTTGGTCTTCGTCGGAGCGCTGGCGGCCCTTGCTGGCTGCGGAAAGCGCACCGCCGACGACCAAGGGCCCGTGGTGCGGGGGCAACCAAGCGCCGCGCCGCCGATCACCCCGCGCATCGATCACCTTGCCCCCGGAGAGATGCTCGAGGGCAAGGTCAACGCCTTCGCCTTGAAGCTGCCGCGGGACTACAACCGGACGGTGTCCGTTCGGCGGACGGTGTCTGCGGAGGGCCCGGGCAAGCCCGAAGATGTCACCAATTACATCCGTGCCCGCGTCCGCTCGGGTGATGTACACGTGGGCGCGTCGTCCACGCGCTTCGTCAACGTACGCGTGCCCGAGGAGCCCGAGCGGATGCTCAACATCGCCGTCGAGCCGGACTTTCGACCCGGCCGCGTACGGGTCATCGTCGAGGACGTCACCCCGTTGCCCGAGCCACCGCCCGATCAGCGCGACCCGGTCTCGCGCATGAAGTCCGTCGGGCTCACCATGGACGGCAAGCCCATCGACCCGAAGCGTTTCGAGTAGCCCGCAGCGTTCCTTCGTTTGTTGCGCCCGGGGCCCCGGGCCAAGTAGCGTCACCGCGTGGCTCCCCCGGCAGAGCAAAAGCGCGAAGAAGGTAACGCCAAGACCGCCGGTCGCGGCGGCTTGGCCGTCTTGTTCGCCAAGGCGTACTTCATTGTCACGGGGCTCGCGCAACAGGCTTTGTTGCCGAAGGTGCTGGGGCACGCAGGCTACGGCGCATTGTCACGGGTGCTGGCGGCCAGCAACATCGTCAACAACGTGGTCATCGCCAGCGCCACGCAGGGCGTCAGCCGCGCCACGGCGCAGGCCACGGGCGCCGAAGCCCTGGTTCGGCAGCGCTTGCTTCGCTGGCACCTGGGCGCTGCGGCGGTGGTGGCGCTGGCCTACGCCGCGCTCGTGCCTGGCATCGTTTGGTTTCAGCATGCACCGCACATCAAGCTCCCGCTTCTGACCATGGCCGTGGTGCTGCTGGTCTACGGCGTGTACGCGCCCATGGTGGGGTACCTGAACGGCACCCGGCAGTTCCAGAAGCAGGCGGCCCTCGACGTGCTCGCCGCCACCTTGCGCACCCTGCTACTGCTGTTCGGCGGCTACCTGTTCGTGCGCCAGGGCCAAAACGGCGTGCTTGGTGCCGTGGTTGGCGCGAGCCTGGCTTCGCTGGTGGTGGTGGGCATTGCCGCCGTGGTCACAAGGCCCCAGGCGGGCTCTGCACGCGGTAGCGCGCCCCTGCCCTCGCTCAAGGCCTACGCCGCGGGGCTATTGCCTGTTGTCTTGGCCCAAGCGTGCACCAACGCGGTCATGCAGGCCGATCACTTGCTGCTCGGCAGGTTCCTGTCCGAGGGCGCCAGCGCCAACACCGCCGACGAGTGGCTCGCGGCCTACCGCGGCTGCCAGCTCTTTGCGTTCCTGCCCTACCAGATGCTCTTCAGCGTCACGCAGATCCTGTTCCCGATGCTGGCCAAGGTGAAGGCCGAGGGGACCCCTGCGGAGCTCGCCCAGCTGGTTTCGCGGGGCACGCGCCTCGGCGCCATTGTCGTCGGGCTGCTCGTCTCGGTGGTATGTGCCCTTCCCGGCTCGCTGTTGGCCTTTGCCTACGACCGCACCATCGCCATCCGCGGCCAAGGCCCTCTGCACATCCTCGCGCTGGCCCAGGCGACCTTTGCCATCTTGGGTCTCGCCAGCACCGTCCTCGTCAGCATCGGCCAAGAACGCAAGGCTCTCCGCGTCACCCTCATCGCCCTCGGCACCGTCGCCGCAGCCTGCATCGCCCTGGTCCCCGGCCGCCCCTTCGGCGCCCCCCAACTCATGGCCTCGGCCACCGCGGCCCTGCTGGGCCTCGGCCTGGCCATGTTATATGCAGGATACATTGTCTACCGCACCACCGGCGCCTTCGTCCCCCGCAAGACCGCCCTCCGTGTCTGCCTCGCCGTCGCCCTCGCCTTCGGCGTTGGCTTCCTGACCCCCATCACGGGCCGCCCGCTCACCATCATCCTCGCCACCCTCGTCGCCGTGGCATACCTCATCGTCCTCGTCCTAACCGGCGAACTCGGCCGCGCCGAACTCACCCTCCTGCGCACCATCGCCGGCAAAAAACCCTAGCCGCACGCCGCTCCCCCATCGCAGCGCGACCAACCATCCGTCGCGAAGCGACCGTCGCGAAGCGACCAGCCATCCGTCGCGAAGCGACCGTCGCGAAGCGACCAGCCATCCGTCGCGAAGCGACCAGCCATCCGTCGCGAAGCGACCAGCCATCCGTCGCGAAGCGACCAGCCATCCGTCGCGAAGCGACCAGCCATCCGTCGCGAAGCGACCGTCGCTTCGACCGACACGGAGTCCATGGAGGCGAGGGCTCAGTTTTCGTCGAGACCAAGCGCTGGCTAGGAGGCGAGCGAGGCGTACGACCGTACGCCGCAGCCGAGCCGACACCGCCAGCGCGACGGTATCGGCGAAAAATGAGCCCTCGCCCGAGACTAGAGGTTGAGGCCGGGAGGAGCCTGCGACCCTTGGCCGCGGAGGCCGTGTTTTTGCACGAGGCGGTGCAGGTACATGCGGTCCATGCCGGCGATGCGGGCGGCCTTGCTCATGTTGCCGCCAGCCTCCTCGAGCAGCGTGGCCAGGTAGGCACGCTCGAAGGCATCGATGGCGGAGTCCTTGGCAATCTTGAAGGGCAAACGGCCCTCGTTGCCGCCGGCGACGCCGGGGGATCCGCCGGCGCTTGGAGCGCCGCTGTGGCGCTTGCTGGTGGGGATCGCCGTCTCGAGCACCAAACAGCGCTCGACGTAGTTGCGAAGCTCGCGCACGTTGCCGGGCCAATCGTGACGCGAGAGCTCGCCAAGAACGTTGGTGGGGAACAGCTTCTCGGCCTGGGGGCACCCGAGCTGCTGCAAGAACACGCGGATCAAGATCAGGAGATCGTCGAGACGCTCGCGCAGGGCGGGAACGTGCACGGTGATGACGGCGAGACGGAAGTACAAGTCTTCGCGGAAGCGGCCCTTGTTGACCTCGCGTTCCAGGTCTCGGTTGGTCGCCGACACGACGCGCACGTTGATCTTGCGCGGCTTGGTTTCGCCCACGCGGCGAATCTCTCGGGCTTCGAGGGCACGCAATAGCTTGGGCTGGAGCTCCAGGGGCAGCTCGCCGATTTCGTCGAGGAAGACCGTGCCGCCTTCGGCCGATTCGAAAGCGCCGATGCGCTCGCGGTCGGCGCCGGTGAAGGCGCCGCGGGCATGACCAAAGAGCTCACTCTCGACCAAGTTGGGCGAGATGGCGCCGCAGTCCACCACGACGAACGGCTTGTCGGCGCGAGGGCTGTGCTGGACGATCTCCTGGGCAACCAGCTCTTTGCCGGTGCCGCTCTCGCCCTCGATGAGCACGTTGATCTCGCTTTGGGCGACCTTCTCGAGCATCGCGAACAGCTTGCGCATGGGCAAGCTGATGCCGGCAATCTGTCCAAACGAAGGGATCAGCGGGATGGCACTTTGCTGGCTGGCCTCGGCGGGGCGCACGCGGATGAGCGAGTCGCCCATGGCCAGGGTGCCGCCCTCCGCGGGCAAGTCCGCGTCACGCATGCGGACGTTGTCGAGTTTGGTGCCGTTGAGCGAGCCCGTGTCTCGAATGCGCCAGGTGCCTTCTTCGCGCACCAAGCGGCAGTGAAAGCGCGAGACCGCCGGGTCCCGCACCACGAGATCGTTCGACGAGTGGGTGCCGATGCGGCAAAGATCGCCGTCGTGGGTGATGGTCCGCTGCGCGATGATGCCGCCTTCGCGCTCGACGGTGAGCACCAAGCGCGGCACGCTCACGGTGTCGACGAGCTGACGGATGGTGTGGATGGTCTGCTGCGCCTTGACGCGCGTGGGCACCCCCTCGGCGTCTGCCGGAAAGTCGGACCCAGGCGCCAGGCGCACCAGATCCGTATCGGGCACCGTCGCGCGCGAATCGAAGTCGGCGGGCAGCGCCACCTCCGGCGGCCGCGCGACGGGCGTCGCGGGGGCGCTCGGGAACTTGGGCGGCAGGGGTCGCACGGGCTGGTGTGCCACCGGCAAGGGGGGCGGCGGAGCGCTCGAGTTGCGCGGAACGGACGACACGCCTTCGGGCGGCGGCTTGGGGGTATGCGATGAGCTCAAGGAGGCCTCCGGCGATGAGGACGAGAGCTTACAGCAAACCTGATGCCGTAAGGACACACCTGCGGCTCTGAACCATCATTTCGGCAGAAACTGCGCCTAAGGGCGAAAAGGTGGCGGGCCCACGCGCGTGCGAATCCGGCATTCTGCGGGATCTTCCAAGGTCCATTGATGCCGACAAGCCGCAATGTGCCAGCCGGGGGCAAGGTGCGCGGCCGCTGCCCGCGAATTGGGGCGCCTTCAGCCCCCGCCGCACTTGACGAAGCAGTCCCGCTGGGCAATGTTGCATTGCAACAATCTGAACGTCACTTTCGCGCCATGTGCGGGCCATCACCCCTCCTGAGTTCGCAAATGATTCACAAATTTGCTCCAGCATCCGTTTGCGGCCTTGGATTTTTGTTGCTGCGGTCGCAGCAATTTTCCGCAACCTCCGCGCCCGGAGCCCTGCCCTCATGAGCCCGGTCCCCACGGAACTGACGCTCGATCTGCCGACCGGCCCCATGCGGGCTCGGGTGCACGGACCTACCGACGGACCACTCGTGCTGGGCGTGCCCGGCTTGTCGGCCAACCGCCTGACGTTCGACGCCCTGGGTCGACACCTTGGCGAAGCAGGGTTTCGCGTGGTGGCCACGGATCTGCGCGGTCGTGGGCGTACCCCCGCGGGCTGTCACGGCAGCCACGGCTGGCATGCACACGCCAGGGACCTGTTGCAGGCCGCCAAGGCCCTCGGCGCCGACAGCTTCGACCTCGTGGGCCACAGCATGGGCGCGTTCGTCGGTCTCGAGCTTGCCAACATGGCGCCCAAGCGCTTGCGACGTTTCGTGCTCATCGACGCCGTAGGCGTGCCGGACCCGCGGGCCATGCCGCCGATCTTTGCGGCGGCGCAACGCTTGGGGCAAACGCATGAGTCCGTCGAGGCGTTTTTGGGCGCCGTCAAGCGCGCGGGCATCGTGCCCTTCGACGCCTTCTGGGAGGCGCACTACCGCGAAGACTTGGTCGAAGCACCGGGCGGCGGCGTCAAGCAGCGGGCATCGCTCGACGCCATCATGGAAGACATGGCCTACGCCGGCATGACGAATGTCCGCGCCTTGTGGCCGGGCGTCGTGTCCAAGGCGTTGCTGCTGCGCGCGGGCATCTCCATGGGCCCTGGCGGAGACATCATCACCGAGCACGACCGCGACACCTTCTTGCGCACCGCGCGCGAGGCATCCGCAGCGGAAATCCCGGCAAACCACTACGGCATCATGACCCACCCGGACACGGCCAAACGCATCGAGGAGTTTTTGCGATGAACACACAAGCGTCACTGGAACTTCACGGCAAACGTGCGCTCGTCACTGGCGCCTCTTCGGGCATCGGGTTGTCCATTGCCCGGTCCATGCACGCACAGGGCGCCACGGTGCTGGCCACGGACATCTCCATGGGACGCCTCAGCGAAGCCTTTGGCGCCACTCCCGCCATCGAGTGTGTGGCCTCGGATCTGTCGAAACGCGCCGAGGTCGAGACCCTGCTGCGCGCCGCCGGACCCATCGACATTCTCGTCAACAACGCGGGCATCCAACACGTGAGCCCCATCGAGAGCTTCGACCCCAAGAAGTGGGACCTGATCTTGGAGATCATGCTCACCGCGCCCTTTACGCTGATCCGGGCGCTGCTGCCGGGCATGTACGAGCGGCAGTGGGGTCGCATCTTGAACGTGGCGTCGGTGCACGGGCTCATCGCCTCGCCCTTCAAGAGCGCCTACGTGTCGGCCAAACACGGCATGTTGGGGCTGACCAAGACCGTCGCCCTCGAGGCCGGCGCCCGCTGCCCAAACATCACCGTCAACGCCATCTGCCCGAGCTATGTGAGAACGCCGCTGGTGGAAAAGCAGATCGCCGACCAGGCCAAAGCCCACGGCATCCCCGAGTCCGAGGTGGTCGAGCGGGTCATGCTCACGCAGAACGCCATCAAGCGCCTGATCGAGCCCGACGAGGTCGCCGCCCTGTGCTTGTTCCTGTGCCGTCCGGAGGCATGGAGCATCACCGGTAGCGCCCAAACCATGGACGCAGGCTGGTTGGCGCACTAGTGCACCGCCGTTGATGTGACATCAACGGTCGCGACGCGAATGCTCGCTACGCGAGCATCGGTGCACTGCGCTCCTTTTCCGTGGGCTTCGCCCACACCCCGCATTCGCTCCCGCGAATGCGCTAGCGCACCGCAGGCCCAAGTACATTGCGCGAATCTCGCGAGCGGTGCACTAGGGCGCGCAACGGCCTCGGGTGGTAGCCTGAAGGCCCAGGCATGCCCGAAGGAGATACACTCTACCGACTCGCCGATGTCCTGCGCCCACAGCTGCTCGACGCCACGGTGGCATCGCTGTGGGTGCGTCGGGCCGAGTTTGCGTTGGGAGCCTTCGTGGGCACGCGCGTCACCCAGGTGCAGGCGCTGGGCAAGAACCTGCTCGTGCACTTTGGCAACGGCGCGGCGTTGCATGCGCACCTGGGCATGACGGGTAAAGTACGGGCGTTTGCCAAGGGCCAAGAACCACACTTGCCCTCGGCACAGATGGCCTTCAGCCTCCACACCGACCGCTCCGTGGTCGCCGGTTTGCGGGTGCCGCGCGTGCGGGTGCTCAGCGCTGCACGACTCGCGGCAGATCCGCTGCTGCAGCGCCTTGGGCCAGACCTCTTGGCGCCGGTCTTTGCACTGGACGAGGCTACAGAAGCGCTCGCGCGTGCAGGCAGCACGCCCCTTGGCGTAGCCATCATGGACCAACGCATCGTTGCGGGCATTGGCAACGTCTACAAGAGCGAGCTCCTGTTTCGGCAGCGTCTGAACCCCTTTGCCCCGGTGCAGAGCCACGACGCCGCAACGCTCCGCGCACTGCTCATCGATGCCCGCGCCGTCATGCTCGCCAACGTCAAGCCCGACACCGGGTCCATGGGCCCCCTAGACCCGTGGGCACGCCGCGGGCGCCGCACCCGCAGCGAGTCCACGGGGGCGACGCCTCTGTCCGTCTACGGCCGCCAAGACAAGGCATGCTTCGAGTGCCGTGGACGCATCCAGATGCGCAGACAGGGCGACCAGCTGCGCTCGACGTACTTCTGTGCGCATTGCCAGCAGGTGGGCCCATGAAAAAGGCCGCGCCGATGCCGGGATTCCACGAAGCCACGCGCCGGTGGTTCCTGTCGAACTTCAAGACCCCAACGCCGGCGCAGGTGCAAGCCTGGGAGCCCATCCAGGCTGGCACGTCGACGTTGTTGCTGGCCCCCACGGGCTCGGGCAAGACACTGGCGGCGTTCATGTGCGCAACGGACAGGCTGCTGTTCTCGCCGGCACCGGCACGCAACGCTCGATGCCGCGTCTTGTACGTGTCGCCCATCAAAGCGCTCACCACGGACATCGAGCGGAACCTGCGGGCGCCCCTCGCGGGCATCTACGAAGCCGCCCGGAGCCTGGGGCTGCCGTTCCACGAGGCCCGCGTGGCCGTGCGCACCGGAGACACCAGCGCCAAAGACCGCGTGGCCATCGGCAAGACGCCGCCGGACATCTTGCTCACCACGCCCGAATCGCTCGCGCTCATGCTCACGTCCGGCGCCCGCGACATGCTGATGCACGTCGACACGGTCATCATCGACGAGATTCACTCCATCGCCGCCAGCAAGCGAGGCGCCCACTTCTTTCTTTGTTTGGAGCGCCTCGAGGCGCTTCGGGGCGACGCGCCGCTGCAGCGCATCGGTCTTTCGGCCACGCAACGACCGTTGACCGAAATCGCCCGGCTGCTCGGCGGCTTCGACCCCAAAGGAAAGCCGAGGCCCGTGCACATCGTCGATGTCCATCGGCGCCGGGAACTCCAGCTCGAGGTCTGCATGCCCGAGCCTGCAGTCAACATCACCCTCGAGGGAGACAAACGCCCATCGCAGTGGGATGGCATCGTGCCGCGCTTGGTGGAGCTCATCGGCGCGCACCGCTCCACCATGGTGTTCGTCAACAGTCGACGGCTCGCGGAGCGCATCGCCCAAGACATCAACGATACCGCAGGCGCGCCCATCGCCCTCGCGCACCATGGGTCGTTGGCCCGCGAAGAGCGCAGCAAGGCCGAAGAGCAGCTCAAGCGCGGAGAGCTCCCTTGCGTGGTGGCCACGGCCTCCCTCGAACTGGGTCTCGACATCGGCGCCGTCGACCTCGTGATCCAGATCGAGAGCCCTCCCAGCGTCGCCGCAGGCTTGCAGCGCGTGGGGCGCTCCAATCACGAGGTGGGTGGCGTCCCACACGGCGTGATCATGCCCAAACACAAGGCAGATCTATTGGCCGCCGCCGCTGCGGTGTCGCGCATGCGCGCCCTCGAGGTGGAAGAGACCCGCTATCCGAAGAACCCCTTGGACGTGCTCGCGCAGCACATCGTGGCCATGGTCGCGATGGAGAACTGGCCCGTCGAGGCGCTGTTCGAGCGCGTTCGGCAGTGCGCAAACTTCGCAGACCTCCCCCGCAGCAGCTTCGAGGGCGTCGTGGACATGTTGTCCGGGCGCTACCCGTCTACGGAGTTTTCGGATCTTCGTCCGCGCCTGGTTTGGGACCGTGTGCGCAATGTGCTGCGCGCGCGCAAAGGCACACGGCTGCTGGCCGTCACCAACGTGGGGACCATCCCCGAGCGCGGCTTGTACACCGTGGTCCTCGACGACGGCACCGAAAGCAAGAAGAGCCGCCGCGTCGGCGAGCTCGACGAAGAAATGGTCTTCGAGCTACGCGAAGGCGAAGTTGTCCTCTTGGGTGCCTCTTCGTGGCGCGTGCAGCGCATCACCCACGAGCGCGTGTTCGTGGTGCCGGCGCCCGGCGAGCCCGGCAAGATGCCCTTCTGGCACGGCGACAGCCCGGGCCGCAGTCCGGAGTTCGGTGCCAGCATCGGCGCACTGGCGCGGGAGCTCAGCAAAAAAGGCAAACGCGCGCTCAGCGCCGCCCTCGACGATGACGCCCAGGCCCAACTCCTTCAGTACGTGGGCGATCAGCTCGAGCAGGGCGTGGTGCCCACGGACCGGCACCTGGTGGTCGAGCGCATGCGCGACGAATTGGGCGACTACCGCGTGTGCCTTCTGTCCCCTTACGGCAAGCGCGTTCACATTCCGCTCGCCATGTGCATGAGGGAGAAGGCTCGGGCCATTCTGTCCGTCGACATCGAGCCCATCGCCATGGACGACGGCATTGCCATGCGCTTTCCGGATCTGGGCACGCCCCCAGACGTGCAAGCGTTGCTCCCGGCCCCGCACGAGGTGCACGACGTATTGGTACGAGCCTTGGGCGACAGCTCGCTCTTCGCGGCGCGCTTTCGCGAGGCCGCGGGGCGGGCCCTGTTGCTGCCCAAGCGCAGGCCCGGGATGCGCACGCCCTTGTGGGCCCAGCGCAAGCGCGCGGGCGACTTGCTGCAGGTGGCGTCCAAGTATCCGCAGTTCCCCATTGTGCTCGAGACGTACCGAGAGTGCATGAGCGACGTGTTCGACGTGCCGTTCTTGCAGCAGCTGCTCGTGGACATGGAGACCGGTGCCGTGCGCCTGCAGACCATCGATACCCAGGGTCCCTCTCCTTTTGCGTCGAGCGTGTTGTTCTCGTACATGGGCAACTTCATCTACGACGGCGACTTGCCGCTAGCCGAGCGCCGGGCCCAAGCGCTCACCATCGACCAAAAGCAACTGCGCGAGCTATTGGGCAACGCCGCACTGCGGGAGCTCCTGGACCCGGGCGTTTTGCACGACGTCGAGCGAAGCTTGCAGCGTGCAGACCACGAGGTCGACAGCGCCGATGCGCTACACGATCTGCTGCGCGTGGTCGGCGATCTCTCGCCAGAGGAGCTGGCACTGCGCCCCGGCAACGCGAGCGCCCATGTGCAAGAAGCGCTTCGGGAGCGGCGCGTGCTCATGTTGAGCATGGCGGGGCAAAAGCGCGTCATCACCATCGAGGACGCAGGCCTGTACGAGCAAGCCGTGGGCGCGACGCTGCCCACGGGGGTGCCCCAAGCGTACCGCAGCGAACGCAACGACGCGCTCGGGGAGCTCCTGCGCCGGTACAGCAAGACCCGGGGGCCCTTCACGGAGCACGCGTTCCAGACCCGCTATGCCCTGTCACGAGGGAGCGTACATCACGCGGTGGAAGCCCTCGTGCAGGCCCACGTGCTGTTGCGCGGCGAGTTCTTGCCCGGCGGCACGGGCCTCGAGCTCTGCGACGCCGAGGTGCTCGGGCAACTCAAGCGGCGCACGCTGGCGGTGCTACGCAGCCAGGTAGAGCCCGTGGCCCCGGCGCAATACGCAGCTTTCCTACCTGCGTTCCACGGCATCGGCGAGCCCCATCGCGACACATTCGTGGGCGTGCTCGACAAACTACAGGGCTACCCGTTCTCGCTTTCGGATCTCGAGGAAGCCGTCTTGCCCGCGCGCCTGCCAGGCTTTCGCCCTTCGGACCTCGATGCCGCGGTGGCCTCCGGCGCCTATCGCTGGGTCGGCGTGGGCGCCTCGGACCAGATCGCCCTCTATGCGGCCCGGGCGCTATCGCTGCTGGCGCCGCCGGTGCGCATCGTCGAAGGAGATCTGGCGTCGTTCATCCGCAGCTTACTGTCGGCTCGCGGCGCCAGCTTCTTTCACGAGATCATCGCCGAGACCCAGGGCTTCCCGGGCGACATTGCCGGTGTGCTTTGGGACATGGTGCAGGGCGGCGAGCTCACCAACGACACGCTCGCCCCCTTGCGTGAACGGAGCGCAAAGAAGCGCAAGACGCGGCCTGGGCGCGCCCCCCGAGGCCCCATGTTCGCGCACATCGGCGGTCCGCCGGGCACCCAGGGACGCTGGTCCCTTGTTCCCCACCACCCCGCGCGCGCGCCTTCGCTCGCAGGCCCCGGCAAGGCACCGGTCGAGGGGCGACTCATGGCCGCGCGCCTGCTGCTTGCGCGCTACGGGGTGCTCACGCGCGAAGCCGTCAGCGCCGAGGGTTGGGAGGGCGGCTTTCAACTTGTCTACCCAGTGCTCAAGCAGCTCGAAGAGCGGGGAGAGCTGCGCCGGGGCATGTTCATCGACGGCCTGGGCGCGACGCAGTTCTCGCTCTCGGGCACCGACGATCGCCTTCGGGCAACGGTGCCGACGGACGCCGTCATCGAGCTTGCGGCGCGCGATCCGGCCAACGCGTACGGCGCGGTTCTGCCGTGGCCTGGGCCGGTACGGCCCGGCGCCCCCACGCCCCAGCGGGCCCAGGGCTGCCGCGTGTTCCTTCGCAAGGGCGAGCTGCTCGCCTTCCAAGCCAAGGGCGGCGATCTCATCACCTTCGAGGCCGCAGCTTCGTCTCATGCCCGCACGGCACTCGCCCTTGCCATCAAGGGCGACACCTTGCGGACCGTGCAGATCCCACAAATCGACGGTGAGCCCGCGGGCCTTCATCCGCTTGCGCGCGCGCTGCTCGACATTGGCTTCTCGCGCGTCACCGATGGCCTCACCTTCGTACCGCCTCGAAAAGAGCGCACGAGGCTCGAACATCCCGAGACGTCCGCGTAGCACCAGTGCCAACGCGCCGCCGAGGCCCCTGGTCGCCGCCCACGCGCGAGAAAGCTGCATCGCTCCCACCCTGCCCTGCCCGCGCAAGCGTGCTAGTGACCCGGACATGCGTACCCACCTGAGCCTTCCCCTGTGCGGCCTCGCGATGCTCTTTGCGTGCGAAAGCTCGGCGCCCAGCCCCAACAGCCCCACGCCCGGCGCCGATGCCGCGCCCCCGAGCGCCGACGGCAGCACCCCCGAAGACGCAGGCAGCACCGCCAAGCCCGAGGCCGGCACCGACGCGGCAAGCGTTGCTCCGCAAAAAGAGGTCGAGCCCAACAATGGATCCACCGCCACGGACGTCGGGTCCATGGAGATCCCAGGGCAAATGACGGGTGCGCTGGACCCAGCCAACGACGTGGACATCTTCGCCATCAACGTGAGTGCGGGGGAGTTTTATGAGTGGACGCTCACGCCCAGCGGCGCGGATCTCGCGCCGCACCTGACGGTGTTCGACACGGCAAGCAACAGCAAAAACCCAACGCGTCTTGTGGCCGGCGCGCCGGGCAAAGCCTCCACGCTCAGCCATTTCGTGCTGCAAGACGGCTCCTTCGTCGCTGCCGTGCGCGACAGCCGCAACGTGCCCAAGGGTACGGGCGTGGGCGGCGCGGGTTTTGGCTATGTGCTCGAGGCAAAAAAGGTGGCGGCAAGCCCCACCAGCGTCACCTTCCCCAGCACCAAGAGCGGCAAGCTGGCCAGCCTTGGCGCCCTCGATTTGTATACCTTCGACGCCGTGGCCAACACGGGCTTCGACATCGTGTTGCGTGCGGCGCGCAAGACGCCCGCATCGACCCTCGATTCGCGCATGTCGCTGTTCGACAAGTCCACCAACAAGGTTCTGATCACCAACGACGATGCGAGCGGCACCAGCGATTCGCAGGTGGGTGGCACCCTGCCCTCGACGGGCTCGTACATCGTGGTCATCGAGAGCGAAGGCACCGACGCCGCAGACTTGTCCTACGAACTCGAGTTCAAGCTTCGTTGACGTGCCGAACGCTGGCTCGACGAGCCGGAGTATTGCAGCGCGCGCTCAGCGCACGGTGAGATCCGTGGGCTCGACACGCCGGGCGCCGTTGAGCCGATGGCGCGCCGACGAAGTGGCCTCGTAGACCACCTTGCGGGTGCGGTTCATGCTGCCCAGCGGGCGGTGCTCTTTGGTGCCGTGCCATGGCGTGAACGAGAGGTTCTCGCAGAACTTCTGCTGCGCGGGCGAGTCGAAGGTCTGCGCGGGGATCTTGATCTTGCCCACGGGTACGAAGGGAGCGTCGTCCTCGCTCCAGGTCACCGTCGAGTCCTCGACGGACATGCCGGGCGCCCGACGCTGGATCATGAAGTCGAAACACGCGCCCGCGCCGCTCGCGAGGCCGTCTTTGAGCGCCTTGCCCAAGAAGTTTGCGTCATCGGCGTGGCGCCCGGAGGTATCCAGGGCATCGCCGCAGGGGCGCGCCGAGTACTTCACCACTTGGTCGCCGAGCTTGTACGGCACGGCGCTCCAGTAGCGCGAGGTGAGCGGGCTCGAGATGGGCTGTTTTGTGAACTGGTAGGCCAGGTAGCCCGCACGAAGGTGCCAGTCGAGCGGGTTCCACGAGATGAAAAACGACAGCGGGTTGCCCTTGGTGGCGACGCCCTCCATGAACTGCTTGTAGTCCGCAAGGTTCGACAAGAAGAACGTGTGGTGGTTCGAGAGCAAGATGTCGTGCGTGCGTGCCGTGGGCTCTTCGCCGGTGAGCAAACGCTCGCCGTCCACGCCCAAGATCTTGATGGCCATGCCGCGGGCGTCGTTCTTCCGGTCGTCGGCATTGGATCCGTTCGAGAAGCGAATCCAGGTGTCGTAGCGCTTGCCGGCCTTGAATGTTCCCACCTGCAGCTCTGCGGGCACCTGTGCATTGAGCTCGAAGGAGCCGGTGACACAGCCGTGGGCCTTGGGGTGCGCGTCGCGTTTGGCCACGCGATCGGGGCTCTCGCGAAGCGACTGCTCGACTTGCGTGGTGGCGGCGACGGCGATCTCTTTGACGAGCGCGGCCTCACCCGGTTCGAGCTTCTCGCCCAGGGACTCTTGGGCCGCACGCACCGGCGCCTCATCGGTCTCGGCGTCTTGCTCGTCGGTATCCACCGCGCACGCGGCAACGAGCATCAGGCTGGCAAGGGACAGGCAACGGAGGGCGAGGCGCATGGTGTCTCCCTGGAGCAACACGCGTGCCGGCTGGTAGGGCGGTATCGGTAACCCGCACACACGACAATCACGGCAAAACCGCGAAGAGACCTGGGTTCCCGTCGATCCAGCCTGGGGAGGCGCTTGGTCGGCGATGGGCTTGGCGCCGGCCGCTCAGGCGAGCGCGCGGGGCTGCTCGCGGAACGCGTCGCGCGACAGGCGATAGAGCACGTGCGCCTGGAGCGCGTGTCCGGCCGGGACCAGCGGGTGAAGGAAATCTGCGGCCAGGTCGCGCTCCATGCCCAGACGCTCCATGAGCCGGCGCGAACGCAGGTTGCTTCGGGCTGTAAACGAAACGATTTCTTCGAGGTCGATCATCTCGAAGCCCACCCGGAGTGCCACCTGCGCCGCTTCGCTGGCGTAGCCATGGCCCCAGTGCTCCGCGCCGAGACGCCAGGCGATCTCGACACACGGCATGAAGGGCGCCGAAAACCGCGGACGACCGAGGCCGGCGAAGCCCAAGAAAAGCTCGTCGCTGCGCCGCCGCAGGGCCCACATTCCAAAGCCGTTGTCGGCCCAGTGCGCCGCCATGCGTTCGACGAAGGCATCGCTGTCGCCCCGGCCGAGCACACTTGGGAAGTGCTCCATGACGCGGGGGTCGGCGTTGAGCGCGGCCACATGGTCCACATCGTTGGGCCCGAGCGGCAGCAGAATCAGGCGCTCGGTGCGCAACTCGGCAAAGGGCGACATGGGGAGGCCACTATAGCGGCGCATCCGCGAACGTGGGCCCCCCCGCATGGGGGCCGCCGCGCGTTCGTCCGCGCGGCGGCCAGGGTGCCCCAAAACGCTCGCGGCGTTAGGCTTCACCCACCTCCCCCCGTCGCCCCGGGCGCACGGGCCCTGCGGCCACGATGGCCTGCCGCAGTGTGCTTTGCAGGGTGTCGCTCTCGCGCAAGGCCTCGCGGGCGCGCTCGCGGCCGTTGCCCAGGGTGCTGCCGGCAAACGACAAGTGGCTGCCGCTCTTGTCGACGAGGCCGCGCGACAGCCCCAGATCGATGAGCTCGCTCAGTGGGTCCACGCCGGCGCCCCAGCGGATCTCGAACTCCGCCTCGGTGAAGGGTGGCGCCAGTTTGTTCTTCACCAGTTTGACCCGCGTGCGGCCCCCCAAGAGTTCGTCGCCTGCCTTGACCTGCGCGATGCGGCGCACGTCCAGGCGCATGGAGGCGTAGAACTTGAGGGCGTTGCCTCCAGTCGTGGTCTCCGGTGAGCCAAAGGTGACGCCGATTTTCTGCCGCAGCTGGTTGATGAACAGCAGCGTTGTGCCCGTTCGATGCGCGATCGCGGTGAGCTTGCGCAGCGCCTGGCTCATGAGCCTCGCCTGGAGCCCCATGTGGCTGTCGCCCATTTCGCCCTCGATTTCGGCCTTGGGCGTGAGCGCAGCCACCGAGTCGATGACGATGAGATCCACGGCGCCGGAACGGACGAGGGTCTCGCAGATGTCCAAGGCCTGCTCGCCGGTGTCGGGCTGCGAGATGAGCAAGCGCTCGGTCTCGACGCCGACGGTGCGCGCATAGTTCACGTCGAGGGCATGTTCGGCGTCGATGAAGGCGCAGATGCCGCCAGCGCGCTGGGCCTCGGCAATGGCATGCAGCGCCAAAGTGGTCTTGCCGCTGGACTCGGGCCCGAACACCTCGACGACACGGCCTCGCGGATACCCGCCGACCCCGGTAGCAAGGTCCAGGGCGAGAGAGCCCGAAGGGATGACGCCCACGAGCTCCGGCTCTTGGTCGTCGCCCAGGGCCATGATCGACCCCTTTCCGAACTGTTTCTCGATGCTGGTGATGATGGTCTTCATGGTTTTGATCTTGTCGATGGCGTGGTCGAGCATGACGGTTTGGTCTCCTTCAGGTTTGGTGTTCGTGTGAGCGGACAAAGGTTCGGAAGTGGCGCGCCGGTGGGCGCGCCCGAGAGGCCAGCGCCGGTGGGCGCGCCCGAGAGGCCCGCGCCGGTGGGCGCGCCCGAGAAGCCAGCGCAGGTGGGCGCGCCCGAGAAGCCAGCGCCGGTGGGCGCGCCCGAGAAGCCAGATCCCGCAAGCGGGAGCCGTCAGGAAGGCTTTGGAACGAAGAGCCCGGGCGCGCGCGTTCGCATCAGGCAGCGGGACGCAGCTTGTCGTGGCCGCGATCGAAGGCCCGAAGTTGCAACGCCTCGGCCACGTGCGGGGCGCGGACGGTGTCGCTCTCGTCCAGGTCTGCAAGGGTGCGGGCCATGCGGAGCACCTTGGTGTAGGCCCGCATCGAGAGCATGGACTTGGCGAACGCGGCTTCGAGCAGCGCGCGCCCCTCGGCGTCCGGCGCGGCCACGTGTTCGAGCTCGCGGCCCAGCAGGTCTGCGTTGCACCGGTGCACACAATGCCCCGAGAGCACGCGCTGGAGCTGCCGCTCACGTGCATTGGCGACGCGCGCACGAACCACCTTGGAGCTTTCGCCTGGGGCTTGCGTCGACAGCTCTTGCACGCGCACCGGCGGCAGCACGATCTGGACGTCCAAGCGGTCGAGCAACGGTCCGCTCAGGCGGCCGCGATAGCTGCGTACGCGCTCCGGCGAGCAGCCACAGCGTGGATCGCCAAGATGCCCGCACGGGCACGGGTTCATGGCGGCCACCACCGTGGCACGGGCCTGAAACGTGGCCTTGCCGTGGGCGCGCGACACCGTCACGGTGCCGTCTTCGAGCGGCTGCCGGAGTGCCTCGAGCGCCGAACGCCGGAACTCGGCGAGTTCGTCCAAAAAGAGCACGCCACCGTGGGCCAGGCTCACCTCTCCGGGCCTGGGCGGGTCTGCGCCGCCCACCAGAGCGACTTCGCTGACCGTGTGGTGCGGCGCACGGAAGGGTCGCGCATAGCTGGTCTCGGCGGTACGGGTCATGCCGGCAACGCTGTGGATGACCATGACCTCCAAGAACTCTTCCTCGGACAAGGGCGGCAAGATCCCAGGCAAGCGGCGCGCGAGCATGGTCTTGCCCGCGCCCGGCGGGCCCATCATCATCAAGTTGTGTCCGCCCGCTGCGGCGATCTCGAGCGCGCGGCGTGCGGTGGCTTGCCCGCG
>JBIKNA010000485.1:0-5456 GCA_044358965.1 Polyangiaceae bacterium
CCTTGTGTCTGCATTCGATGCTCCAGAATCCGTCGAACCTAGCCGAACGCTCCGACCTTCCGTTGCCGCCGTCTGCGAGGAGGCGCGGCTCACGGCACTGGACGAACTTAAGTCGTTCTGGGCGCACTATCGAGAGGCACTTGCGGCCCTCGCGCGCCAAGCGCGGGATGTGCTCTTCCCCGAAGGTACATACCGCCTGCGACGTTTAGGGTTACCGTGCGCTCCAAGTCTGCCTAGCGGGTAGACCTCTCCATTGCACCCGAGTGACCGCATCGCTCAGAAACAGGCGCACTCTCGCGCATTGTCGGGACTTGCCCATCCCTGCAGCGACCGAGGAGCGCCATTTGCACATGGGTTTGCGCGGTGGCATCGGCAGTCCTGCGCCCCGTCGCGAACTTCGTTGATGGGTCGAAGCGGAACGACGTGCGTGGGGCGCTCCGGAACATCAAGGTCGTTCCGGGCGACCTGCAACATCAAGGTCGTTCCGGGCCCCCCTCCGGGCCCCCGGAGCCTCAAGGTCGTACCGGGGCTCAAGGTCGTACCGGGGCCCGTACCGGGCCTCAAGGTCGTACCGGGGCCTGGGCGTTCGCGCACGGGGCCGCGGCGCTATTCCCCGACGTCGGCCCCCGGCGCCTCGGTGCCTGCCTCGGCCCCCGCATCGCGCGTCATGGTCGTTCCCGCCTCACTGCCGGCATCGAGAGCCCGCTTCCGGGCCGGTGCTTTCGCCTTCACGTTGGTCGTTGCTGTTGCGCTGGGCACCGCCGCGCTTGCTGCCCCCGGGAGGGCACTCGGCGCCGTCCCTTCATCGTTGGTCGCGCGCTGGCGCCGACCGATGAGCACAAGTGTCACGATGACCAACAAACCACCCGCCGCCACGATGTTCTGGATGCGATTGGTCCGCTTGCGAAGCACGAGAGACGTGCGACTCGGCGTCGTGGCCCCCGCTCCAAGCCCGCCTGTGTCGCCCGTATCGGACATGGCCACCGCCAAGCGGTCGGCAAAGGCGCGGCAGCTGACGAAGCGGTCGCCTGGGGCCTTGGACATCGCGCGCGAAAGGACCGCGTGCAGGGCGCGCAGCGCGGGTTCTGGAAGCGCCACGCCGTCGAGCGGCGGAACCTGCGCGGCGGACACCTTGGCGGTCACCTGCAGCGCGTCGTCGCCGGGGAATGCCCTTTGGCCTGTCAGCGCCTCGAAGGCCGTGGCCGCGAGAGAGAACTGATCCGACGCCGGACCGAAGTCTGCGGACGACAGCGTTTCCGGCGCACAGTATGCCGGAGTGCCAAGTACCGCCTGGCCCAGCGTGAGCGTCGAGTCGGGCACCCGGGCAATGCCAAAGTCCGCCAACTTTGCCCCCCGCGGGGTCAGCAATATGTTCTCGGGCTTGACGTCGCGATGCACGATGCCCGCCTCGTGGGCCGCGCTTAGGGCATCAGCGAGCTCGCCCACGATGTGAATGGCCTCGCTAGGCCCGAGGGGCCTGTCTTCGATGCGCTCGCGCAATGTCTTGCCGGGCACGTACTCGAAGACCAAGTACAATCCGTGTGTATCGTCTTCGCCCATGTCGAAGAGGGTGACCACATGCGGGTGCAACAGCGCAGCGGCGGCGCGGGCCTCGTTGCGCATGCGAGCAAAGAGCGCGCTCTTGACCTCTGGGGGCAGCCCCAGATCGTCGCGCAGCAGCTTGAGCGCCACCTGCCGGCCGAGCACGGTGTCCGTCGCCAAGAACACCACCCCCATGCCGCCCTGACCAATGCGCTGCTCGACCTGGTAGCGGCCGACGCGCTCGCCCACCAACGCGTGGTCTCCGTCGCTCACGGATCGTCGGGCTCCTGGCCTTGGTCGGGCTCCTGCCCAAGGTCCGGCGTTTCCGGGGCGCTGGGGGCCTGCGGCGTGGCCTGTCGTGGCGGCGCCGAGACAGCGTCGAGTGACGTGGCGCCCAGCACCGGGTTCCAGCAGGCCACCTTGTGCCCCGTGCCCACGGACAACTCGGCCAACGGCGGCTCGTCTTTGTCGCACGTGCCCGGAAGCACGCGGCTGCAGCGCGGATGGAACGAGCAACCCGGCGGCGGATCGACCGGCGAGGGCACATCTCCCTCGAGCACCACGCGCAAGCGACGCTTTGTGGGGTCCACCACGGGCACCGACGCCATCAGTGCGCGTGTGTACGGGTGCAAAGGCTGGGCATAGAGATCCTTGGTGGGGGCCTGCTCGACGATCTTGCCCAGGTACATGACCGACACGCGGTGACTGATGTGTTCGACCACCTTGAGGTCATGCGAGATGAACAAGAACGCGACCCCAAGCTCGTCTTGCAGGTCCATCAAAAGGTTCAGGATCTGCGCCTGGATGGACACGTCGAGCGCGCTGATGGGCTCGTCGCAGACGATGAACTCGGGCTGCACGGCCAGTGCCCTTGCGATGCCGATGCGCTGCCGTTGGCCACCGGAGAACTCATGCGGGTAGCGCCCCATGACCTCCGGGCGCATGCCCACCTTTCGCAGGAGCTCGGCCACGCGATCTTCTTCTTCTTGCTTCGAAGAGACGAGCTTGTGCACCGTAAGGGCCTCACCCACGATCTCCCGCACACTCATGCGCGGATTGAGGCTCGAGTACGGGTCCTGGAAGATGATCTGCATCTTGCGCCGCAGGGGGCGCATCTCTTTGGGTCCCAGTGGCACGATGTCGCGACCGTCGTAGACCACCCGGCCGTAGGTGGGCTCGACCAGGCGCAAGATAAGGCGACCCAGGGTGCTTTTGCCACAGCCGCTCTCGCCCACGAGCCCCATGGTTTCGCCGCGGCGCACGCGCAGGGAGACATTGTGCACGGCGCGCAGCACCTCTTGGTCTTGGAACAGCCCGCGCTTGACCGGGAAGTACTTGGTCAGGCGCTCCGTTGCCACCAGCGTGCGGGGCCTGCTGCCCGCCGGGGGCACGGTGATCTTTGCCGGCCGAATCTCGAGCTTGGCGCTTTCGCGCGCGATCTCTTGCGGCGAGGGCGCTTTCATAGCTCCTCTTTGCGGAAACACCGCGACAGGCGAACGGGTGCATCGGCCAATGCTTCGAGCGGCGGCACGCTCTCGGAGCAGGCGGGTTGGGCCATGGGACAGCGCTCGGCGAAGCGACAGCCCTTGGGCAAGTTGCCCAAGTCCGGGACCATACCCTCGATGATGGGCAAACGGGCCCGGTGCGCGAGTGCGCCGGCCCCTGCACCCGCGCGCGGCAAGCTCTGCATGAGGCCCCGGGTGTACGGGTGTCGCGGGTGCTCGAACACCTGCGCCACACTGCCCTGCTCGACCACTTGCCCTGCGTACATCACGACGATTTCGTGAGCGTATTCGGCCACGATGGCCAAATCGTGGGTGATGAGCAACATGCTCATGCCGAGCTTGTCTTGCAGGTCGCGCAAGAGCTCCAAGATCTGCGCCTGGATGGTGACGTCGAGGGCCGTGGTGGGCTCATCGGCAATCAGCATGCGCGGCTCGCAGGCGAGGGCCATGGCGATCATGGCGCGTTGCCGCATGCCTCCGGAGAGCTGGTGCGGGTACGCGTCGATCTGGGTCTCTGGGGCGGGGATGCCCACGAGCCGCAGCAGGTCGATGGCGCGCTCTCGTGCAGCACGGCGGCCCTTGGATTGGTGAAGGCGGATGGCTTCGATGATCTGCCAGCCCACGGTGTACACCGGGTTGAGGCTGGTCATGGGCTCTTGGAAGATCATCGAGATGTCGTTGCCGCGCACGTCGCACATGGCGCGCTCGCTGAGCTTGAGCAGGTCGCGTCCGGCAAGCTCGATGGTGCCATGGGAAATGCGCGCCACGGGCTGCGGCAACAGGCGCAAGATGGACAGGGCCGTCACGCTCTTGCCGCAGCCGCTCTCGCCCACGAGGCCGACGGTGCGTCCCTGGGGGACCTCGAAAGAGACGCCATCGACGGCCCGGAGATTGCCACGGTCCGTACGAAACTCCGTGACGAGGTCGCTCACTCGCAGCAACGGCTGGGCGCCGGCGGGCCGCGGACCGCTGCTCGGGGGAACGCTGCTTTCCTGAGGGGAGGCCATCGAAAACTGCCAAGACCCTACCACAGTGCGGGCAACGGCAAGCGTGTGGGCCGGCGGGAATTCCGGTACCATCAGCGCCGGCCCGAAATGTCGCGCATGCTTGCCAAGCTCACCCTGTTCTGCGCCGTGGCGGCCGGCGCCGCGTCGCTGGCGCTCGCGTGCGCGCGTCCCAGTCACCTCTGCGAGCGCTCTACGGAGTGCGGCACCATGGCTTGCGTCGCCGGACGTTGTCAGCCCGAAGCCGGGGTTCCTCGCATCATGAGCACCCGTCGGCTGCTCCGCCTGCCCACCAAGCTCGCGGCGTTGTCGCCCCGCAACACCGGCCACCCCGCGCCAACCGGCCCTCGGGCCACCCTGGGCGAGTCCGACGCGCAGCTGCTGCTGGATTTCGACATCAACCTGCAGCCCGAAGAGAGCGTCGTCGAGGCCTACGTGCTCCTAGAGCGGGCGGATACTCCGACGGACCCGTCGGCACCGATTTCACTACATGCCACCCGGATCGTCGAAGCGTGGAACCCTGGATCATTGAGTTGGGCGCAGCGCCCTTCGCTCGATACGCGCCGAACACCCGTCAGTTGGGTGCGTCCGGGTCAGCGCGGGGTTGTCCGGATCGATGTGCTTGAACTTGTTCGACAATGGCGGATGCCTGCCCGGGACCACCATGGTCTGGCCATCGTGTCGGCGGATCACAGCGGGGGCGGAATGACATTTGCTCTCGAATCCGGCGTTGCCCTCGCACCCGATGTGGGCGGAGGTAGCGAAGCACCTGGGACGATCTTGTCCGATCGAGGCCCGTGCCTTGAGTTGTACGTTCGCTAAGTGCCGACCCAGGCACGCACAATCGCTAGAAAAAAATCTCTACCGACTCTGAATACAGACCCCAGACCCCGCGTCCCACCCAATGTCCCGAACGGCAAACGGCCAAGGGGGCGCGAACCCGAAGGAGAACGACGAAATGCGAATGACGAAGACAATCGGCTCGTTGGTGGCGGCGGCAGCAGCGGTGGCAGCCATTGCGTTTTCTCCCGCAGCCCAAGCCGACGAAGAGTTCGACGTCATCGTCAAGGGCGACACGGTGTCGGTCAAGCCCAAGGGCCACTGGCATTGCAACAAGGAGTATCCTTGGTCGGTCACCGTCGGCGACACCAAGCTCAAGAAAGACAAGTTCAGCATCGAAGAGGGCGGCGCTTCGGTCAAAGCCGTGCCCAAGGGTGCCGGCAAGCTCAAGGGTGGCGTGTGTTCCGGCGAGAAGTGCAAGAACTTCGAGGTCGACGTCACGATTAAGTAAGCGTCCGTCCGCGTTGGCTCCCGGGCCTGCATGCAGCATTGCATGCGGGCCCGTTGCACATTTGTCGCGCGATGTCTGGTACCGTCAAGAGAACCTCATGGGCGACCAGCAAGC
>JBIKNA010000486.1:0-5451 GCA_044358965.1 Polyangiaceae bacterium
CTGACATCCATTTTGGCACGGATCACGCATGACGGTGGCGCCCCCAAGGCCTTTCTGAGGCCCATCGCCCACGGAGGACGCGACACCCGACATGTCTAAGTCTGCCTTGCATTCCTTCGACCTGAGCCCCTTCGAAGCCCCCACAACTTCCGTGCACATCCGCCTTGTGCGGCGGCACACGAGCCGCGGCGACATCGTGGGCAACACGACCCCCATCATCGAAGCGCTTCGCGTTATCGACCGGGTGGCTGCATCAAACTGCACCGTGCTCGTGACCGGCGAGAGCGGCACGGGCAAAGAGAGCATGGTGGCCGCGCTGCACGACGCTAGCCCGCGCAAGACGGCGCCGCTCGTGTCGGTCAACTGCGGGGCCATTCCGGCCGAGCTCGCCGAAGCCGAGCTCTTCGGGCACTCCCGAGGCGCGTTTACCGGCGCGCACGGTTCCCGCAAAGGCTATGTGGCCGCGGCCGAAGGCGGAACGTTGTTCCTGGACGAAGTGGGCGAATTGCCTCCGGCGGTGCAGGTGAAGCTGCTCCGGGTTCTGCAGCAACGCGAGTACGTCCCCGTGGGCGAGTCTCGGGCCGTTGCCTGCGACGTGCGCATCGTCGCAGCCACCAACCGCGATCTCGAAAAAGAAGTGCGCGCCGGAAGGTTCCGCGAGGACTTGTACTTCCGGCTCAACGTCATTCACGTGCAACTGGCTCCGCTTCGCGAGCGCGTTGCAGACATCCAGGTGCTCGCCAACTACTTCTTCGAGCGGGCCCGCAGGGTGGCCGAACGCTGGCCTCTCAAGGGGTTCACCGACGACTGCAAGCGCGCCATGGACGCTTTCCATTGGCCGGGGAACATTCGGGCGCTCGAGAACTGCATCGAACGGGCTGTTTGGATCACCGATGGTCCGTGGATCACCGAGCGCGACTTGTTCTCGCCGAACGTGCTGTCGGATACCGCTGCAGCCGCTGCGGCCGTGCGCCGCACCACCCCCCCTGCGTCTTTCGAGAACGTGCGACCGGGCCCCGGCCCAGCGCGCGCGAGCATGGCCCCCGGGGGCCCGCGTCCGTCGGGCTTTCCTTCGATGCTGCCCGAGACGGGTATCGACGTGGTGGAAGCAGCCGAGCGCTACCAAAACTACCTGATCATTCAGGCGCTCAAGCGCACCGCGGGCAACAAGAACCGCGCAGCGCAGCTCCTCGGACTCAACCGCACGACCCTATCCGAGATGATTCGGCGCCGCGGGCTTCAGCTCTGAAGCTGGCGACCCCGGCGACGAGCCCCAAGCGCAATGAGCGCAAGGGTCAAGGGTAGCGCCGGCAAGGGGCGTCCATTCGGCCCCGCTGCCAGGGTGCACCCACCGGCGGCCGGGGGGTCTTTGGGTGCGTACAGCCGCCCAACGCCCTCCAGATCGTCCGCGTACAAGAACGAGCCAAGCCGGTGCTCGGGTTTTGTTGTGGGAAACATGAGCGCGGCACTCTCGTCGGGCTCGTCGTCCAAGCCCAACAGGTGGCCAATCTCGTGCCCGAGCACCCGCTCGAGGTCGTATTGGCGCGAGGCGGCCCCGCGCAGCATCTGGCCCGGGGTGCGAAACGAGTACCGCGGGTTGATGACGATGTCTGCATCGACGATGTTCCCCGTGCTCTCGTCGAAGCTGAGCAGCGTGATGCCGAGGGCTCCGTTCACCGGCGGGTAGCCATCGCGCAGGAACAGGACGTTGCGTCCGTCGACCTTGGGTGTGGTCGATACGCGGGAGCCAAGCCGCACGCGCGGCGCCGAGGCCGAGCCACGCCACAGGCGAATCGCGGCATTGAGTCGCCTTTCGACGTCGGGGATGGCGAGTATGGAGGCATCCAGGTCGAGCACCACGTCGGAGCGGGCCCACCTTACAGTGGCCCCCGAGCTGGTCTGTTTGAGCACAAAGGCATGGGCAGGCAGCGACACGCACCAGGCGACCAGCAGGGTGAGCACCCCCGCGAACACGGCATTGACGCGCATGCTGGCCATGAACGGATCGGGAGGCCCCCGGCGGGAGCCCCCCGAATGACCTTCGCCCCCGCGCTTTGCAGGTGCTTACCGCGCGAGATCAGGCCGCTTGCCAGCTGACCTGGGCCAACTTGAGCGAAACTACCCCGTCGTCCGCCGTGACCGGCTCGGCGCGGGCCAGCCGATGGCCACCGCACCAAACGGTGGCCCCACTCGACGCGCGGTCGTCGAACAGCAGCGTCTGCCCGACGGAAAGCTCACTCATCGCCCCAACGGCGCGGCGGGTGCGACCAAGCTCCACCACAAGCAACAGCTCGACGAGTTCGAGCACCGCGGCCGCCTCGCTGCAGTCTGCGTCCTCGGCGGGGATGTCAGCGCGCTCTTCCCGGCGCAGCGGTGGCAGGCAAAGCGTGACCATGCCCCCCATGCTGGGCCCGCGCAGGTCGAAGCCAACGAGGAGCGCAGACTCTCCTGTCATGCCCACGTCGACCATGGGCGCCGGCTCGATGGCGATGGCGCTACCGTAGGACTCTGCGGCCAAGGGCGACCAGCCGCTGACCAGGGCGTTGAGCGCGCGCAACACGAGCGTGGTGCGCGCGGGTGTCATGCGCGATGACCCCTGCGACGCAGGTGCCCCGGCACCGCCGAGCACGCCATCGACGATGAGGCCAAGGGCGTCCGGATCGACGACGATGAGCCCCTGCTCCTTGACGCCGGGGAGATTGATGGGCCGTACGAAGTGGCTCGAGGTCAGCTCGTCGAGCACCTGCGCCACGGGCCCGACCTCGGCGCGGGCCAGCTCCACGGAGTGCAGCGGACGCCCAAGAAACGGCAGAGCCCGACGCACCGCAGACGAAAAGGCAGCGGCGCGCGATTCGATGCCACGCGCTGCGGCCCGCACCTGGGCTCCGGTCTCGACGAGTTCGACAAGTCGGTGCATCGTCATTGCACGACCAGGTCCGTAACGAGGATGCGCTCGGCGCTCTGGGCGCCTGCTTTCTGCACCCGCTCGAGCAACTCTTCGCGGAGCTGCCCCGCCTTCGCGGGGTCCATCAGCTCTTCGAAGGGCAACTGCCGAAGGTGCCCGAGCGTGGCATCGCGGATGCGCGGTGTCATGGGCTTGATGACCTCTTCTTTGGTCTCGGGCGCGAACTCGACGGCGATGCTGAGCCTCATCGCCCGGAACTTGTTGTGGGAATCGTATTTGCCGAGCAAAAACGGCTCCAATGCAACAGTCGCTCCGGGCAAGTTCACCACCGGTTTGTGGTGCTCGGGCTCGGCGTGGGCTGGCGCCGCTTTCGCGGCGGACAGCTTGGCGCCACCGAATGCGGCCCCCGCAGAGAGCAGCGCCGGCAACAAGATGCCCACGATGGCGCTCTTCTTTTTGGGTGCCGCCGCGGGTGACGAGGGTTCTTTTGCGTCCGACATGAAAGGTGCTCCCTACGAAAAGGCTCAGCGCTTGAGATTGACGATTTCTTCGAGCATCTCGTTGGCCGTCGTGATCGACTTCGAATTGGCCTGGAATGCGCGTTGGTGCGTGATGAGGTCGACGAACTGCGTGGCGATGTCGACGTTGGACTGCTCGAGGGCCCCGGCGGTGATACCCGCGCGACCTCCGGCACCGGCGGCGCCCAGTGCGGCCTCGCCAGACTCGCGGGTGGCTTGCCAGAGGTTTTTGCCGGCACGCGCCAGACCGTCGTTGGAGCGGAACTTGGCAACCGCGAGTTTGCCGACGGCGATTTGTTCGCCATTGGAGTAGACGCCGCTCACCACGCCCTCGCCATCGATGCGGATGCCCGACAGGTCTCCGGACGAGTAGCCATCTTGGCTCTGTGCAGACACGTTGCTGGGGGCACCAAACTGCGTACTCCCATCGAGACCGGAGCCACCGTTGGCGATGGTCTTTCCGAAGTCGAAGCTGATGGCCTGCGCCGGTGCGGCGCCGTCAAAGTCCGCCTGCACGGCGCCCGCCGTGGCCTGCAGCGCGCCGGAGTTCGTGAAGGTCAAGGTCCCGGTGCCGAGTTCGACCTTTCCAGGTGGGTTGCCGGCGAGCTCCGCACCGTTGCCCATGACCTTGTACTCCCAGGCACCCGCGGCTGTTTTCCGGAAGAACACGTCGACGTTGTGGGCCTTGCCCAGCGAGTCGAACACCCGGGTGCTGGTAGAGAAGTTCGACGTTCCCTCGGGGTTCGCCGGATCCCACGCGGCGGCCACCGGCGCGTTGGCGTCAAAGTTCGCCGTGAGCTTGATGCCTCCGGTGGCCTTGGGCTGAAGCGAGGCCGTGGACACCTGGATGGGCCCCAACGACGAGCCGAAGCCTCCCTTGCCATCCGCCACGTAGCCTTGCACCGACATGCCGTCGGCGTTCACGAGCTGGCCCGACTCCGAGAGCGTCGTTTGCCCGGCGCGCGTGTAGTAGTTGCCCGTTGCACCGTCGACGTTGCCGGAGACGACAAAGAACCCGTCGCCCGACAATGCCAAGTCCGTGGGCTGCCCGGTGTTGAACATGGTGCCCTGGGCAAAGATCTGCTGTGCCCGGGAGATCCGCACGCCCGCGCCCATGGCCCCGCCCAACACGTCTTGGAACACTGCCCGAGACTGCTTGAAGCCGACGGTGTTGGCGTTGGCGACGTTGTCGCCAACGATGCCCAGCGCTTCACCTTCGGCAAGCATCCCGGAGACTCCCGCGTACAACGCATTCATCACGCTCATGACAACTTCTCCCTCACTTCTTGTTGGTTCCAACCGACACCAAGTTCGACACCGACGACTCACTGCCGTTGTCGAGCTCCAACGCCGCATATCCCTTGTCGAAGGTCACGCGCAGGACCTTCCCGGTCACATCTTGTTCGACGCCGACCTTGGCACCGGCTGCATCCACTGCGGTGACCTCGACGGTGTAGCTGCCCGCAGGCTTGAGCAGCCCCTGGTCGTCCCGCCCATCCCAGGTGATGGGCAGCGGCCCAGCGGGGCGCTCCCCAAGATCCATTTTGCGCACGACGTTGCCGTTGCTGTCCTTGATTGTGGCAGTGACCTGGCCCTTGCCGGCAAGGGTGGCTCCCGCCGTCACCGGCTGCGAGCCGTCGAAGGCCATGGTGCTTCCGCGGACGGTGACCGTGGAGCCGACGAGGTCTGCGGCGCCCTGGTTCGACAGACCTCCGATTTGGTTCGAGAGGGTCTCGAGGTGCCCCGACTGCGCGATGGATTGCTCGACTTGGGCAAACTGCGACAGCTGCGCCACGAACTCGGTGCCCTCCATGGGCTTGAGCGGATCTTGGTTGGAGATCTGCGCCACAAGCAGCTTGAGGAACGCCTCTTTGTCGAGCGCGCTCTTGCCCGCTGCTTTGTCCGCCGTCGCCGAGAGAGAAGATGTGATGCCGTTGATGGTCATGGTCTCAACCCCCTCACAGCACGATCCGTACCCGCGCCGCGGAGCGGCTTTGCGGCCGCTCGGAGACACCGGCGTCATCCTTT
>JBIKNA010000111.1:0-17798 GCA_044358965.1 Polyangiaceae bacterium
ATTTAAGTCGCATCGCTTCGGCGACAGTGTCGCGTAACCGATCGGAATTGCTGTGTTCTAAAGATCACGCCGATGGCGCTCGGTCATTTAGCTATAGCTGGCTGTCTTCGGGCTCCGCGCCTGGATACACATCGAACATGCCCGGTGCGAGGCGTGTGCCATGCAGCACCATGGTTTGCTCGGTGCCCAGCAGCACGAACAGAGCGCCCTCGGCGCCTGCGGGCTCGTACTCGGCGTACACGAGCGTGTCGCCAAGCGCGGGGGGCGAGGCACCGAGCCGCGTGCAGCGCAGCGGCAGGCGACGCTTTCGGAGATAGTGTGTGGTCTCGTGTTCGAGAGACATGGGGGGCTCGTGGCCGAGCGCCTTGGCGAGCTCCGGAAGCTTCTGAGTGAGGTAGATGCCAGGGTCCGGCTCGGGCTTGGCCACCACGTACCGATCCGCAAGGGCCTCCGGCGCAACGAACACGGCCCGCACGGGAGTGCCCTCGGAGAGCACCACGCAGCCTGCCAGCCAAGCTTCACCAAACATCGGCGAGGTCACCACATCGCCGAGCTTGCACGGGAACGCGCGGAGCAATGCGCCGGCATCTTTCTTGGGTTGCGGCTGAGCCACGCGGATCTCCTTGTCGCTTTCCGTGTCTGTGGGCTCTTGAGCGGTGCTGCTGGCAGGCAGCCCCCGGGCCGCCCGGCGGCGGTCCACCAGCACCGAGACCACCTTGGCCGCGGCCGCGCCAGCCGCAACGGCAAGCGCCGTCAGCAGCACGCTCACGACGAAGCTCCGCTGATCTTTGCGGAGAACGCGAGGGCCTGGGCGGTGATCTCGTCCATGGTGACGCTGTTGCTCTCGGGCAGAAGCGCCGACACCAACGCAACAGCCGACGTGTGCGCCGCAACGCTTTCCACGTTGCTCGCGTTGATTCCGCCGATGGCCACGAGCGGAACCGCGTGCGCCAAAGCGGCCGCGTGGGCCTGGGCGAGCACGCTGAGCCCCACCACCGGATCGGCGTTGACCTTGGTTTGGGTGGCGAAGATGGGGCCGATGGCCACGTAGTCCGGTCCGAGCGCGAGGGCGGCCGTGAGCTGTTCCATGTTGTGCGTGGACAGGCCCGCCCCAAGACCAGGCGCGATGCGCCGCACGAGTTCAATGGGCGCGTCGTCTTGGCCCACGTGCACAAAGTCGCAGCCGGCCAACACCGCAAGGTCGGGCCGGTCGTTGGCGACCAACGGGACGCCCGCGCTGCGGGACAAAGGAGCGAGCTCTCGCAAGAGGCCCAACTGCTCCCGGGCCGACGTGTGCTTGGCCCGAAGCTGCAGTGCACACGGTTTGGCGGCCAAGAGGGCCTGGGCGTAGCCCACCACCGAAAGGCCCCGGGCGAGCGTGAGGCTCACGTCGACGATGGCGTAGAGGCCCTTCACCGGGTCTCCCGAACAACCACGGGGACAACGGAGGTGTCGCCCGGCAGGCGCTGCTCCCTCGGTCGCGCCGGATCTGCCTGTTTGGTTGCTGGCGCCGGGTCGAAACGCGCGAGATCGCCGCGAACGAGGGATTCAAATGCCTCGTTTTCGGCCGTGCCTTCGCGGTGCAGCCTGCGCACGCGCACCCTCGTGGGGCCAACATCGGTCTGCCCGCACACGAAAAGTTCGAGCTTGCCCTTGGATGGGATGGGCGAGGACACCACACGGAGGACCTCTCCGGGCCCGGCGCCAACGGGCATGCCGGCGCCATCTTCGCGCAACACCAGGTACGCAAACGTGAGCCCCTCGAAGCGCAGGCCGGCAGCCCGCGCAAGGGGCACGAGCCAGGACGGCAAGTCCACGGGCAGGTCTTCGTGACACCAATCCGCGGGCCCATCGAGCATGGGGCAACCGGCGCGGTGGGTGCACGGAGCAAAGACGCGCAAGGACTCGTCCGCCGCGAGCATCTGGTCTCGCACCGCATGAAGGTGCCTCGTACGCTCGCGCAGCGCTGGCTCGACGACGACCAACGCTCCGCCCGGCGCGAGGCGCGTCTTGCGCATGTGCGACAGGAACTCGGCGTGCGATGCCACGCGCTCGTCAACGGGGAGCTCGTGGTCCATCTCGGACAACACCTGCCCCACCAGCACCACGTCGAAGGCCCCCGCAGGCGGCCTGCGCGCACTTCCCTTGTGCGTCGCAATGCGCAAGGCCTGTTCGCCCGGCGGGGCGGCGCCGATCTCTTTGGCCAGGGCGAGCACTTGCTCGTCGGCATCCACCAGAAGTGACTCGATGGGACGCTGGATGCCCGCACGCCGAAGCGCGCGACACAGACCCCAGGTCATGGCGCCGAGGCCAGCGCCCAAGTCGAGCACGCGCAACGGCTCGCTTTTGTCTGCGATGGCACCGAGTGCCACGAGTTCACGCACCGCAGCGGCGCCTTTGGGAACGTCTCTCGCAAACGAGAACCCCAGGCGGGCGGCCAGGCGCTCTTTGGTGTCGGGCCCCGGGGCCGACGAGAGGTTGTAGTGCTCCGAGAGCGCCCGCAGCCAAGGGGCAAGCTTCGGGGCGTCAGCGGCCGAAGGCCACCTGTGCTTCGTGGCAATGGCGTGGAGGTGCTCACGCCATGCGTCTTCGAGGGGGTGCACCAAACGAGCGCCGATCACGGGCGCTGCCATAGCACCATCGAGAACGGATTGCGCGGGGCAAGGGTGTAGAGCTTTGCGGGTTGGGGCACGGACCATGGGCCTGTGTCCGGCCTCCCAACGGCAACGTATGAGCGTGCTGCGAACTCCTTAGAAGGAGCCGCCGCCTTGGGTTGCAGAGTTCATGTTGAGCGTCTCCGTGGCGAGCATGGTTGGAAGTTCCCGGCGACGAGCGCCTCGCCCCTCGGTCCCTTGGAACCGGTGAGGCGGGACGAGCGGGTGTCGCCTTCGCGAGACGCGCTAAGCATCTGTCATACCAAGACCCACACAAGATTCTTAACGCATGAAATAATTAGAAAAAGTACTCAATGTCGCAAAAACAAACGGGTTTAACTGTCCCACTTTCGGACATCGCGGACAACTTGTGTCCGGCAACCGGACAACCACTCCGCGCGCGACGCCGAGCGGTCCGACCGTGGTAGCGTCGGCGCCGTGCAGCGCCGTTCTCTTTTGCTCGCCAGTCTCTTCGCCGTTGGTTGCGGTTTGCCGCCGCCCAAGTCCCAGCCCCCGACGGCCGACGACGCCATTGCGCGCATGCGGGCGTCCGTGAGCTGCGGCAATGGGGTCCAGGTCACCGCCAAGATCGACCACTTCGGCAAACAGGGGCGCGTCCGCGGCGACCTGTGGCTGTACGCCATGCGCGGCGCCCGACTCCGGATGGACGCCATTAGCCCCTTTGGCGTGAACCTGGCCACGTTGACCACGGACGGGCAGACGTTCTCGTTGGCTGATCTTCGCGAAAAGCAGTTCTACGTGGGCCCCGCCAAGTCGTGCAATCTAGCGCGACTTACCACGGTTCCGATCCCTGGGCCCGCCCTCGTGGGCTTCTTGCGCGGCGAGGCGCCGGTGCTGGTGCACGACAAGAACGCAGCCACCATCGAGTGGCGTGGCAAGGGCCATTACTTGCTGCGGATCCCAAGCACCCGCGGCGCCGAAGAGCTTCTGGCGCTGGCCCCGCACCCCGACGACCGGGACAAGCCTTGGCAAGAACAGCGCCTGCGGGTCACCGAGGTCACCATCACGCAGCAGGGTTACGTGCTCTACCACGCCGAGCTCTCGGAACATGCCGCGGCGCCCATGGCCCTGCCTCGCATCGACGAAGCGGGCATCGATCCGCCGGTGCCCCCCAGCGGGCCGCAGTGCACTGCCGAGCTACCGCGCAAAATCCACCTCGAAGTCCCCGGCGGCCAGCAAGACGTCCTGTTTCGCTACGATCAGGTCACCTGGAACCCGCCGCTCACCGAAGGTCTCTTCGCGCAACCGACCCCTGCCGGGATGCCCATATCGCGCGTCGACTGCGAGGAGTAGCCCGTGCATCATGTGGCGCTGCGCACTGCGGACGTGACATCGCTGGCTGCGTTCTACCGTCGCGTGTTCGGCCTCGAAGAACTCCGGAGCGGCGACACGAGCGTATGGCTCAAGGCCGGCACCACCATCTTGATGGTCGAGCAACGCGAGGCCCACGAGCCACGGGTGCCCCCGGGCTCGCAGGAGATGTTCGCGCTTGGTATCACCCCCAGCGAGCGGACTTCGTTGGTGCTACGGCTCTCGCAAGAACGGGTCCCCGTCGAGGCAGAGACCGACTTCACGGTGTACTTTCGGGACCCTGATGGGCGCAAGGTGGGCGCCTCGCACTACCCATTGCCCAGGGCCTGAACGCTGCCCCCGGCAGCTCCTTTGCCGCGCGCGCGACGGAACCTACTTCACCAAGTGCGGGATATGGACCCCGCGGGCGTTGGCGCAGTCGATGGCCTCTTGGTACCCCGCGTCGGCGTGGCGCACCACGCCCATGCCAGGGTCGCTGGTGAGCACGCGCTCGAGACGAGCCTTGGCCTCGTCGGTGCCGTCGGCCACCACCACCATGCCGGCGTGCAGGCTCATGCCCATGCCCACGCCACCGCCGTGGTGGAAGCTGACCCAGCTGGCCCCGGCGGCGGTGTTCACGAGAGCGTTGAGGATGGCGAAGTCCGCCACGGCGTCGGAGCCGTCTTTCATGGCTTCGGTTTCGCGGTTGGGCGACGCCACGCTTCCGCAATCGAGGTGATCGCGACCGATGACGATGGGCGCCTTGACCTTGCCGGTGCGCACCAGTTCGTTGAAGATCAAGCCGACTTTTGCGCGATCGCCATACCCAAGCCAGCAGATGCGCGAAGGCAACCCTTGGAACTTCACGCGCTCGGTGGCGAGCTTGATCCACCGCGCCAAATCCGGATCGCCAGGCACAGCCTCGAGGACGGCCTGGTCCGTCACGGCAATGTCCGCGGGATCACCCGAGAGCGCCACCCAGCGGAAAGGCCCCTTGCCCTCACAGAACAAGGGCCGAATGTAGGCAGGCACAAAGCCAGGGATGTCGAAAGCGCGCTCGCACCCGGCCTCTTTGGCGCAGGCTCGAATGTTGTTGCCGTAGTCGAACACCTCGGCGCCGCGTTCTTTGAACCAGAGCATGGCCGAGACCTCTTCGGCCATGCTGGCCTTCGCGCGCTCGACGTAGCCCGCGGGGTCTTCTTTACGGAGCTGCGCGGCCTCTTCGAGAGAGAAGCCCACGGGGATGTAGCCGATGAGCGGATCATGCGCGCTGGTTTGCTCCGTGACCAAATCCGGGATCACGCCGCGGCGCACGAGTTCGGGGTAGACCTCGGCGGCGTTGCCCAGAAGGCCTACGGAGAGCGCGCGCCCCTCCTTGCGGGCGCCCTCGATGCGCGCAAGCGCGGCGTCTAGCGTGTCGGCGCGTTCATCGACGTAGCGCGTGTCGAGGCGCTTCTGGATGCGCGTCTCGTCGACCTCGACGGCCAGGCAACACATGCCGGCCATGGTGGCGGCCAAGGGCTGCGCCCCACCCATGCCCCCAAGGCCCGCCGTGAGCACCCAGGGATTCGTTGCGCCAGTGCGCGCAGCGTACGCCTTGCGCGCGGCCACGAACGTTTCGTACGTGCCCTGCAAGATGCCTTGGGTGCCGATGTAGATCCACGAACCGGCCGTCATTTGGCCGTACATCATGAGCCCCTTGGCCTCGAGCTCGTTGAAATGGTCCCAGTTGGCCCACTTGCCCACGAGGTTGGAGTTGGCGATGAGCACCCGCGGGGCGTCTTTGGTGGTGCGGAAGCGGCCCACGGCTTTGCCCGACTGCACGAGCAGCGTCTCGTCGTCGGCCAAGGTGCGCAGCTCCCGGACGATGACGTCGAAGGCGTCCCAGTTGCGCGCCGCACGACCGCGACCGCCGTACACCACCAAGTCTTCCGGACGCTCCGCCACGTCTGGGTCCAGGTTGTTGTGGAGCATGCGCAGGGCGGCCTCTTGGACCCAACCGCGGCAGGAGATCTCGGTGCCAGTGGGAGCGTGCAGTGTGCGAGCCATAACGTTGTGGATAGCGCGTTTTGTTGCCTGAAGTAAGCCTCCCGCGCGGCCGTTCGTGGGCCCCTTGCCTTACGGGCACTGTGGGGCTTTTGCGACAGGGTATGCCGCGACGGTCATGGGGGGCCATGCATCAAAGGCGCGGCCGTGCGCCATTGCGCGCGTGGTACACGCGTTGCAGTTGGCCGGGCGCATGTCGCCGCCCCATTCCCTCCGCCGCGCGCTCGCCCTCGGCGCCGTCGCGCTGTTCTGCTTGTCCGTACCAGAGCTCGCCCACGGCAGCGATCGCGAATCGCAAAACCGCGAGGACTTCACCGAAGAGGTCATGTCCTGCGAAGAGGCCATGAGCAAACTTGCGCGCTGCTGCGGCGAGTTCGATCCCACACGGTTCCGCTGCGTCGACGACGACCGCACCTTCGAGGGCTGCGGCGGTGGTCTGTACCGCGAACGCACCCTGCCGCTGCTCGACCTCAAAGAGAGCCAGTGCATCCGAGAACTCCCCTGCGACGCGCTCGCCCAAACCAAGGTGTGCGACCGCGTCAAGGCCGCGTCCGAGCGCACCACCAAAACCACCCTCGAATCAGCGCCAGACTCGAGCGACCGCACCGGCACAAGCGAAGGCTCCCTCACACGGCCCGCGGTGTGCCCATGATCCCCACGCGCGCACCCCTCCGGGGCCTCCTCCTGTCATCCCTCCTCCTGTCATCTCTCCTCCTGCCATCCCTCCCCCGGCCCGCCTTCGCCCAACCCCTTCCCCCCGCGAGCGCCGACACGCCTCCCCTCACTCCCCCGCCCTCCGCCGATCCTCAGACCGCACCCGCACCCGCACCCGCACCCGCACCCGACCCAGCCCCCGCACCCGACCCAGCCCCCGCACCCGCACCCGACCCAGCCTCGTCCCCTCCCCCCTCCACCTCGCCACCGCCGTCGCCTCCCCACGCCGCCGTCGCCATCGGCATGGGCTACGGCCGCGAGCACCTCTTGGGTCTCGACTTGGGTCGCCTGGACTTCGCCGTGTCCATCCGGATCCCTCCCAAAGCATCGCCCCTTGGTCTCTCCCTCGCCGCCCACCTCATGCCTGGCCGCACCGACGAAAGCCTCATGAGCTACCGCTCGGAGCTCGCCGTGGGTGTCTTCGTCGGCGAAGGCCTTCGTGCCGCAGCACATCTACATGCAAACTACACCATGCTCCTCCGCGCCACCGAGCAGGACGCCTTCACCCAAGCGCTCCGGGGCAACATCGGCGCGTTCGGCGCCGGCCCCGATCTCGAACTCGCTCTGGGCCCCTTCGAGGGTGGCCCCAAGCTGTTCCCCACCGTGCGCGGTGGCGTCGACTGGTTCCCCGGCAGCGGCGTCGCCACCTGGGCCAACGCTTGCCTGCACCTTCAGTTCTACTGAGCGTTGCCAGGCGCCGCAGCCGGCGCTGCCACCAGCGCCCCTTTGGCCGAACGAAGACGCGCAAGATCCATGTTGCCGAGCGATCCGGGGTGCTCGTTCTCCGCGCGCTCGGCCTTGGCGAGCCACTCGGCCGCGCGGGGCTGGTCGCCCAAGGCCAGGTGCACGAGCCCCAGGTACAACGCGTGCTCGGCACGGCGCGCGCCATCGTAGCCTTGGGCTTCGCCCTCTAGCGCCACGAGCTGGGCCTTGGCCTCGGCATAACGTGCCTCGCGGTAGTCGCTCTTGGCCTGCGCCAAGGGAGAGGCACACGCAAAGAGCAGCGCCACGAGCGGCGCAACCCGAAGCGGAAAGCTCACGGCGAGACCTCGTCGGACATATAGGCAAGGTCTTCGGCCCGGGCGTCGGCGAGCGCTTGCTCCATGCGATCTTTGCGCTCTTGTTCGGCCCGCTGGAGCGCATCGTCGATGACCGCAACGAGCGACTTGGCGCTCTGCACATCGAGTGCGGAGACCGTCACCGCGCCCTTGTGCCGTGCCTGCAGCGCCCGCAGCGCAAGAGGGCTCGCCTCGTCCATCTTGTTGAGCACCGTGATGCGCGGCAGATGCCCAAGCCCGAGCTCGTCCAGCACGGCGTCGGTGGTGCGCTCGTGCTCGGCGAGCGCAGCGTCGCTGGCATCGAGCACATCGAGCAGCAAGTCAGCGTCGGCGGCTTCTTCGAAGGTGGCGCGAAACGCTGCAAACAAAGCCTTGGGCAGCTCGCGGATGAATCCTACGGTGTCCGTCAGCACGCACACCCGTGGTCCCGTCTCGGTGTTGCCAAGAAAGAGCGTGCGCGACCGTGTATCGAGGGTGGCAAACAGTTTGTCCTCGGCCAATACGTGCGCGCGGGTGAGCGCATTGAGCAGCGTGGATTTCCCGGCATTGGTGTAGCCGACGATGGCCACCGTCGGCGTGTCGCTTCGGGTGCGTTTGCGCCGGCGCTCGGAGCGCTGGCCGCCCAGCTTCTTCAGCTGCTCTTCGAGATGCGTGACGCGCTCTTTGGCGCGCCGGCGGCCGATCTCGAGCTTGGTTTCGCCGGGGCCGCGCCCCCCGATGCCGCCGGTGAGCCGAGACAACGAGTCGTCTTTGAGGGCGAGCCTTGGCATGTTGTACCGCAGCTGCGCAAGCTCGACCTGGAGCTTGCCGTCTTTGCTCTGCGCCCGCTGCGCAAAGATGTCCAAGATCAGCTGCGATCGGTCGATGATCTTGAGGTCACTGGCCTTGGCGATGCACGAGGCCTGCGTGGGGGTGAGCTCGCGGTCGAAGACCAAGACGTCCGCGTCGAGCTGCATGGCCCGCAGAATGACGTCGTCGAGCTTGCCCTTGCCGAGCACATACTTCGGGTCCACGTGGTCGCGTAGCTGCACCACGGTGTCTGCGGCGAATACGCCGGCGGTGCGTGCGAGCTCGCGCAGCTCGCGGATGCTCTCTTCGGCCTTGGCAGCGGCGGCGCGCTCGCTGCGAAGCCCCACGTGCACCAAGATGGCCCGGCCGTCTTTGGCCTGCACCCGCTGCCCCTTGGCGCGCCGGGCGAACTCCGCCTCGAGATCGCCCATGAGCTGCCCCACGTGGAGCTGCATCTCGGACAGCGGCATGGGCCCCACGGATCGATAGGGCAGGCACTCTTCGCCCTCTTCGGAAGGCACGTTGTACGCACAGGAAATCCCCCGGGGCTCGCCCCACGGGGCCATGTGGATGGCCGCCACCAAGTCCAGGCGCAACCGCACCAAGTCCACCAGATCATCGCGCGTGAGGGGCTCGCCGTGCACATGCGTGTGCACCAAGCGCAGGCCCCGGAAACGCCCCTGCGCCGCACGCAGGCGGCCGATGTCCGGGAGCATGAGCTTGCCGGCGTCGCCGACGATGACGTAGTCGACCTCGCCAGAGCGATGCACCAACGCGCCGACTTGACGACCGGTTTGGGCGGACGCCTCGACGAGAGCGCGCGTTAGCTCGGGGCTACTGACGTTGTCTATGGGGACACGGCGTCGGTAGATGCGCTCGAGGGCCTTCTGCGCCAGCGGCGAGAGACCTTGGGTGTTGCCGTACAGTTCGATGGTGGTGGCTCGATTGGCACTGCCGCTATTGGCACTGAGATGTGTACGCCGGGATCTGCCAGGACCATAGGGCCGAGTCGATCTTTGGGTAGTACATGGTGAACGAGTAACACATCTCGTCTTCGGTGTTTTCGCCGAACTTGACCTTCTGCCCCGTGGTGTTTTTCCACGCGCAGCGCGTCTTCACGACGTCGTTGGCCTTGAGCTCTGCGGTGAGCGGCAGCCAGTACTGCGTTTGGAAATCCCACTTCGGCGCACTGCCCAGATCGACGGGGGTTCCGGTTCCACCGGGGTAGAGCTTGGTGTCGATCGCCGTGCCGAGCTCGTGCATGTGGGGCATCGCCGCGAAAATTTTCTTGCCGGCCAAAGAGTTCGGGATGGTCACGCTGCAAGTCTTGTCGACTTGGCTGTTGGGCGGCAGATCGATCTTCGTGGTGCCGAACACAAGCACGTCGGCCTCGTACTGCCGGGGAGCGGCGGTGCAGAGCTCGAATCCGCTCGTGTCCTTCTCGCCCTCGAGGCCCTGGGCATTGTTGTAGTGCACCTGCACCACGTAGTGGTTGGTGCGCCCCTTCTTGACGGCATAGCCAGCCTCTTGCGGCATCACCATGTTCTTGCCACCGGGGGCCCAGCCAAACATCAAGCGCCAGGCCAGCGAGCCACCAGACGAGCACTTCTGCGGTGTGGTCGGATACGACGTGTCGGCCGCAAAGATGAGCACGTGGTGGACGATGTTGGGATTGTCGATGCGCGGCGCGAGCGCAACGATGTGCTTGTCGTCCGCTGTGTCCACGTCCACGCCGTAGCAGACGTACTCGTTACCCTGGTCTTTGGGCATGGTCCACGCCGAGGCGGGCTTGATGGATAGGTCCGGTTTGCAGTCGAGAGCGGTCACCACGCCCGCATCGCCATTGTTGCCGCCGCAAGCCTCGTTGGACTTGGGCGCGCCGGCCGCGATCCAATCATCGAGGATTTTCTTGTCGGCGTCGGACAGCCGGGCGTTGGGCGCCGGTGGCATGGGCGCGGCTTCGCTATTCACCCTGCTCTTGACCAGGTCGTAGATCTTCTTGCTGGCATCGCCCGCGGCGGTTGCCGTGAGGTGGTCGTGGGTGATGAGCGGGATGGGCGCACCGAACTTGGTGGGCGCCGAATGGCACTTGCGGCAGTTCTGGTCGAACACCCGGTCGACGGCGCAGGGCAGCCCCGTAGGACCAGACACGACGCCACTTGCCCCGGACGAGCTGCCGCTGCTGCCGCTCGCCCCTGAAGATGAAGTCACGGTGGCGTCCCCCGCATCACCGCTCGAGCCGTCGGACGAGGCAGAGGTGCCACAGCCTTCGGATAGCGCCACCAGCAGGGCAAACACCGACAGACCGACCAGGCCGAAACCGACGGGAGCGCGCATGTGCCTACAGAATGCGGCAAGAGCGCCGGAAGCTCAAACGGCCCGTGACGCTTTGTCGCAGGGTGTCCTACACAGGACACAGATTCTTCGCGCGCCCCCGCGGCCTTATGCGACGCGAACGAAAGCTCGCGGCGCCGAGGGGCTATGGGTGCCGAGGTCTACTTGTTGACGCGCTCGAGGTACTGCCCGGAGCTCGTGTCGATCTTGATCCACTCGCCCTCTTTGATGAAGAGCGGGACGTTGACCGTGGTGCCGGTGACCAGCGTGGCGGGCTTGGTGGCGCCGCTGGCCGTGTCGCCTTTGACGCCCGGCTCGCTGCTGACAATCTGCATGACCACGTTGGCGGGCATGTCCACGCCAATGGGGTTGCCGTTGAACAGGGTGACATCGACCTCGAGGCCCTCGGTAAGGAAGCGGGCCTCGTCGCCCAGCTTGACCTTCTCGAGATAGACCTGATCGCCGGTGTTCGGGTCCATGAAGACGTATTGCTCGCCCTCGGCCCAGGAGTACGTCATGCGACGATCTTCGACATCCGCGAGCTCCACCGAGTCGCCGCTCTTCCAGGTGCGCTCCACCACGTTGCCGTTGGTGAGATTGCGGACCCGGCAGCGGGTGAAGGACTGACCCTTGCCCGGCTTGACGAACTGGTGCTCCACGATGTGGAACGGCACGCCGTCGATCTCGATTTTGAGGCCTTTGCGGATATCGGTGGTCGATGCCATGGCGAATGGGCAAGTACCACGGCCCTACCTTTTGGGGCAAGGCGTTCCTCTGCCCCATGGCCGCATAGGTCCTTTTTTCCGGGCGGTCCCGGCGGCTTTTTGCGTGTGCTATGCACACGGGCCCAACGAAGTCGCCTTGCGGGCTCCCAGGCCTTGAGACTATGGGACCCCTGGGGGCCGTTGCAGACGCAAGGCCTACCCTTCTTTATGCCTTCGCGGGAAACCTCCCCCCATCTCACCGCCATGCACGAAGTCGACGAAGAGCTGCGGGAAATCAAGCGTGAGATCATCGAGTCGCGCGGCTTGGTCATCAAGACCAACAACCTGACCAATGCCCTCAGTGCCGACATCAAGTCCATCGCCAAACGCCAGCAGGGCTACGAGCGCAGGTTGTCGTGGAACAGCGCCACGGCGTACATCGTGTTCGTCTTTGTGGTGTTTGCGGCGCTCAAGCTGGCCTGGGACGCCCGGGTCGACCAAATTCGCGCGGAAACCGAGGGCCGTGCCCAAGACGCCGAACGTCTGCGCAAAGAATCCAAAGAGGCGCAAAAGCGCGACGAAGACCGCGCTCGGGCCGAGGTACGAGCAGCACAATTCTACGAGCTCGTGCGGGCCGGCAAACGCGCTGAGATCGTCGAGCAGTACGAGGTCATCAAGAAAGAGGCGCTGACCCGTGCGGAGCAAGCCGCCTTCGCCGACGCCGTCGAGCGCGCGCGGGTGGATTTGGCCGCCCAACTGTATCAACACGGACTCGACAAAGTGCGCGCGCAGCGTTGGCAAGAGGCCGCCACGGCCTTCGAAGACTCCCTACGCTACAAAGAGGACTCCCCCGCAGCGCCCAGCGTCAAACTTCGCCTCGGCGACGCCTACCGGCACTTGGGCAAGCTCAAAGAGGCCATCGTGATCCTGGGATTGCTCGAGGGCAGCTCCATGGACCGCGAGATCCAAGACGACGTGCTCTACCTGCTAGCGCACTGCCAAATGGACGCCCAAGCCTGGAACGACGCGAAGAACAGCTGGCGAACGTTGCTGCGCAAGTTCCCAGATTCGCACTTCGCCGCCGAGGCCAAGCTTCAGCTCGCGCAGCTGCAGCTCATGCACTGAGCCTTCGGGATCAGCGAGGGCGGCGGCCGACCTCGACTCCCACGCAGACGGGTTCGTTGTGCAGCCACACGCCAAAGCGCTGGAACACGCCCTGTTGAACTTGCTCGGCGAGCTGCACCAGATCGGCGGCGGTGGCGCCGAAGCGGTTGACGAGAGCAAGGCAGTGTTTGCCGGAGATGCGGGCGGGCCCCGCGCCAGACCCCTTGTGGAACCCGGCCTGCTCGATGAGCCACGCCGCGGCCACCTTCGTTTCTTTGCCCTCGGGAAAGGTTGGCACGCGGGCATCGGGTCCCAAGACCTGGGCCACCCGGGCTTGCAACGCGGCCAGCGCCACATCGTCGAGCACCGGGTTCATGAAGAACGAGCCCGCGCTGACGCTGTCCGGATCTTGCGGGTCGAGGACCATGCCTTTTTTGGCGCGTAGGAGCCGAATGGCCTGCCGCACCTCGGGCAGCGGAGCCCGCGCGCCCTTGGCTACCCCAAGGTGTTCGTACAGCTCTTTGTACGTGAGTTCGACGCTGTCTGCGGCGCGCGGCAGGCAGAAGCGCACGCCGAGCACGACATAACGAGAACTCGTGTCGTCTTTGGCCGCGCGCTCGCGCTTGAAGAGGCTGTCGCGGTACGCAAAGCCGCACGCTTCGCGCGACAGCTCGCGCACCGTGTCCGTGTCGCGGTCGAAGACCCGCACGGCAACGATGGAGCTGCCGATCTCTTGGCCGTAGGCGCCAATGTTTTGCATCGGACCTGCGCCCACGGAGCCCGGGATGCACGACAAGCACTCGAAGCCTCGGCAGCCTTCGCGCAACGTGTGCTCGACGAACGCGTCCCAATCTTCGCCGGCAGCCACATCGAAGGTGGTCTGCTCGGGGCCCGTGCGCTGCCGGATGCCGCGGGTTCGCACCAGCGCGACGATCCCGGCGAACCCCTCGTCGGCGATGAGCACGTTGCTGCCCCCGCCCAGAATGAGTAACGGCTGCTGCGTGGCATCGGCGTCCCGAACCACCTGCACCAGCTCGTCTTCGGTCTCGCAGTGCACAAGGCGCGTGGCCGGCCCCCCAACGCGGAGCGTGGTGAGAGGCGCAAGCAAGACGTTCCGTTCTTCGCGCATCGGGGGCCAGCGGCGAGCTTACGCGAGGTGCGCGCATACCGAAAGTTGCCGTTCGGTCGCCCGGCAGCGCCCCACGGAAAAAGCGCTCCTTCGAAGACGCACCACGGAAAAACAGTGGTGCTAGTGTGCCGCCGACCACCGTCGCCTCTCGTTGCCCATGCTCACCGAACTCCCCATCGACGCACACCTAGGCGAGATCGTCCGGGCCCTTGGGCCCGGCGCCTCGTTGGTGCTTCGGGCGGAGCCCGGCGCCGGCAAGACCACGCGGGTGCCCCCCGCGCTTCTGCCCCATGTGCCGGGTGAAATCGTTGTGCTCGAGCCACGACGGCTGGCCGCGCGGCTGGCCGCGGAGCGCGTCGCCGACGAGCAGCAGAGCCGTCTGGGCGAGCTGGTTGGCTACCAGGTGCGCTTCGAGGACGTCAGCTCCGCGCGCACCCGCATTCGCTTCGTGACCGAGGGCATCCTCACCCGAAGGCTCCTGTCCGACCGAACCCTTCAGGGCACGAGCACCGTGGTGCTCGACGAGTTCCACGAGCGCCATCTCCAAGGCGACATTGCCCTGGCGTTGCTTCGAAGGCTTCAGGCCACCACGCGCAAAGACCTGCGGCTCGTGGTCATGAGCGCCACGCTCGATACCGAGCCCCTCGAGGCGTTTCTGGGCGGACCTTCGTTGGCCATCAAAGGTCGCACCTACCCCATCACCGTGGAGTACGAGGCCAGTCTGGCGGACCGCCCGCTCGAGGTGCAAGTTGCCGCCGCGGTCCGCTCGGTGGTCAAGGCCCAGCCCGAGGGCGACGTGCTCGTGTTCTTGCCGGGCGCCGCCGAGATTCGTCGGTGCATCGAGGCCTGCCAACCCGTGGCCAGCAGCCACGATCTGATGCTCGTTCCGCTGCACGGGGACTTGCCCAGCGACGAGCAGAGCCGTGCGGTGCGCCGGCAGTCCAAACGAAAGGTCATCTTGTCGACCAACGTCGCCGAGTCCTCCGTCACCATCGACGGGGTCCGCGCGGTCATCGACGCGGGCCTCGTGCGCATGGCCACATTCGAGCCGTGGTCCGGCTTGCCACAGCTGCGAACGCAGAAAGCCAGCCGCGCATCGCTCACGCAACGCGCCGGCCGCGCGGGGCGCCTGGGGCCGGGCTTTGTGCTGCGCTTGTTTCCCAAGAGCGACTTCGACGCGCGTCCAGAGTTCGACGCGCCGGAGATCGAACGCTCGGACCTGGCGCAAACCGCTCTCGAGTTGTCCGCCTTGGGCCACGCAGATCTCGATTTCTTCACGCCGCCGCCGCAGCTGTCGTGGGACAGCGCCAAGGCTCTGCTTGCGCGCTTGGGCGCCCTTGGGCCCACGGGCGAGCTTACCCCCGTGGGCGAGCGCATGATGCGCTTTCCGTTGCACCCGCGCTTGGCGCGGATCATCGTCGCGGCTGCGGAGGCTGGCGTCGGCGAGGCCGGCGCGCTGGCCTGCGCCATCATGTCCGAGCGCGAGCTGCGTTCCATTGCAAAGACCGGTTTCGGCGACCGAAGGGGACCAAGCGACACCGCCACCGAGATGTCCGACGTGGTGTCACTCATGGACGCCGTCGAAGAGGTGTCTGTGTCGTCGAACCCGACACACGCCGCCCGAAGCTTGGGTCTCGACGCTGGCGCTTTGGCCGCGGTGCGGCGGGCAAGCAAGAACTTGTCACGCATCGTGCCTGCGGAGATGCGTGGCGCCGGCACGCCCAACGAAGACGACGTATGCCGCTGCATCTTGCATGGGTTCCCGGACCGCGTGGCCAAGCGGCAGCGCCCAGGTTCCCGCAGCTTTGCGCTGGCCCAAGGTGGCTCCGCCGAGCTCGCCGAGACGAGCACCGTGCGCGACGCCGAGTACATCGTGTGTGTGGCCGCCGAAAGCCGAAGCCCCGGCGACCGTGGCGGCCGCGGGGTGCGCATTCGCACGGCCAGCGGCATCAAGGCGGACTGGCTCTTGTCGGACCACGGCGCCGGGATCTCGTTCTCCGACGCCGTCGAGTGGTCCGAGCGGGACCACAAGGTCACGGGCAAGAGCCGCATGATGTACGAGGCCCTGGTGCTCGAAGAAAGTGACGTCTTTGGCGGAACGGGCCAAAGCAGCGACAGCAAAGAAGTGCAATCGCTGCTGTTCGAAAAGGCCAAAGAGCGCGGCGCACACTCGTTCGCCCCAGCGGGGCAGCTCGCGCAGCTACTCGGTCGCGCCAAACACGCAAAGGCTCAAGACCCGAACATGCCCGAGTTCACCATGGACCAGGTGCACGAGGCGCTGTTCGAACTATGCAAGGGGCGCCGGAGCTTCGCCGAGCTCGAAGACGCGGGCCTGATGTACCAACTCGGGCAACATGTGGACATGGGCAAACTTGCGCGCCTTGCCCCCACACACGTGGCCTTGGCCAACGGGCGCAAGCCCGAGGTGCACTACGAAGAAGGCAAGCCGCCGTACATCGAGTCGTTCTTGCAAGACTTCTGCGGCACCAAAGAGAGCCCCAAGGCCGGCAACACGCCACTCGTCTTGCATCTTCTGGCCCCGAACCGACGCGCGGTTCAGATCACCCAAGATCTGCCGAGCTTCTTTAGCGTGCACTATCCCAAGATCCGCAAAGAGCTGATGCGCAAGTACCCGCGGCACGGCTGGCCCGAGGACCCAAGTGTCATCGTCCCCATGAAGCCTCAGCGCCCACCACGCTCCTGAGCGCACCAACACCCAAAGCGGGCCAACACCCAAAGCGTGCCTCAGAGAGGCGCCAAGTCATTGCAGTGCAGGCGCCGTCGCCGACGCAAGCCCGAGGTCCGGGCGCGAAGCCTTCGCGCTGCGTTGCCTCGGGCCCGAAGGGCTAACGGGCCTTGGTGGTGGCCTTGGGGGCGGGTGCCGGCGGCGAAGGATCGCTCCCGGCGCGCCGGTCGAGCAGAAACAGCACGGCGCTGCCCAAGAGAACCACGACGAACAGCACGCCCAGGAACGTGGCGACCTTGACCAACGTGGCATTGGGCCCCGCCCCGGCGCCGCGCACCGTCGCCGTCTGCGGCCGAATGACCAAGGTCGGCGGGCGCACGCGAGCAGTCTGTTGCGCCGACTGGGGGCCCGTCCAACCAGGGGCCAGCGCCGCGGCGGGAACGGCCCCCTGCGGCGTATGGTGACCAATGGGCGTCATGGGCATTGTCTGTTGCGGCAGCTTTGGCGCCGACCTTGGAGGCTGCATGGCCTCGGGCTCGACGATGACCGCAGGTTGGTCGGCAACCTCGACCCGTGAAGGCTGCAGCGTGTGCGGCTGGGCTGACGCGTAGCTGGCACTGGAGCGCCCAAGGGACTCGGATGGCCCCGGCACGGCAACCGGAGCCGGCGCGGGCGCCGCTGCGACGGGGGCTGGAGGCGGAGTGGCCATCGGTGCTGGCGCCGCCGCGACTACGGGCGCCGAGGGCGGCGCGGGCGGAGCAACAGGCCCTGGTGCGCTCTCCACTGCCGACGGGAACGCGTCCACGGGCGGGAAGAAGATCTCATCGACCGGCGGGAGGCCAAATTCTCCCGATGCAGACGCTCCACCCTCGGCGGGGGCATCGGCGGCGTTGGCCTGGCGTCCGTCTTCTTGCTCCGACATGCGCGTAACTTCGGGGGAGCCTAGCCGATCTCGGGCCGCGATGGCGAGTCATCCCTTTCGGGCCTGCAATCCCTGGGATTCCTGCCAAGTTGTGCCTGCCCGGCAAATCGCCCAGCCCCCGCGAAAGACGGCCCACCACCCAATGGCCTGGCACCCGTTCGGCGCGCCCTCTCCCTCGCGTTCAGCCGCTCAATCGAAGGGCAGCGCGGCCGGGTCCTTGGCTGCTGCGGGCTTGTTTGCCTTGGACGCCGAGGCCGTTGGCTTCGGCAACGGAGCAGCGGCTCCCGCGCCCACCTTCGCGTTGTTGGACGACAGGGCGGGACGCGACGATGCCGACGGCTCGATAC
>JBIKNA010000112.1:0-17797 GCA_044358965.1 Polyangiaceae bacterium
CATCCCGCTGGTGCCCGCGCTGCTCGTGCTCATCGAAGGTCTCGAACGGCGCGCCCCATGGCTTGGCAAGATCCCGTTCTTTGGCTTCGACGCTGCAAGCGTGGCCAAAGATGGCACCAGCGGACCGGTCATGCGGTTCATCGCAGGCGTCACCGAGCGCCGGCCCTGGGCCTTCGTCATCGTGTCCGTGCTGGTCTCCGGATTCTTTGCCTACAAGTCCATCAACTTCCTGAAAGACCCGTGGGAGTACAACTTCTCGAGGCTTGGCTCCAAGTCCACCAAGGTGGGCGGCGCAGGCTACTGGTCCACCAAGGCCGACGACGTCTTTGGCGGCAAGATGAACATCGCCGGGGCGCGGGTGCTCGCGGACAACGTCGAGCAAGTGCCGGCCCTCAAGGCGCAGATCTTGGCCAACGACGCCAAAGATCCGGAAGGGCAGCTCATCGAGAAGATTGTCACCGTATGGGACATGTTGCCCGGCACCCCCGAGGAGCAGAAGAAAAAGCTCGCCGTGCTCGAGAGCCTTCGCGATCACCTGACACCTGCGGTCATTGCCAGCGTGTCCGAGGCCGAGCAAAAGAAGCTCGAGGCCATGCGGCCTCCGGAGTCGCTCAAGCTGCTGACCCCCGGCGAGCTTCCGGCCATGATCCAACGTAGGTTCGCCGAGAAAGACGGACGAGTTGGCACGGTCACGTACATCAAGTTCAAGGACTTCTCACTGTCCGACGGTCACACGGCGTTGCGCATCGCCGCCACGTCCGACAACGTGAAGCTGCCCAACGGCACAACCGTACAGACGGCGAGCCACAGCACCATCTACGCCGAGATGCTCAAGAGCATGCGGCGCGATGGCCCGCTCGCTTCGCTGGTCTCTTTCGGCATGGTCACCCTGGTGGTGCTCCTGTCGACGCGCAGCAAGCGTGGTGCCTTCGTGGTGCTGCTCTCGCTGCTCATGGGGGTCGCGTGCATGATTGGCGGCGCGGCCATCACCGATGGTCGCTTGCACTACGTCAACTTCATCGCGCTGCCGATTACCTTCGGCATCGGCTGCGAGTACCCCTTCAACGTGTTCGATCGAACGCGCATCCTCAAGGGGGATGTCTCGCAGGCCGTGCGACGCACCGGCGGCGCCGTAGCGCTGTGTAGCTACACCACTGTCGTGGGCTACAGCTCACTCATCTTCAACGATTTCCAGGCGCTCCAGTCCTTTGGGGTCCTGGCCATGGCGGGTGAGATCGCGTGCATCTTTGGCGCGCTGTTCGTCGTGCCCAGCTTGCTCCATATCTTGCTCAAGGGCCGGGCGCTCCGGGCCGAAGCCGACCATCCGTGAATGTTCTCGGGTGGGGCGAACTCGGTAAGGGCCCGCCGCGGCGCGCTCTCGCCACGCTCGCGCTGCTGTTGCTTGTCACCGCCGTAGGCAGCTACGGGTACTTTCATCCGGACGAGCACTTCCAGGTGCTCGAGTTCGCTGGCTACAAACTCGGGCGTACGCAGCTCGCAGAGCTGCCCTGGGAGCATCGCGCGGAGATGCGCCCATGGCTCCAGCCGGCGCTCTACGTGGGCATCGCCAAGGCCCTGTCGTTCGCCAGTCCAACGGGCTTTTCCCTCGCGCTCGTCTACCGGTTGCTCAGCGCCGCGCTCTTCTTCGGCGCGTTTGTGCGGGTAGCGCGCCGAATGGGCGAGGGGCTCGCTTCCGTCGAAGCCTTCCGGGCGCACTGGCTGGTCTGCTCCATGGTGTCGGTGATTCCGTACCTTGCAGTGCGTCCTTCGTCCGAGAGCCTGACGACCTCGATGTTCCTCTTCGCGGTGTTCCCGTGGCTTGGGCCCTCCGCGGAGCAACCCAAGCTCTCGTCGGTGTTCCTGTCTGGGATCTTCATGGGTTTGTCTTTCGAGATGCGCTACCAGTCCGCGTTCTTTGGCGTGGGGTTGCTCGCGCATATGGTCTTCGTTCGTCGGGTGGGGCTCCGGGCCCTTTGGGCGTGGTGCACCGGCGGCGTTTTGTCCGTGGGGGTGGGCACCCTGGCCGACGTTTGGGGCTACGGCCACTGGGTCTGTGCGCCATACAGGTATCTGCACCAGAACCTCTTCCAGGGCGTCGCCGCCTCGTTTGGTACCGAGCCGTTTTTTGCGTACCTGTATCTACCCATCGCCAATGTCGCGGCGCCCACAGCGCTTCTTCTGTTGCTTGGGCTCGGTTGTTTCTGCGTTCGGGCGCCACGGCACGCACTGTCACTGTCGAGCCTGGTCTTCTTCGTGGGGCACAGCGCCATTGCCCACAAAGAAGAGCGCTTCATGTTCCCCTTGGTGCCCCTGGCCACGGTGGCCCTGGTGCCGGCGTTTGCTCAAGGGTTGCCCGACGCATCCGGGCCTGCGCGCCATGCCGCACGCCTTGGCGCGTGGCTCTTCGCTCGCAGGCGCAGCCTTGGGGCCAAGTGTTTGTATGCTGCAAACGTGGCGGCGCTGGCCTTGCTTGCGCTGTATCCGCTCAATTGGCGTTCGCAGACCCGCATCTACAAATTTTTGGAGCACGAGCGGGTGGGGGCCTTTGTTTACTTTGAGGGCGATCGGCCCGAATGGTGCCCGTTCTACATGTCGCGGCCGTTTCGTCGCGTGGCACTCAAGGCGCCGTGGTGCGTCGGGCCCGAGCTTGGCGATGGCCCCGCGTATTTGCTCACTCAGGGCCGCGTTGATGAGGCCGCACTCGGCGTGCGGGCCACTTGGGTATTCTCGGACTTCCCCCTCGCGCGGTGGCCCGGAGGGGGCGCGGCGTTGCAGCGCGCTCGTTCGGTCAACGGCTGGCTAAGGGACCGCGTAAGTCCACGGGTGCCCACGTTCGCCTGGCTCGATCTGTACCGCATCGAGCCTTCATCTTGCCCCGCAGCGACCAACGCCCCCGCGCAGTGAGGCGCCGCGGCGGAGCGTTGGCGCCGCGCCGGTCACGGGCGCGCTCGCCGTCGCGTGCGCGAGGGCGGGCTGCTTACGGGTCTTGGTAGGGGACCTTGAGCTCGAAGGCCGCACCCCAGTTGTACAGCGGGTAGTCCGGGTTGCCGCCAGCGGCGCTGGGCGTGTTGTCCGAGTCGCGCACGTTGCCGCGCACCCCGGTGGTGCGACCTGGGCAACCGGGGCGCCCGGTGCCTTGGAAGTTGAGGAAGTTGGCGTACTCGAGGCGCTCGTTGCCACCCACGGGCACCGCCGCAAGGGTGATAGTGATGGTGTCTGGCGCCGTGACGGCCACGCTCTGGATGGTCTGCGCCGTGCCGCTCGCAACCTGCGCCGTGCCGCCGGTCAGGTAACGGAATCCGTTGCTGCCAGGGTTGCTGATGATGTTCGTGTCGATGACGAGGGGCGGTGAGGGGACATGGTACTTGACGGTCACGACTGTGCCGTTGCGGGTGATGGACTTGGGGCCCACCGGTTCCCACTTCTTTCCCTCGAAGACCCACTTGGCGTAGGCCTTGGCCATGTATTCGCCCAGGCGCCGCTGGCCCACGCCATTGTAGTGCAGGCAGTCGTTGTAGTTCTCCATGTAGCCCGGCGTCACCACGACGACGTTGGGGTTTCGCTTGTGCGCGGCGTACTGCTGCACCGGGATGGGGCTCGATGTGGCCGGGATGGGTGAGTTGGACACGCCGGTCCAGCCGTGCATCTGCGTCACGAAGAGCGGAATGTTCTGCGCCTGGCCCGTCCTGGCCTTGATGTCGGTGTTGTAGTCGGCGATGAGCTCTTCGAGGGCTTCGCCGTAGTTGGCGAGGGTGCCTCCGCCGGCGCGCCGGGCCACTGGGTAGAGCTGGCCGTAGCTGTAGTGGTCGTCTTCGCCGTGAATGAACGTGATGCCGCGCACTACATAGGAACGCCCGAGCCCCTGGGCGATGGTCTTGGCTTTGTCGACCTGGAGGAGCGCTTCTTCGAACGGCGGGTTGCTGTTGACCTGGGGATCGTAGGTGCAGGCGCCTTTGCGCAGGCATGCGTAGTTGACGCCGCTGCGGCCGTGTTGGCTACCGAGGACGTCGTGTTTGGTGAACCCCGTGCCCGGGAAGTACGTACCCACGGCCCGGGCGCTGATGCTGTTGGCCATGAAGCTCGAGATGGTCTCGACGCCGTAGTTGAAGAACTGGTCGCCTTCGCGAATGGCCATGAAGCTGACCGGCGACGCGTGCACTTTGCAGCCAGAGTTGGCGCAGGTAAAGACGCCGGTGTTGAACGTCAGGTTGGTATACGCAGGGTTTACCGGAGTGAACACGAACTGCGGCGACCCTTGGTTGAGATCGTTGCGGGTGCCGCCATTGGCCGTCGAGTTGCTTTGGCCGCCGGACAGCACGTGGTTGATAGAGAAGTCCACGTAGTTGCTCAGGGGATCGTCATCGTTGATGAGATCGATGGATCCCTGGAGCCCCACGAAAGCGGCCTCGGCGCTGGTGCTCGCGCCGAGGGTGACCTTGTAGGGCTGCGGGCCGTCGAGCAGCGCGTCCATCTTGCCCGTGACTGTGACCGTCTGCGGCGTGGACCAGTTGTCCGTGTCGAATACCAGCTGCCCCGGGGCGACTTGCGCCTCGGAGGCGTCGGTGACGGCGAGCGGGACCGTGACCGATTGTTTGGGGCGCGCGGCGAGGCTGACGGTGAAGGTGACGGTACCGGCGCGCTCGGAGGTGTGGGTGCCGCTCAGGTCGGCGACGGTGAGTCCGGCCGTGTCGTCGTCCACGTTGGTGAGCTGCGGCTTGCTCGCGCTTTTGCCCTGATAGCTGGCATCGGCGCTCTGCGCAGGGCCCAGGGTCACGCCGTAGACCTGGTTGCCGTCGTCGTAGGCGTCGTCGGCGCCAGTCACGGTTACGGTCTGCGGCTGGTTCCAATTGGCATTGTCGAACACGAGCTGCGCAACATCGGTGGTGCCCTCGGCGGGGTTGTCGCTTGCGACAGGCACCGTGACCGGCGCCGTTGGCTGGGTGCGTAGGCGCAAGGTAAACGTGGCGGTCCCGCCGCCTTCGGTGGTCTGCCCTTGCACGTTGCCCACGAAGAACCCGGCGCTGTCGTCGTCTTCGTTCCTGAGGTTGACGGCCGGCGCCGAGAGTCCTTCATACCCGGACCCCGAGCCCGAGGCCGGTCCCACGCCGATGGCGTAGAGCTGGTCTCCGTCGGCCACGGCGTCGTCTTGACCGGTCACCGTCACCGTGACGGGGGTTGCGAAGTTCGTAGGATTGAAGAAGAGCGTGTCGACGCTGAGCGTGGCCTCGCCGGGCTTGGACACGGCCAGGGGAACGCTCACGACGCCCTTGGGCGCCGTCTCCAGATGCACCGTGAAGGTCACGGTGCCACCGGCTTCGTTGGTGGCGGGCCCCGACGCCGCGGACACGATGATCCGGGGCGCTTTGGCCGCGTCGGCTCCGGCGTCCTGGGTGGGACCGCCGCTGTCGCCCGGAGCACCAGCGTCGGTGCCCGGAGGCGCTCCGGTGTCCGGCGCCGGGGGAACAGCCGTATCGAGCGCAGCGTCGCCGCCCGCATCTTGGCCTTCGTTGTTGACGCCTGTATCGGTGCCGCAGCCGCCCGCGAGCGCTGTGGCGAGCAACACGAGTGAAGCGGGAAGCAGGAGGCGGGTTCGCATGGCTATGCCAATTATCTAGCGCGCCAGGGGTGCTTGTCCCGCAAGAACGTAAAGGTTTCGTAACCTATTCAGAAATCGGTCAGTTGAGCAGATCCGCGCCGGTACCTGCGATGCGCCCGGCCACCTGCGAGAGCAGCCACTCGGTCTCCGAGCGCAGGAGCGAAAAGCGCATGTCTTTGGGGTGAATGGCCACGCGGCCGCCCAGCAGCGGCGTCGCATGCACCGCTGCGCGGCAATAGGCCACCGTCGAGAACAGCCGCGCCGGCGATCGGCTTGCGTAGTTGAGCACCACATTGGGGCGCCGCCGGGCCTTCACGGGATCGTAGACGAAGAAGTGATCCTCGCAGAACGACAGACCCCGGGCCCCAAGCATGGGCAAAAGCCAGGGCGACATGGACCAAGCCGGCGGCACGAACCCTGTGGGGCGGAGGCCTGCGCTCTCCAACACCGAAAGGCCATCGTCGAGCAAGCGCTCGGCATCGCTGGGCTGCAACCCGGCGAACTCGGCCTCGCCCTGCGACACCACGCGCTGTCGAAAGGCCTTCTTGACGCTGGAGCTCTCGTCCTTTGCGCCGGCTCCCGTCAGGTGGAAGAACCCGTGCAGGTAGATCTCGTGACCTTGGGCCTGGAGCTCGCGGACCCACGCGCAAAAAGCCGGGTGCTCGCCCAGCGGGTGAGCGCCGTGGAAGTTCGGAACCACGAGGAGCGCAGGCTTGATGCCGCGGTCGTGGCATAGGGCAAGCGCTGCGCGGATCTCCGTCTCGAAGGCTGGGGAGATGTCGTGAATGGAGACGTGGACACGCTGCATTGCCTTGCTCTTGCTGGGGCCCGTCGCGCCCCTGGTACTGCCGGTAGCCCCTGCGGGACTCGAACCCGCACACCCTCACGGGCCAGAGATTTTAAATCTCCTGCGTATGCCGATTCCGCCAAGGGGCCTTTCGTTGCAGACTCTCGTAGCACAACCAGAACGGACCTGGTCACTTCAGGGTGCGAAGGTGCTTGGCCATACCTGGGCCTGCGTGCTCCCGAAGCGAGATGCAAAGGCCAACGGCCTCGCGGTACTCGGCGTAACTTCGTTCGGTGCCCGGGATCTCTTTTGCATGGATGTCCATGAAGGCGGTCACGGTGCGTTCGGCTTCTTTGGTGCAGGCCGCACGCACCACACTCACCAGTTGAGCGCCCAAGCCGCCGGGAAGTGCCTTGGTGAGGTCGTCCCAACGCGCGCGGACCAGCCGCTCGATGGTCCCGCGGGTGGCCGCGCGGCCCAGGGTGCTGCGGAGGACCGTGTGCGCGTCTTGTTGCTTGAGCTCCCCACGGATCAGCATATCTACGAGTCGCTCGACAAGGGCTGGGGCGTCGAAGCCAGAGAGCGCCCGCAGGTAAAGCGTGCGTGCTTCCGGAGCGGTCTCTTCTTGTAGCTTGCGGCGAATGATCTCGAAGGTGTCGGCGTCGCCGTTGCTGAAGGCGACGTCCATGGCGCTTCCCAAGAGCTCCAAGTCCGAGGCTGCCCCGGTGTCCAAGTACTCCTTGGCGGTGCGCAGCAACACGCGCTGGGCCTCCGGGTCTGCCCCGAGGCCCGAGAGGGCAGCCAGTGTTGCGCGTCGGGCGATCTCTGCCTGGGCCCCAAGGGCCTGTCCGTTCTGCCGCTTGACGGCTTGGTCGAGGCGGACGCGTCGGTGGGCCAGGCGGGCGCGCACATACTGGCGGAAGAGCCCGAGGTCTTCGTCGGCCACGATGGTCAGCTGCATGCGCCGCAGCACCTCCGTGAGCTCGAGGAGCACCAGGTGATCGTCATCGGCGTCGAAACGCGCGAGCGCCTGCAGCATGAAACGGACGTCGAGGTCGCCCGCCCGCACCTGAGCCCACAGGTTACTGATGACCCCGGCGCGCTCGAGGGCCGACAGCGCGGGCAAGGCGCCGAGCACCGCGCGCCAGCCGTCTTCACCCATGGCCACGCGGTAGTAGCCCGTCTGCGCGGCGTTCGCGTAGACGAACTTGGGGCAGTTGGAGCCCGGCAGCTGCACCGGGGTGCCGCTCGACAGCTCCGTGCATCGGACATCTGTTGCCCCGGTGCGCAAGCACACGGGCAAGGTCCATTGCTGCACTGTGGCGGGCCGGGGGGCCCCGATGGGGTGCCAGGCCTGGGCGCGGAGGCGGAGTTCGTGGCTGCTGCCATTGCACGAAAGCTCCGCGCGCAAGACAGGGACGCCTGGTGCGTCGAGAAACCCTTTGGCCACGACCTCGATGTCTTTGCCCGCGCTGGCCCCAAGGGCGGCGAAGAAGTCTTTGGCGGTGGCAGAGCCGAAGGCGTGGCGCTTGAGATAGCGCTGGAGGCCCGTGCGGAAGTTGTCCTTGCCAAGCCAGCCTTCGAGCATGGCCAGCACCGCAGCCCCCTTGGTGTACGTCAGACCATCAAACGCTTCACCGGCCTCTTCGGAGGAGCGCACGGGCTGTCGCACTGCGCGTGCGGACGACAGCGCGTCCAAGTCCATCACGCCTTGCTGCGCGCGGCGGGCCTCGATTTCGAGTGCCCAGTCCGGGCGAAAGCTGTCCGTGGCCTTGTCTTCGAGGAATGTCGCGAATCCCTCGTTGAGCCACAGATCGTCCCACCAGGCTGCGGTCACCAGGTTGCCGAACCACTGATGCGCGATCTCGTGAGCGATGACCGACGCTTGGTACCTTCGCGCCCCGTTGCTAGCCTTCTTTGCGTCTAGCAAGAGGCCGTCCTCACGGAAGGTGATGAGCCCGGCGTTCTCCATGGCGCCACCGCCAAAGTTGGGCACGGCCACCAAGTCCAGCTTGCCGAAGGCGTAGGGCACGCCGAGGTACTGTTCGAACCACGACGTCAGTGCACGCCCGGCTTCGAGGGCCGTGTCCGACAGGTGACCCTTGCCCTTCATGCTGACGACGCGCAGCGGGACACCGGGGCCCTTCGCTTCGCGGATGTCGAACTCCCCGACCGCGAGCGCCACCAGGTACGTGGGCAACGGCGGCGTTGCCTCGAAGTCGACGATCTGGTCGGTCCCGTCCGTTCGCCGAGCGCGCTCTTTGGTGTTGGACAGGACCGTAAACCGCTGAGGTGCCCGGATGCTCAGCTCGAAGGGCGTTTTGAACCCTGGCTCGTCGAAACACGGAAAAGCCCGGCGCGCGGCGGTGGCCTCGAACTGGCTGAACACGGCGTTTCTACCGGCGTCGCTGACGCGGAACAGGCCCGACAGTTCGGTGTCCCAGGGCGCACTGCTTGCAACGACAAGGTTGTGTTCGCCCGCCGGCAGCGGTTGCGGAAACGTGAGCACGAGCTCGTCGGCCAGGCGGGCCAAGGCCGCCAGGCGAACGACGGGTGTGGCCTCCAGCGTCCTTCCTGCCACCAGGGCCTTGGCAGATTGGATGTTGAGGCCCCGGGCATGGAGCACCACGTGCGACGTCGGCTCGTGCAGCGAGAGCCGGATCTCCGTCAGCGCTTGGAAGGAGCCCGCGTCAGGATCGACGTGGAGCGCGATCTTGTAGGCGCGCGGCACAACACCAGCGGGCAAACGGCCGTCGGCCCGGGGGGCTTCCGGAGCGCTGCGGGCCGGTGTTGCGACGGAGACCACGGGCCCCGCTGGCAAGGTGGCCCACTTGCCTTGGCGCGTCGGGGTTTCGCCCGCACAAGCGCCCATGAATAGGGGCGCAAACGCAGCGAAAATGAAAGACCAATTGGTGCCCATCCGCATGGGCGTGACGCTACCACGCTCCCCCGGTGCGCGTGGCCTCTAGCCCACGCGGCGGGCTGGCTCGACGTGGATGCGTGTGAGGCTACCCGGGGCGAGCACGCTTGCGCGCTCGGTGAGGCGCACGCCGGACCCGGGGGCCTCGGGGATGGCCTTGCGTTGTCCCACGGGGCGGTGGCAGTCGATGGTCCCACTGGTCAGGATGAAGGCGTCTTGCTGGTCTTGGGTCTTCCCGTCGATGCTGGGGGTGCATGGGGTCCACAAGACGGCGCTCGCGTGTTTCTTCCACTCGGGCGACAGCGTCCGGCTCTGCCCGTCGTCCACGAACCAGCCCACCAAGCGCATGCCCACGATGGGTCGCGTGCTCTGCCGATCGTCCCGACGATTCATCTTCACGCAGAGACCGTCGCGAAATATGTATGTTGCATTCTTCGTGACCACCCAAAGTTCACCGCGGAAGTAGCCGTCGCCAAGGGCCTCCCAGGCGGCAGAGGAGCGACTTGCGGCGGCGGACAGGATGGCGTGGCGATCTTCGGACATTGGTCGGCGGCTCCAGGGCGGGGATATCCCTCTTGGTGCACGGGCCGTGCCGATACCTACGTTTGTGTACAGTGGTCAGTGAATTGAGAAATGCGTAATTAAATCAGTGGCATAGAAAAATCCCGGCGACACGGGGGAGAGACCTACACTGGGGCTCGGTAACCCACCCGAGCGACGATTGATCCATTGGTCGCTGTCCTTTGGCACCATACAAGCCCATGGCCGAGGACCCCGCGGAGACCGCGCGCCGTTTCGCGGCCACCATTGAAGACTCGGACCCGGAAGGAACCAGCCGCACGCTCGACGCGCACTGGGAGAGCTTTCGGGCCACGCTGCAGAGGGGGGCGCGGCCTGGCTCCACCATCGAGCCGGTGCTTCGGCATGACTCCCGCGGCGCTGCGGCCCTGCGTGAGCTGCCGTCGCGCGGCCTCGAGGGCATGCTGACCTTCGAGCGTACGTTGGGGCAGGGGGGCATGGGGGTCGTTCGGCTGGCCAAGCAGCACTCCATGGGGCGCTTCGTGGCCGTCAAGACCCTGCGCCCGGACATTCGGTCCGACGAGGCGCAGCTGCGGCTGCTGCGGGAGGCGTGGATAACGGGCGCCCTCGAACATCCCAACGTCGTCCCGGTCTACGACGTCACCATGGACGAGCACGGACGCCCAACCATCCTGCTCAAGAACATCGAGGGTGAAGCCTGGTCCGCGCTGATGGGGGACGAGCAGGCCATGCGCGCGCGTGTGGGCCAACGGGACCGACTCGAGAGCAACCTGCGGGTGTTCGTGCAGGTGTGCAACGCCATCGCGCTGGGGCACGAAAAGCGCATCCTGCACCGGGACATCAAGCCCGAGAACGTGATGATCGGCAGCCATGGCGAGGTCTACGTCGTGGATTGGGGAATCGCGGTATCGCTCGACGCGGACCCGTCAGGCCGGCTGCCATCGGTGCTCGACGTCACGGAGATGGCAGGGACGCCCTGTTACATGGCGCCAGAGATGGTTGCGCCGCAAGGTGGGCGGGCGCTGTCCGAGCGCACGGACGTCTATTTGCTCGGGGCGGTGCTGTACGAGGTCTTGACCGGGCGAGCGCCGCACGAATTCGACGACTTTCGCGTCGTGCTGCAAAGCATCTTCGAGTCCGAGCCACGCTTTGCTGCGGACATCGACGAGGAGTTGCAGAGCATCACGGCGCGCTGCATGCGCAAAAATCCCCAAGAGCGCTACGAGAGCGTGATTGCCCTTCGGAAGGACATCGAACGCTTCTTGGTGCATCGGGAATCCCGAAGGCTCACGGACGAAGCGATGGGGCGTCTCCTCGAACTCGAAGGCTTGCTGGCCTTGGCGTCGGGGGCGGACGAGGTCGAACAGAAGGCCAAGGTGCATGCCGTGTACGGTGCGTGTCGCTTCGGTTTTGCGCAGGCCCTTGCAGAGTGGCCCGGCAATGCCCGGGCGCTCGAGGGGCAGGCCCGAGCGCTGTCCAAGGTGATCGACTTTTTGCTGTCTCGTGGCGACGCCCAAGCCGCCTCGGCACTGCTCGCAGAGTTCGACGACGCGCCACCGGACTTGTCGCAACGGGTCACCTCCGCCGAGCGCGCGGACAAACATGCCCGGTCGGAGGCGGCGCTGGCCCTCGACACCAGCACCGGACGCCGCACCCGCTTGTTCATGAGCGCGGTGCTTGGCGTGATGTGGACCGCCGCGCCGCTCGCGCATCACGGTCTTGGCTACAACTACGAGACCGTGGCCATCGGTGTGGGTGTGGAGATCGCGCTCTTCGTGGCCTTCGTGGTCTGGGCCCGGGAGTCGCTGTTCCGGACGCCGTTCAATCGCAAGGTTGTCACCGTCGTCTTCACCGTGTTGTCCGGGAGCCTCGTGTTTCTGCTCGCGTGCGCCTACATGGGTGTGACGGTCAAGGTCGCGGCCATCTTGGTCTCGGTGGTCTGGCTTCTCTGCATGGCTCTGGGCGCCGTCATGATGTCCCAGCCCATTTGGCCGTCGGTGGGCTTTGGTTCGGTGATGTTGCTGCTCCGCCTGCGCTGGCCGCACCTTGGCGGGTTCTTCTTGGCCGGCTCGAACCTCTTTCTGGCGGGCAACATCGCCTACATCTGGGATGGCCTACGGACGCTGCAGGAACTCCAGGCGAAGCGGCCCAACAAGGCCCAAGCGGCCATGATGCAAACGCGACAATAGACCTTTCGCCTCGGCGGCCGCTCCAGGAGCGCGCCGCGAAGCTTCTGCCGCTGGCCCATGCACCCAAACGGCGGGCATCGAGAGATCACCCGCCGCTTGCTTGTCGCGGCGGCGCCTGCGGGGTCGCCATGGCCGGACCTCTCGTGTAGGCTCGCCTTGGTCCACCGTGCAAGCCCAAGCAAGCAATCTCCCCACGCGGCTCACCTCGCTCGCGCGCAGCCTCGAAGCGCGCTTCCTCGGCAAAGACGAGGTCATCCGCCTGCTGCTCATCGCCACCGTGGCCGGCGAGCACGCCGTGCTCATCGGACCGCCCGGCACGGCCAAGAGCGCGCTCATCCGAACCTTCGCCAAGCTCATTCAGGCCCAGTACTTCGAGTACTTGCTGACGCGCTTCACCGAGCCGAACGAGATCTTCGGGCCCGTCGACATCAATGCGTTCCGCGAAGGCCGCTACGAGCGCCGCACCGCGGGCATGTTGCCCGAGGCAGAGATCGTGTTCTTGGACGAGGTGTTCAAGAGCAACTCGGCCATCCTCAACGCGCTGCTCACCTTGCTCAACGAACGCAAGTACACGAGCGGCGGCTCGGTGCTGCGATGTCCGCTCCTGTCGTGTTTTGGTGCCTCCAACGAGGTGCCAAGCGACGAGACCCTGACGGCCATCTTCGACCGCTTCCTGCTTCGTATCCGCAGCGACAATCTGGACGCCTATCACTTCCAGGATTTGCTCACCAAGGGCATCCAAAACGAAGTCATGGGCATGGTCGATGCGCCGGTGCAGCCGTTCGCCTCCGCGCGAGAACTCGGCGAGATGCATCGGGCTTTTTCCCAGCGCATGCAGTTCGGCGAAGACTTCTTCAGCGCTTACAAGGGCCTCGTGTTCCAGATCCGCGCCGAGGGCATCACCTTGTCCGATCGCCGCGTGGTCAAGCTGCTGAAGCTCTTTGCGGCGAGCGCATTCCTCGATGGTCGCGCGCGGGCCGACGCCAGCGACTTCTTCGTCCTCAAGCACATCTGGAACAACGAGGACCAAGCGGCGATTCTGGATGCCATTGTCACGCCGGTGCTCGAAGCACATTTTCGCGACAATCCCCAAGCGCGGCGCGTGGGGGCCACGGGCATCGGCATCGAAGCCCTTGCGGCGGAAATCGAGCGCGTGCGGCAGGTGCTCACGGGCGCCGGGGCACTCTCGGACGTGCAGCTCTTCAGCCAGCTCAAGGCGCTCAACGAGATCAAAGCAGCCTTGGGCGCACTTGGCGATCCCCGGGCACCGGAGCTCGTGCAACGCGTCGAGCAGCTGCTCGAAGCGGCGTTCCGTAGCGGTCGCTTCGCGCAGCTCTAGGGCGCCAGGAGTCCTATGCGCGTCTTGGCCGTCGAGTCGTCGTCCGGGGACTACCTATCCTTCGCCCTGTGGGACACCGCGCAACAGGTCCCGTTGTGTGCCGCGCGTGAGCTGCGGCCCGGTCGACAGCTCGCGGAGCTGCTGGTGCCCGAGCTGCAGCAGCTGCTCGAAGCGAACGGGTGGACGCCCTCATCGGTGGACCTCTTTGCTGCCGGTCTCGGTCCGGGCTCGTTCACCGGCGCGCGCATTGGTCTGTCCACGTTCAAGGGGTTGGCTCTCGCCACCGGACGCCCGCTGACGGGGGTGTCGTCCCTCGACTGCCTGGACCCGGGCCCCGGGCGCTTTGCCGGGGCTCGACTCACGCTGCTCGATGCCGGTCGTGACGAACTCTATGTGCAGTGTCGGCAGGGCTCGGCCTGCCTGCTTGCGCCTTGCGTGGTGTCGCGTGCAGGTCTTGTGGATGTGCTGTCGCCGCTGGTGCCAGAGCGGCACATCGTGTGTTCTGGGCCCGTGGCCGAGGGGCTGCGCCTCGAAGGGTGGACCATCGAAGTCGATGCCGCCGCGCCCTTCGACCGACCTCGCGCCACGCGAGTCGCCGCCCTGGCCGCTGCGCACGCCACGGCGGCGGGCGCGCTGTCGGACTTGCCCGATGCTGCGGCCATCGTTCCGCTCTACGTGCGTCCGGCAGACATCACGGCGCCGCGGCCCAAGAGCTCTCGGTAGAGTTCGATCTGGGCTTGGAACTGCTCTTGTACGCTCGGGATCTCTTGGGCCACGGCGTGGACGCCTTGCCGCAAGGTGTCTTGCGGGCGGACGATGATCCGGCCAATGGCAGCGGCGCAGGCGACCGGGTCACCGGAGGCGTAGGTCTCCGCAGCGCGCGGATCGCCGAGTTCGGAGGCGCCGCCTTGGTCTGGAACGACCACGGGTAGACCCGAGGCCAGGGCTTCGGCAATGGACAGGCCAAAGGTCTCGTGGGCGCAGCCGTGCAGCAGGAAGTCACCGCTGGCAAGGGCGCGGGCGAGCGCCTCGCGGTCTTTGACGAAGCCTTCGAAGAAGACGTCTGTCCGGCCGGCGCAGCGCTGCTCCATGCGTGCGCGCTCGGGCCCATCGCCGAACAAAACCAACACGCCCGGATGACGCTTGCGATGCGCGAAGAACGCATCGAGCACAACGTCCCACTGCTTCTCGATGGCGAAGCGCCCAATGGCCACGAAGAGGGGACCGTCTTGTCCCCGCAGGCGGGCCTTACGCTCGTCGTCGGAGCGCCGCTTGGGGCTGAAGACGTCGCGTTCGATTCCAAAAGGGAGCAGGCGTACCCCAGGAATGCCGTGCCCAACGAGCTTGTCGCGCTGCGTGCGGGAAGCCACCAGAACAGCGCTGCACTGCTCGGCCAGGTACCGCACCCAGCTCCACAGGCCCCCCGCAGCGGCGCCCAGGGCGCGCTGGCCCAAGGGGCCCACGCGGACCGCCCGCTCGAGCGTGGCGCGGTACGTATCGATGAAGTCCGAGTGCCACTGCATGGTCCTGATGCCGAAGGTGCCGCGGCGGGCGGCAAGGCAACCCAGCGCGGCCATGTACGGCGAATGGATCTCGAGGACGTCGGGGTGCTCGGCGGCCACAATTGCCCGAATTTTGTCGATTCGGAGAAGGAAGTGGTACGTGGCGTCGTAGGGCATGCGTGGGCCGCCGATGCGGTACACGCGTGCGCCCTCGGGAACACGTGCTATCGCACCTACATTGTCGCCACCCGGCGCCACCACCACATGCCCGTGCCCGAGTTGGCACAGATTGTGACTCTTGAGCGAGAGATGGCTTCGAACCCCGCCACCCCTTTCGGAATAGAATTCGGTCACGTCCAGGACGTTCACGGCACTTCCCAAGAGGTTAGCCGACTCCGTGCCGCGTATGCGCACGGTTCCGTCCGAAGCCTGCCGCGGAGCGGTTTTTCCCGTGTTTCCGAGCCCGAGCAGCCCACGGACGAGAGCCCGTTTGCCGCCCTGTCGGCGCGCAAGGGGCGTCCCCTCAAGATCGGGATCCTCAGCGATTTCATCAGGATTCCGTACGCCAATGGTGCCGCATTTCAGACACGGCTCCTGTATCAACAATTGCGTCAGTGTGGTCACCAAGTCACAGTCATCGGCCCGCATGATCCGGATGCCAGCCCCGGCGACATCGCTCCCGGGTCCATCGCCATTCCGAGCATCCCCCTAAAGACCTATCCAGGTGTTCACATGCCCGTGCCCAGCGAGGCATGGGTGTGGGATGCAGAGCGCTTCGATTTCGACCTGCTCTATGCCCCGGTCACCACGTTTTTCCTCGAGTTCGGCATCTGGCTCCGCAAAATGAAGGGGATCCCCCTCTTGTGCGTGAACACCACGCACCTTCAGGCGGCCTACGAGGTGCTCCTGCCCGAGAAGCTCTCGAACATCGAGGCCGTTCACTCGATGCTGCGCCTGACCTTGGGGGGCCCCCAAGAGCGAGCCTGCGCGGCTCTGTACAACCAGACCGATGGCCTGATGGTGCTGAGCGAGGGGTTGCGCGACTACTGGCGGGAGCGGGGCGTCACCGTGCCTATCCACGTGATCCCCCGCACGGTGCAGCCCGAAGTCTTCGACAAGCCCATCGGCGAGGACCCGTATCTTTCTGCGCCCACGGCTGCCCATGGGCCGCGGCTGCTCTGCGCCGGACGCCACACGCGCGAGAAGGGGCAAGACCGCTTGGTGCGCATCTTCGCGCGATACATCGCCAAGGCCGAACCCACGGCCACGCTCACGCTGCTGGGCGAGGGGCCCGACACGCGCTACCTCAAGCGCTTGGCCGAGCAAGAGGGGGTTGCCGACCGCGTGCACTTCCCCGGAGAGGTCTCCTTCACGCACATGGCGGACTACTACGCCCACGCGGACCTCTTCACCCACGTCTCGCTCAGCGAAACCTTCGGCAACGTCTTGGGCGAAGCCCTTTGGTGCGGCACACCCACCGTGGCCTTTGCCGACGGCATGGGCGCAAGCTCCCAGATCAAAGACGGCGTAAACGGCGTGCTCATGTCGCCGGGCGCTGCGCGCTCGGGGCATGCCGATGCCGATCGGGCCTACGCCGAGAAGGTCATCGAACTCTTGCACAAGCCCGAAGAGCGCGCCCGGCTGGGCAAGGCTGCGTCGCGCATCGCGCGGGAGCGTTCGTCGCCCATCGCCGTGCAGCGCAAGCTTGCGGCGGCCTTCCAGCACGTCCAAGACCACGCGGCAGCGTGCGGCCTCCGGCCCATGCGCCAGGGGCCCAAGGTGCTCCAGTGGCTGGCCACCTTCAAGCACTTCCAGAGCTGGTCCACGGTGCACGCTGCTCTGTACCTGGCGGGGTACCTGCGGCCCAACGCCGCGCCCTCCACCAAAACCAAAGCCAACCTGCACCCGCAGATCGCCAAGTAAGGCCCGCGGCAGTGGGCGGCCGCGCGCGGCGCAGCATGGCCATTGCCCCTTGGGTGGCGCGCCCACGCGTTGGCAAATGCGCGCGCCCCGGGCGCACGGTGCGCTTCGCGGCTTGCGGCCCGGGCTGACGGTTTGCGGCCGGACCCCGGACGCAAAACCGCGTATGCTCCCGCACTGTGAGCACCGATACCATTCCGCCGACGGCACGAGGCCAAGCGCGAGAGCTGCCCCGCGGGGGCTACTATGTGCCCACCACTGCGGGGCCCGTGCAGTTTGGTTTGCCGCCGGAGAGCGTCAAAGACGTCATGGCGCTGTCCCTCGACGTGCCGGTCATGTACGTGCTGCCTGACCAGCTCTTCGACCGCCGCCGCGGCCTTTCCGCCGCGGAGTTCGAGTTTCCTGCGTACTACAACTTCTTCCTGCTCAAGCGTCGGGCCCGCATCTGCGTGGCCTCGATGGACGTCGAGGCGCGCGTCCGGTCCATCTTTCAAGAGACGCTGTTCGGGCCCAAACTCCCGCCGCACCCTCGGGAGTTCGCCCCCGGGGTCCCGGCCGATGCGCGGCCGGACTTCCATCGCGAGAGCGAATACTTTCGGTCCGTGCCCGGGCGGCAGCGCCTCGAGGTCGATGATCTGGTGGAGTTCGTCCACGCCCAAGAGGGCGTTGTCGTCGTCAACGAACACGTGCGCATCGAAAGCCAGGGCGAGAAGCACGTCGTGTTCGACCGCGGCAACGTGGTTGCGCAGATCCCCCGGGACATCAGCTTGCCGCCACGCGACCAAAGCGCCCGGAGCATTTCCGATGTGCCGTTTCAGCCGCCGGTGTTTGGGGTGACGGTGCTGGGCGCCAGCCACGGCTTCGACCCGCGGGGCAAAACCACGGGATTCTTGTTGTGGATGGGGGGGCGCGCCTTGCTGGTGGACCCGCCCACCGATGCCACGGAGTACCTCAACGCCCAGGGCGTGGCGCCCAAGATGATCGACGGGGTGATTCTGACGCAC
>JBIKNA010000487.1:0-5439 GCA_044358965.1 Polyangiaceae bacterium
GGCGTCTTCGAACGTGCGCACATGGAGGGTGAGGGCCGCAAGTTGTGCCGCCGGCAGGCTGGTGAGCGGCACTCCATGATCGGCATGTCGCGGAGCGCGCACTTCTTGAACACCCAGCAGGCCCCGCAGCAGATCGAGGCGCAGCTGCGCCCCCATCTCCGAGCAGATGCGCGTCAGGGCGTAGGACGACAGGGCACCGCCCGCCGCCCGTGCGCCCAGCGCAAGCAACGAAACCGCAAGCAACGCGCTCGTTGCTGCGGGAAATCGCAGCAGCTGCGTGGTGGATCCTGCAGCGACCACTGTGCCGCCTTGGGCAAGCAGGCGGGTGACGTGACCGGCCAGCAGCGCGACGCCGGCGTGCCCCGCAGCGTGGAGCCCGGAGCCAAGCACAAACGCGAGCCCCAGCGCTCCGTTTTGGCGAACCGCCCGCATCGCTCGCACGTAGACCTGTCCGGGCCGAAGCACGGCGCGAGAATTAGCGCGAATCCACGCGCGACGCAGCCCTCGCCGCCGGCACCGGTGCCACCTGCCCCCTTGGCAACCCAACGCAGCCCCGAGTGGCGGATTTCAACAGGAACGGATGTTGCAGGAAAAATCCGTTGACTGCGCCAGCTTGGCGCCAACCCCCAATACCAGACCCGTGCGCCCCCACCCACACACCCCGACTCACATCAGCATCCAAAAGGGTACCCGTGATCGCCTCCGTTTCAACGGGAGCGAATCCGTGAGACGCTGTGCGGCCGCATACGACTTTGCGATGAGGCCCCCGGCCCCCCGCAAGTCGTTGCATTCTGCACCCCTCGGTCTGACGCAAAGTCACGTTTTGTCAAATGTGGGCCTCCGGTTTTCCGGTCCGGCCCTCCTTGCTCAACCCTTTGCCATCGGACCGTCATGACCACCTCGTCTTCACTTCGCTCCCAAGCCGTCGTCCCCGCCGAAGCAAAGTCGCATTCCAGACTGGTCCGGACCCGCTCGCAGACTCCACCCACTCCTCCCACTCCTCCCACGATGCCCCGCGCCCGATCCAAGAAGGACGAGTCCTTGAGCAAGAAACCAAGCGTCGCGCCCAAGGGCCGCAGCACCAAGAGTGCGCCCGCAGCGACAGCCAAGGGTCGCGCCCCCGCAGACTCCGCCCCGCCGCCCGCGCTTCCCGAGGTCGACGACGAGCTGGAGCTCGACGAGGCGCCGCAGTCTCTCGACACCCCCGGTGCCGAGGTCGAGGTGGCCGCCGTCGTCGAAGAAGAGGTCGAAGAAGAGGTCATCGACTTCGCCGACACCGAAGAGGGCGATGCGCCCCCGAAGAAGGTCCGCGATCACGACGAAGCCTCTGGCGACTCCATGCTGGCGCGGTACTTCCGCGAGATGGCTACACACTCGGTCATGGGCTCCGAAGAAGAGCTCGAGACCGCCGTCGAGGTCGAGCAGGCCGAGATCAACCATTGGATGGCCATCCTGAGCTACCCCGAGAGCGCGACGCTGGCCTTGGCAGCGCTCGAGCGCGATCTGCCCACCGGCGAAGAAGCCATCGAGGTCCCGCAGATCGCCGAGCTCCATAAGCAGCTCGCCAGCTTTGGCAAGAAGAAGCCAAGCAAAGAGGCCGAGAAGAAGTACAAGTCCACCTGCGAATCGTTGGCCCGCGCCATTCGCCTGGCCGACAGCGACCGCTTGTGGATCCTGCACGCCGAAGAGGCCGTGCGCGAGGCCGCAGACGGCCCTCGTGAGGGAGCATCGGCGCCGGACTCGGGCGTGACCCTGACCTCGCTGACCTCCAAGCGCATCGAACGGACCCCGGCCTACACGCGTTGCCTCAGCGACATCACACGCGCTTCGGTGCAAGCCAAACGGGTCAAGAACAAGTTCGTCAAAGCCAACCTGCGCTTGGTGGTGTCCATCGCGCGACGCTACAACCGCGGGCGACTTCCGCTCATCGACCTCATTCAAGAGGGCAACATCGGCCTCATGAAAGCCGTCGAGCGCTTCGACCACACGCGCGGGTACCGCTTCTCCACGTACGCATCGTGGTGGATTCGGCACGCCATCAGCCGCGCGTTGGCAGACAAGGGCCGCGCCGTGCGCATCCCGGTGCACATGCTCGACACCCACAACCGGGTGCAGCGCGCCACGCAGGCCGTCATTGCGCGCACAGGCCGCGACCCGACGCTCGACGAACTCGAGCGTGAGACGGGCATCCCCCAAGAGAAGCTCGACAAGGTGAAGGGCGCCTGGACCGAGACGCCGTTCTCCCTCGACCGCCCGGTGGGCGACGAAGACGGCCGCAAGTTCATCGACTTCTTGCAGGACGAGAGCAGTGTGTCGCCGCACGAAACCTTGGTGAACCAGAACTGGTCCGAAGAGGTCCGGCGTCTGCTCACGCACCTCACCCCCATCGAGTCGCGGATCATCCGCTGGCGCTTCGGGCTCGACGACGAAGACGAGCTCACGCTCAAAGAGATCGGCGACAAGTACAACCTGTCCCGAGAGCGCATTCGGCAGCTTCAAGAGCAAGCGCTGGGCAAGATCCGCAAGCACATGCGCGACTAACGAAGTCGCGGGGCGTGAACGTTCGATCACGCTCGGTGATGATGCCGCGCGGTGCCCCCGGGGGGGTGTGCAGTGTGCACGGGCAGAATCGTTGGAGGTCTACCGGCCCTCGCGGTAGGCCTTGATGGCGTTGACGATGGCGTCCGCCAGGCGTCCTCGGTAGTCGTCAGACACCAGGCGCTGCTCCTCGACGGGATGCGAGATGTAGCTCGTCTCGAACAGGACCGCGGGCATGCGCGCGCCCACGAGCACGTAGAAGCCGGCGGTGTGCACGCCACCGTCGACGGCGTCGGGGTACTTGCCGCGAATGCCGGCCATGGCGGCCTTCTGTAGCAACTCGGCCATGCGCGTGGACCGGGTGGCCTGGTCGGCGATGCGCATGTTGGCCAGAATTCCCGACAGCTCTTGTGTGGCCGCCGTGGTGGTGGCGTTCTCGCGGGCGGCAACTCGGGCCGCCAAATCCGTCATGGTGGTGTCGAGCACGTAAGTCTCGATGCCCTTGCGGCTGTGGTTCTCGGCAGCGTTGCAATGGATGGAGACGAACAGGTCGGCGCCAAACGAGTTGGCCCGGGCCGTACGCTCTTCGAGGCTCACAAACACGTCGCCATCGCGGGTGAGCGCGACCTCGAGGCCCTGTTTGGCCAACATGGGCGCGACGCGGTGGGCGATGTCGAGCGTTGTGTCTTTCTCGCGACTGCCCGCAGGACCGATGGCGCCGGGGTCCGTGCCGCCATGCCCCGGGTCGAGCACCACGCGCGCCACCGAACGCTTGCCTTTGGCGAGCATCCCCGGAGGGTTCTTGGCGATGTCGATGACCACGCGGTACGGCTCCACCAGGTGGAACACCTTGCGGTAACACGGGCCGCCCAGGTCGAGCGCGACGCGGCTGCCCGTGCTCGTGGCCTCGACGCGAACGCCGCGAACGATTCCTTTGAGGGGGATCTGCCCGGGACCGCGGGGCTCGGCGCCATCGAGCTCGACCACTGTGCGCGGACCACTTTGGGCACTGGGAGGTTCGTCGAGCACCCGGAACGACGCCGGGCGATCCAGCACGATGACCACACGTGCGCTGTCTTCTTGGGACCAGTGCTCGACCCGCAGGAGCCGTGGGGCCACGCGCACGCGGGCCGTCGATGCGTCGACGAGGGACAAATCTCCTTCGCCCAGTAGACCGTCGTCGATGGCTTCGAGCACCGCAGGCGGCGGACGAAACGCTTGGAGTCGCTCGAGGGCCGAGGCGACCTGACCGCAGCCCGGGGCGCCGGCGTCAGCGCCAGAAGATCGGCGCTGAACGCGATAGAGCTCCGCATAGGTGCGGCTGGCGTCGCGCGCGAGTTCTCCACTCAAGAAAGCCCGGCGGAGCGCGGCGGTGCACGCGCCCGGCAACGCAAGGTTGGCCTGCGCCGAGCGGTACACCTCGAGGGCTTCTTTGCCGTCTTGTTCTCGATGAAAGGTGCGAAACACCCGTTCGAGCAGGGCGGCGGCCTGCAGGTGCAGCGCGACGGCCCGGGCGCCTGCGCCCTCGCGCACGGCCAGCATCTCGACGCCCTGGGCGACGCTCAGGGCCTGCGCGCGGTCGCTGAGGGCCGGCAGGGACATGAGCTGGCCGGCCTGGGAGGCCACGTCGGTGCCTCCAGCATCTGTCGTGCCGTGCGATGAGGAGGCGCACGCCGCAACGAGGGCGACGAGCAGCGTCAGAATCCACGAAAATGAAGCATGCCTCGCGGCCACGATTCTGCATTATCATGACAACCGGCCGAGGTAACGAACGTGAGCGAAACCACAAAACCCGTCTACGCCGATCGTGTCACTGGGCAAGTCTTCGACGGCGCTCGAAGCATGGTCAACGCCTACCTGGCCAAGTACGCCGAGCGCTCCGGCGCCAAGGCAGACCCTCTCGACGAGGCCGGCTACACCCAAGTGCGCAAGGGCTCCGCCAGCGTGGGCATCAACGTCCTCGAAGACCACGGCGTGCTGCTCTTTTTGGCGCCGGTCATGCCCGTCCCGCTCACGGGCCGCGAGGCGTTCTACCGGCGCCTCCTCGAGCTGTCGTTCCTCACCACGAGCGACGCCGCGTTTGCCATCGACGGCCAACGTGACGAAGTCTTTACCCGCGCGCTGCGCAGGCTTTCGGGGCTCGACTACGAAGAGTTCGAAGACCTCTTGGCCACCGTCGCCAACGTGGCCGACGATTGGGACGACCGGCTCAAGGCCGAGTTCGGGCAATAAGCATCTATAACTGCAGCCCTTTGTCCCTTGCATAATCCGCCCCACGCCGCTCCGCCCCAGCTCGCCCCTAGGCCGGATCGTGGTGTAAGCTCCTCGAAAGTGATGCCATTCGTGAGGCGAGCGTGAGCGAGGGCCTGCCCAAGGGCGACAACCTGTCGCAAGACGAAGCGGAGCAACTCGCAACGTCGTTCAGGCCCTCATGGGAGTCAGACGGCGAAGCGCCGGCGCTGCTGCCGCAGCCCGTGGTGTCCATCGAGGCGCACTCGCAAGTCATCGCAGGCACTCCATCGGAGCCGCCGCAACGTGCGGCCACCGCCGCCAGCGCGCCGCCGCCAGCGCCGGCCCCCGCCCCAGTGCTCGCCCCTCCCGCCGACGCAGCTCCGGTCATCACCGCGGCCCCACAAGCCGCCCCTGCGCCGCAGCCAACCAACGGGATTGCCGCGGCGAGCCCTCCGGTCGTCACGGCGCAACAGAGCCCGCACTTTGGTGGCACGGTGCCACTCTCCGACCAAAAAGCAGCGCGTGCCCACGTCGATGCAGCCTTGGCCCAGGTGGCCGCAGCCCAGGCGGCAGCCGCAGCGCCAGCACAACGCGTATCTGCAGCGCCAACGTTTGCCTCGTCCCCTCCCCTGGCCGCGCAACGCGATCCCTACGCGGCAGCGTCTCGCG
>JBIKNA010000113.1:0-17726 GCA_044358965.1 Polyangiaceae bacterium
GAGGCAATCGGCACCAAGGGCCTCTTGGGCCCGGGGAAGCAGCGGAGCAAAGGGCTCGCCCTCTTGCCCCGACGAGAGCTTGCGCCGGGGTCCGGCCTCGACGCCCGGCTCGCCCACTACACCACGCCCGGTCGAGAGCTGCTCGTTGCTGAAGAAGCCCGCGCAGCCGTCGTACATGGTGATGAACGGCTGCCCTTGGATGGTGCCGTCGAAGCGGAAGAAGAAGAGCCAGGTGTCGCCCTGTCGGATGAAGCGGTCGATGCGAATGTCGTAGCGGATGGTCTCGCCCACCACGGGCAAGCCGCGATGGAACACGATCTTGGCGTCGAGCAGGCGATACACGCGCTCGCCTTTGGTCTCGAAATCGATGCCCAGATACGCCGACAAGAAGAGATCGGCCTGCCCGGCCTCGACGCTGATGCAGACCGGAGTGCGCCCCGCGTCGAGGTACCAGGCGCCGGGCACCACGTCGTGTTCGGTGACGCAGCGACCTGGCCCAAGGACGCCCTTCTGGCCCTCGACGCTCATGATGCGGTGACAGAGCATGAGCGGTTCGTCGGGCAGACGAACGCGCGTCGGGTGCGTATCGACGACGGCGAACTCGGGTCCGAGCATCTTGCCGATACTGCCGATGGCGAACTCCATGCACATGGCGTAGTCGAAAGCCGGCACCTCAGCGTGCGGGGTAGGCTCGACCACCGGGGCCAGGGACACGGGCGCCGGCGCAACAGGTGCAGGCGCAACAGGCGCGGGCACGACCTCGGGCATCATGGCCACGTCGCCCTGGCTCATGAGCTGCGCCAAGAGCCGTTGCTGCTCGAGCAGGGCTTCGGTCTGCAGGGTGATGCTGCTCGCGGAGAGTCGAAGGAACGCCTCGTGCGCTGCGGCGGTGGCGAGCGCGCCGTGCATGGGCGCGGTGGCGAGGGGGGCCGAGGTCGACGCGGTGAGAGCCGCGGTGCTCGGCGCTGCGACCTGGGGCTCGTGTTTGGTGATGACAGATGACATGGCGGTCTCGGGGCGAGCGTCGATGGGCCGCGGGGGTGCGGTCACAGGGCGGGTGGCGGGGCGAACGGGAGCAGGCGCAGGCGTGGGGACCTTGGGCGGCGGCGCGAGATCGCTGCCCAAGGGCGGGCTGTTGACGCGCATGGGTAGCCGCGGCGGCAGCGGGCGGGCGGGCCCCACCGGCAACGCGAGCGTGCGCGGGGCGGGTTTGGTCTCGAGATCGATGCCCTGCCCCTCGGCGTACAAGACCCCAAGGTCCACGGCGATACCCGCCTCGGCCAACTTGCCGATGCATGCGAGCACGGCGCGAAGGCCCGGCTGGTCGCGGTGGCACGCGCTGACGGCCAGGTGCGGGCGGCCGGCCAAGATGCGGCTGATCATCCGCGTGCAGGAGTTCTGCGGTCCAAGCTCGACGAAGACGCGAACACCGGCGTCGTAGGCGCCCAGCACGGTCTTGGTGAAATCGAAACCCGCAAGCGCGTTGGTGACGATGGACTCCGCCGCGTCGTCGGGGGTGGGCACGTAGGTGCGCGCCCAGGCGCCGCTGTAGAAGGTCACGCCTGCAGGCGGCGTACACGGCAACACGTGCAGCGCGCGATAGGCCGGCGCCACGGGCTTCATGACCGGCAGGTGCACCGTGGGCACACCCTCGATGTCGATGGATGCGCAGTCGAGCCGCGCGAGGGTGGCCGCGACGTCTTCGGCCTTGCCGCCCACGACACACTCTTCGTGGGTATTGACGATGAGCAGGCTCGCGGTGCCCACCAGGCTCTCGCGAACGACTTGCGCCGTGCGGTACACAAGCGCGACACGCCACTCTGCGCCCTTGCCCCAGGCCTCTTGCACCACGGTGCAGGGGCCACACAGCTCCGTGGTGAACAGCGTAGAGTGTAGCGTGCGCTGGAACATCACGTCGCGATCACGCCAGGTGCGCGACGCAAAGAGCCCGGCAGATTCGCCGAGGCTGTAGCCAAGATACGCCGTGGGCGAGACCCCAAACGAGCGCACGACGTCGGACACGGCGATGCCGTGGGCCACCTGCCCAAGGATCATGCGCTCGGGCGCCGACGCCAGGCGCTGTCGCGCGTCTTCGGCCCAATCACCATCCCAGCGTGCACGGTACGGCCCGACCCAACCCGGCATGAGGTGCCCGGCCAGGTGTTGCACCTCTCCGTCGAGCGCGCGGTAGACAGAGGGGAACACTGCCCCGAGATCTGCGCCCATGCCCACGTAGTGCGTGCCGGAGCCGGGGAACACGAAGGCCAAGGCGCCCGGCATGGGCGTTGCGACAGGCACCACGCGCGAAAGTTCGGCGCGAAGCTCGGCCAGATCGCCGGCAACAATGGCGCGGGTGACGGGGCCCGCTGCGCCCCGCTGCTGCCGGTAGAACCGCGCCGCCAAAGACTCGATGTCCCCGGAGTGCGAGGCGAGCATGGTCTCGAGCACGGCGTTGTCGCCGCGGCACAAGAAGAGCGCGCAGGGCCTTGGCCCCAAGGGCCGCGGTGACGCAGCCACACTTGCGGGCGCGGTATCGCTCGCCGACTCGAGCAGCGCATGCACCACGGAGCCGTCGATGCCCATGGACGAGACCCCGGCGCGCCGCGGGCCGCGAGCGCGATCGCGCAACCACGCACGGGCATCACGGAGAACGTGCAAACCTGCGGCGGCGAGCCGCTCGGGCTCCAGGGCCTTGGTGTACCCGGGCGTGGGCGGCAACAAGGACTCGGACAGACAGAGCGCCGCCAGCACCACGTTGCAGAGCCCCGATGCCGCACCTGCGTGCCCCAACACCGAAGACGCCGCGGCGAGCGCGCAGCGCGGCTCGTCGGCCGCCGGCAGCCCCAGGCAGAGGGCTCGGAGCTCGCAGGCATCTTGCACCGGATCGCCGCTGCCGTGCCCCACCAGCAGCGAGACATCCGCAGGCGCAACCTGGGCTTCGGCCTGCGCGGCTTGCACGGCCCGCAGGTACGTCTCTTGTCGGCTCTCGGACTCTTGCAGGGCTGCACCACCAGCGGCGCCCAAGCCTTGCAACACGGCGTACACGCGATCGCCATCGCGGAGCGCATCGGGCAGACGCTTGAGCACCAGGGCCACGGCGCCCTCGGCCAGCACCGGACCATCGGCCCGCTCGTCGAAGGGCGCGTGCGTGCCCGTGCGCGACCAACGCCGGAGCGCATCGGTGGCCAACGCCTGCCGCACGTCGCCGGCCAGGTCCACGGCCCCCACGAGCATGAGGTCGGCCTGGCCATCTTGCAGAAGCCGCGCCGCCACCTCGAGCGCGCGGAGCCCCGAGGCCTCTTCGCCCGAGACGCCGAAGCTGGGCCCGCCGAGCTGGAACTCCCGCGCCAAGCGGCTGGTCACGATGCCCCCCAGGGCGCCCATGGTGCGCGTGGCATCGAGCCCGGGGCCAATGGCCGCGCACAGGCCATCGTGCATGGCCTGCACCTCGGCCTCGGTGAGCACGAGCCCCTGGGCCTTTGCGTAAGCGCGAATGCGCGCGGGCACGAGCCACCGAAGATGAAAGTTCGTCGTCTCGAGATCGAGCCCCAGGCCCACCACCGCGCCGGCGCGCGGGTTTGCACCGCTGCTCTTGCCGGTGTGACTACGCACGTCGTCCCAGGCCTCGGCGGCCACCTTCAGCATCAGGAGCTGCTGCGGCAGAAGCTCGGCCATCTCTTTGGGCGGGATACGGAAGCGCCCGAGGGGCATGTCGTAGCTGCCGATCCAGGCGCCGAGCATCGGGTCCGACGGCACGTTGCCCCAGCGGTCTTTCGGGCGATCGCTGCGCTCGGGCTCCCCACGAAAGAGTGCATGCTGCACGCTCGTGAGGTTCGTCTTGGAGCCCACATGGGCGCCCATGCCCACGATGGCGATCTGCAATGGCTCGCGCTGCACGTGGTTGCCCACGGGCGGCGCGGCCGATGCGCTCGTGTACTCTTCGACCAGCAGGTGCGCGTTGATGCCACCAAAACCGAAGCCAGAAACAGCGGCCCGCCGGGGTTTGCCCGATGCGGGCGCAGCCCAGGGCTCCGGCGCTTCGAGTACCCGAAACGGACCGTTGGCCACGCCCGGGCTCGCCGAGGCCTGGGCGAAGTTGGCCTGCGGGGGGAGCTCGTGGTGTTCGAGCGCTGCCAACACCTTGCAGAGGCCCGCGGCACCCGCCGCCGTGAGCAGGTGCCCCACGTTGCTCTTGACGGATCCGATGACGCAGCCCGTGCGCTCGGCCCCCTGGAACAGACTGCGCAAGCTCTCGAGCTCGACGGCGTCGCCGCGGGGGGTCCCGGTGCCGTGGCACTCGATGAGGTCCACATCACTCGGGGACCAACCGGCCTGGGCGTAGGCCTTGGCGGTGGCCCGGAGCTGCCCCTCGGTGTCCGGAGACAGCAAGCTGCCGCCCACGTCGTTGGAGAGCCCCACGCCGCGAATGACGCCAAGGATGCGCTCGCCGGCCGCCTCCGCGTCAGAAAGCCGACGCAGCACGAACATGCCAGCGCCCTCGCCCACCACAAGGCCATCGGCCCGGGTATCGAAGGGCGCGCAGACGCCGCTGGGCGACAGCGCCGTCAGCTGCGTGAATCCGACCTGCGTGTACAGCGCCTGCGGCACCGACACACCCCCGGCAATGACGGCATCCATGCGGCCCGACGAGAGCTCTTGGCATGCCAAGTACAGGGCATAGAGCGACGACGCGCAGGCGGCATCCAAGGTGTAAGTGCCGCCGCCAAGCCCGAGCGCAGTGGCCAGCAGGCCCACGGGCAACGCGCTTGGGTAGCGCTCGATGGGCTGTGCGCGCCGCAAGGGTGCTTTGTCGCCGAGGTTCTCGGCGTCGAGGGGCCCAAAGAACAGCTCCTCGGCGAGCTTGGACGCGCCGTCCGTGGGCAGCGCAATGTTGGCCAGGATCACGCCGATGCGCGCGCGGTCGACCTCTCGGAGGCCCGCGTTGCGAAGAGCCCGGGCCCCCACATCGAGCGTGACCTTGTGAAGCAGGCTGAGCTGCGACAAGAACTCCGCGGGGAGCGCGAGGCCCGTCTGGTCGAGCTCGAAGTCGTCGAGCAGGCATGCACGCTGCCCCCGGGCATGGTCCACGGACCCACTGGGGTCGAACATGTCACTGGCCGGCGCGGGCCAACGATGCGCGGGCACCGGCTTCGACGCCGAGATGCGCGCGCGCACGTTGTTGTAGAGCGCACGTTCGTCCGCCGCGCCGGGAAACCTCCCGGCGACGCCCACGATGGCAATGGACAATGGCTGCATGGACGACAACGTGCGCCTTCTTCGTTGGGCTTGGGCGCTTAGCTGCTGGTGGCAGCCAACGCGGCGGAGCCTTCTTGGAACGCCTTGTCGAGGCTTGGGCTGACGGTGCAGCTGTAGCCCTCGAGACGCAGGGCCACACCTTGCGCATCCGACAGCTCCACGTCCGAACGGACGATGGCGCCGTCGACCTCACGGACCCGAACGCTCACGCGCACCGGCTCGGCGCTGGCAAAGGGGCGAAGGCGCGTGATGCGCGCGATGCTGGAGGGCAACGACGGAGCCCCACGGGACGCCCGGCACCACAGGATGAGGGCCTGGAAAACCCCATCGAGAGCGAACGGATCGAGCAGGAACGGCCGCGCAGGCCCCGGCAACAGGCGCGCCGAGGTCTCTTGCGTGCGCAAGTGAAGCAACATGCCCTCGGCGGACACACCTTCGATGCTCTCGACGGCCTCGAGGCTGGGGCCGTGGAAGAGCTCCGTGCCGTAGATCTTGGCGACCGGGCGACCGTAGGGCGCAAGGTGCCCCGGGTCGTCCATGGGCGCCGTGGTGCCCGCGGCGCTGGCGGGCACCTGCGCGCGGACATAGACCTGGTCTTTGGTGCTGCGAAGCTCCACCGTGGCGCGCCCTGCGGCGTCCTTGTCACTGACCCAGACGCAGACGTCTTCGGGGCTCGCGTCGAGGGTGACGCCGCGGAGCACCCGCGCGTCTTCCAGGCTGACCGGTCCGCCCAGGGCGAGCACGGAGCGCGCCGCTTCGGCCATCCACTCGAGGGACAGCGCGAAGGGCAACACGGCCTTGCCGCCAAGGCGATGATCCGCGAGCACGGGATGAGTGGCCGGGTCCAAGTGATGCACCGAGGCCAGCGTCCACGTGCCCGAAGGCAGGGCCACATCGTCTTGACCGAAGCCCGCACCGAGCACCACTTCGACGTGCCGCGACGGCGCGAGACCAAGCTCGCGGACCATGGCGTCCGCGCCGGCGTCGAGGCCGATGAGGCCCACGCCCTCGCGCTGGAACTCCGTGCGAAGCGCCGGGGTGACCATGCCGCCATCCCAGGGGCCCCAGTCGAGCGCCGCCACGCGGCAGTTCGGCCGCGCGAAGGCTTCGGCCTGCGCAATGGAGACGAGCGCCTGGTTGGCGAGCGCGTAGTCGGACTGCCCGCGGCGACCAAAGCGCCCAGACACCGACGCAAAGAGTGCGAGCACCTTGAGGTCGTCGCTGCGGGTGGCCGCAAGCAATGCCCGGAGCCCGGCGAGCTTGGTGTCGACCACCTGATCGATGTCGTCGTCGCGTTTGTCGACGATGCGCTTGTCGCGCAATACACCGGCGCCATGCACCACGCCGCGGATGGGGCCAAGGGACGCGCGGGCTTCGGCGAGCACGCGCCCGAGGGCGTCTTCGTCGCGCACATCGACGGCGCGGTAGGCTGCGGTGACCCCCGAAGCCGCAAGCAGCTCGAGGCTCTTTTGGATCTCCCGCGCGGCCAGGATGCCGCGGCAGGCTTCGCCCAACATCTTGGGCGTGGGCTTGTCGCCGGGTTTGGCGTTGTCGAGCAAGGCCCGCTTGACGCTGGCTTCGTCGGTAGCCTGCGCGAGCCACGAGGGCTCACCGGTGGGTGCCGGGCTTCGTCCCAGAAGGAGCAGGCGCGCGCCAGTGGCCAACGCGAGGGCGCGGGCGCAATCCGCGGTGACGCCGCGGGCGCCGCCGGTCACGACGACGACATCGGTGGCCGAGAGCGAGGGCGCCGCGACGGGGGTGGCCACTTCGCGAAGCCCAAGGGTCATGCGACCTGCGGGGCCGAGACCAATCTCTTGGGCCTTGTGCTGGCCAAGGGCGCCGAGTTCGAGCGCAAGCTCGCGGGCCATGTCGGCCACGGGCATGGAGTGGTGCACGTCGAAGGCCGCGCAGCGCACCTCGGGCCACTCGTGGGCGGCAGACTTGATGAGACCGGCGCTCCCGCCATCGAGAGGTGACAGGCCCGCGCTGGGCAACGCGTGACCGAAGGCGCCATCGCGGAGCGAGACGCAGGCAAAGAACGCCGCACCAGCGACGCCGGTGTCGACGAGCCTTGGCCCGAAGCTGCGCGCAATGCGCAGGTTGTCTTTGAGGGCGTTTTCGGTGCTGGCCGACCAGCTGGCGCTGGCCGCCGGCAGGACCACGAGACCACCAACGGCGGAGGTGACCTCGGCAGCGTCTTTGAAAGTGCGGGCCTTGGCGCCCAGGGCCACAAGCGCCGCCACCAGGGCCGTCGCCAAGGGGTGTCCACCGTCGTGCACCAAGATCTCGTGCGCCGGGAACTTGGGCGCGTCGGCCTTGCGGGCCTCCATGCGCACCGGCAGCACCAAGCGCCGCGAGAGCGCATGTGCATCGGGCGCGGCTGCGGCGCTTGCCTGCGTGCTGGGTCCCACGGAGGCAACGCTGGGCTGCGCGGCGGTTGGCACCGCCGGCGACGGCATGGTGTTCTTGACGCCGCCTTGGGCGATGAAGTCCACGACCTGCTGCAGCGTCTTCAGCGCGCTCAGCTTCTCGGGGTTCACCTGCGGCGCGCCAGGAACGCGCTTGGACAAGAGCGAGAGGATCTCCACGCGCTTGATGGAGTCGATGCCGAGGTCCGCCTCCATGTCCATGGACAGCTCCAGCGTCTCTTGCGGGTAGCCCGTGGTCTGCGCAACGACTTCGAGCAAGGCCGTCACCACCTCGGCCGAAGAAGCGCCGGCGCTGGGAGCCGACGCAGCAAGCGCGGCGGGCGGAGCCGCGTGGGCGCTTGGGCCGCCTTGTGTGCTCGCACCCGCATGGATGAAGTCGAGCACCTGCTGCAGCGTCTTCAGCGCGCTCAGCTTCTCGGGGTTCACCTGCGGCGCGCCAGGAATGCGCTTGGACAAGAGCGAGAGGATCTCCACGCGCTTGATGGAGTCAATGCCGAGGTCTGCCTCCATGTCCATGGACAGCTCCAGCGTCTCTTGCGGGTAGCCCGTGGTCTGCGCCACCACTTCGAGCAGGGCGCGCTGCACGTCGGCCGAAGACAAGCCGGGCGCCGCGGTGGCTCCGGAGGTGGCCACAGCCGCCGCGGTGGCGGCGGGTGCCGAACCTGCGCCCACGCCAGCCTGGATGAAGTCGAGCACCTGCTGCAGCGTCTTCAGCGCGCTCAGCTTCTCGGGGTTCACCTGCGGCGCGCCAGGAATGCGCTTGGACAAGAGCGAGAGGATCTCCACGCGCTTGATGGAGTCAATGCCGAGGTCCGCCTCCATGTCCATGGACAGCTCCAGCGTCTCTTGCGGGTAGCCCGTGGTCTGCGCCACCACTTCGAGCAGGGCGGCCACGAAGTCGACCTTCGGTTGCGCCTTGGGCTGCGCTTGGGTGGGCGCTGCGACGGACACTGGTGTGGAGACCGGGGCCTGCGCTTGGTAGGGAGCGGGTGCGGGAGCGGGTGCGGGCACCGGGGCCGCGGCAACGGGGCGCGCGGCGGGGGTGGTGACGGGGACTGCGGCTTGCGTTTGCGCCGGCAGGCTCACGGGGTGATAGCCGTTGGTGAGCGTGGGGGGCGACGAGACCACGGGCTGGAACTGGGCGAGCTGCTGCTGGCCCGTCAGGAGCGCGTGGAAGCTCTGCTGCGCGTGGAGCTGGCCTTCGAGGAAGCTCTGGTGGATGCGCGCGGTCTGCTCTTGCTGGGCCTGAAGGGCGCGGACGGCCTCGAGATTGGCGCGTAGCAAATCGTGCACGTGGCCAGTCGGGGTGAACGAATCCTTCTTGCTCATGATGGTCTCTCGCTGGGTTTCGTGACGACCATTCATGGTCGCGGGGGACAGGGTGAGCGCGGTCGACGAGACCGGCGCTGACACGGGCGTTTGCGCGCCCAAACTTGGACGGGCCTGGGAGATGGGCGGCGACGTTTGCGCCGCGCGGGGCGAAACCGCTGCTGCGGAGAGTTGGGCCACGGGCTGCGCCGGGCGTGGAGCCCGTGGCGGCATGGGGGGCTCCGGGTTCCGATGGTTGGCGCCCGTGAGCGGCACAACCATTTTGGGCTTGCGCGGGGCCTTGGGCTTGCTGCGCGGCGGCAGCGACGCGGCCTGCCACGGTGACAGATCCACCGTGTGGCCCAAGGCAGCGAGCCTGCACAAGAGCGTGGCCAAGTCTCCGAGGCCTCCACGTTTGCTCTGCGCGTCCAGCGACAACGCCACGTGGGACTGATCGGCCAAGATCGCTTTGACCATGCCCGTGAGCGCCGTGCGGGGCCCGACCTCCACGAAGGTACGTGCACCTTGCACGTACAGCTCGCGAACAACGTCGTCCCAGCGCACGGGCTTGGCCAGCTGGTTGCCCAGCAGGTCCCGGGCGTCGTCTGCAGCGGCGGGGTACGCCTTGGCGGTGGTGTTGGCCACCACGGGAATGTTGGGCGTGCGGAAGGACACGCTGCCGAGGCCCTTGCGGAACTCCGTGGCGGCGCCCGCCACCAGGCTGCTGTGGAAGGCCGCGCCCACGGACAAGCGCGTGCAACGCAGGTTGCGCGCCTTGAACGCAGCCTCGGCTGCGTCGATGTCGGCGCGGGAGCCCGACACCACGCCCTGCGCGGGGCCGTTGCGGTTGGCGAGCACCACACCGAGTTTGGCTTCGTCGATGGCGCGCTCGATGTCGGCGAGGGGCGCCAGCACCGCGAGCATGGTGCCGCGGTCTTCGCCGTTGCCGGCCATGAGCGAACCGCGCAAGGCAGATACCGCAACGAGGCTCTCGTCGTCGAGCACTCCGGCGGCGTGCAGCGCCACGAGCTCGCCGTAGCTGTGCCCGGCCACGAGGTTTGGCTTGATGCCAAAGCGCGCGAGCACATCGAGGGCGCCCTTGCTGACGGCGCCGATGGCCGGCTGGGCCACGTTGGTTTTGGTGAGACGCTCTTCGCGGGCCTTGCGCTCGCCTTCATCGAAGGTGGGCGCGGGGTACACGGCGTGCGCCACGCCGGGGGCCATGGACAGCGACGCGAGCATCTCGGGGAAGATGCAGGACAGCTCGCGCAGCATGTTCACGTGCTGCGCACCCTGCCCTGGGAACACGAAGGCGAGACCACCGGGCGCCTTGCCCACGCCGTAGTGCGCGCCCTCGGGCAGCGAGAACGACGCATCGGGCGCCTTGGCAATGCGCGCCACGGCAGCTTCGACGAGCGCCTTGGGCAGCTCGGACTCGCCCAGCACCATGAGCAGCCGGTAGGCGTGCGTGGCCTGGAACTGCGCGCGGGACTCCGCAGCGTTGCGCGCCCGCTCGGCGAGGGTCCAGGCCGCGGCTTGGGTGCACCGGGCCAAGAGCGCGTCTTTGCTGGGGGCCGAAAGGGCCACGATTTCGAGGCCGCCATCCCAGGCGGGCTCCCTGCGGGTGGTGCCGTGCTCTTCGAGCACGAGGTGATAGTTGCTGCCGCCGAAGCCAAAGGAGCTGACAGCGGCCAGCCGCGGCGCGGCCTCGCGCTTGATCCAAGGCCGGGTCTCCGTGGAGATGGAGAACGGACTCTCGCTGATCTTCATGGCCGGGTTGGGCGCCTCGACCTTGATGGTCGGCAAGATCAACTTGTGGTGCAGGGCCAGGGCGGCCTTGGTGACGCCGACGGCGCCGGCCGCAGCCTTGGTGTGCCCCACCTGCGATTTGACCGAGCCAATGGCGCACCAGGCAGGGTCCGCGGAGTCGTCGCGGTACACCTTGTTGAGCGCCTCCATCTCGGCCAGATCGCCGGCCTTGGTGCCGGTGCCGTGGGCCTCGATCAGATCAATGTCCCGCGGGCGCACATTGGCTTCGTGGTACGCGGCGCGCAGGGCCCGGGCCTGGCCTTGGGGCAGCGGCGCGTAGATGCTCTTGGCGCGGCCGTCACTGGACGTGCCCATGCCGCGAATGGTGGCGTACACGCGATCGCCGTCGCGCTCGGCATCGGACAGACGCTTGAGCACCAGCATGCCCATGGCCTCGCCCAGCAGCGTACCGTCGGCCTTGGCCGAGAACGGACGCACGTCGCCCGACGCCGAGAGCGCCGGGGTCTTGCTGAAGCACATGTGCATGAAGATGTCGTTCAGGCTGTCGACACCGCCGGTGAGCACGAGATCGCTCTTGCCCGATCGGAGCTCGAGCATGGCCAGGTGCACGGCGCCGAGCGAGCTTGCGCACGCGGCGTCGACTACGCTGTTGGTGCCGCCGAAATCCAGGCGGTTGGCGATGCGTCCGGCCACCACGTTGCCCAGCAAGCCGGGGAACGAGTTCTCTTGCCAGCCCACGTACGAGCGGCTGATGCGCTCGACGACTTCTTCGGCCAGATCGGCCTCGATGCCCGAGTCGAGCAGCGCCTTGCGCCACTTGGGGTGCCCCAAGCGTGCGCCGAGGGCGATGACCAACTCTTGGGTGCCGGTGACGCCGAGCAACACGCTCGCCCGAGACTTGTCCCAGGCCACGTCGTCGCCGTAACCGGCGTCTTCCATGGCCATGCGCGCGGCCACCAAGCCAAGCAGCTGCGAGGTGTCCGTGGCCTCGATGATTGACGGCGGGATGCCAAACTCCGTGGGGTCGAAGGCGTGCACGGGCATGAATGCCCCGCGCTTGGCGTAGGTCTTGTCCCGGGCCTTGGGGTCCGCGTCGTAGTAGTCGTCCAGCGACCAGTGCGTGGTCGGGATGTCGGTGACGGCGTCTTTGGCCGTACGCAGCAGGCGGAAGAACGCCTGAAGGTTCTCGGAATCGGGATAGATGCCACCCAAGCCAACGATGGCGATGGGCTCCTCGCGCCCGCGGGACGCGATGGCCACATCGCCAGAGGCAACGGGCGACGCGGCCGCGGACACCACGCCCCCGGCAACAGCCTGCGCCGCCGGAACAGCCTGCATGGCCGTGAGTGTGTCGGCGGTCTTGGGCGCAAACTGCTCGAGCTCCGCGGGCACGTGCACGCCCTGCGCGCGCAACGCAGCCACGCGCGTGAGGTAGGCCGCGCCGCACATCAGGTTGTGCGCGACGGTGACGGCGTCGCGGGCCTCCCAGCGCTCGAGCGCCGAGCCGCGGGTCCAGGCGTTGAACGCGCCCATGGCGGGGCCGCACCACACTTGGTAGTCGAGCTTGCGATCGGGCACGCCGGCGTTGGCCCAACGCGAGGCCTGACCAAGATATGCACGGAACAAGAGCGCCAGCTGGTGCTTGGGCTCTTTGGCGGCGCGCTCGAGTTGCTTCGGGTCGCGCGTTTGGAAGAAGCTGCGGCAGCCCTCCCAGGCCTCTTCGAGGGTGCTCTTGAAGTACTTCTGCTCGAGCTCGGTGCGCACCGCGGCAGGCAGCGCGGCCACGCTCTCGTAGGTGCGGTACAGCTCGTACAAGCGCCCCGCGCGCACGGCGAAGAGCGTGCCCCGCGAGAGCACCTGCACCTTGACGCCCATCTCGAACATGTCCGCGGCGGGGGCCATGGCCACGTCCGTGGACGCGCAGTCCGCGAGCATCTGCCGGACGGCATCGCTGGTGCCGGCTTCGCGGCAACCTTGGTTGATGGACCCAGTGACGGCATAGGCCGCGCCCATGGCGAAGGCCGCACACACCGAGGCCGGCGTGGCCAGACCACCAGCAGCGCCCACGCGCGTGGGGTTCTGGAACCCGTGCGTCGCTTGCACCTCGTCGCGCAGCGCCTGCAGCGCCGGCAACAACAACACGAGCGGCCGGTTGTCCGTGTGACCGCCGGAATCGGCCTCGGCCGTGAGGTCGTCGGCCATGGGGATCTTGGCGGCCAACGCGGCCTGCGCTTGCGTGATGTGGCCCTTGTCGACCAAGGCCTTCAGCATCTCTTCGGGCGGCGGCTGCAGGAACTTGCGGGCCACCTCGGTGCGCGACACCTTGGCCATCACGCGGTTGGGCACCACGATGTTGCCTTGGGCGTCTTGATGGATGCCCGCAACGCGATAGCGCACGATGGGCAGCGTGAGGTCCAAGAAGGCCGAGGCCGACACGAAGCGAACCTGTCGGTCCAAGAACAAGGTGACGAGTTCGTCTTCGAGGCGCGGATCGTCGGGCGAATGGATGAGGTTGATGCCCCACACCGGGCGGCCCATGGTGCCCGAGGGCCCGAGGTTCTGCGTGAGCCGGTCGAGCGCCTGCACCACCCGCGGCACCGACAGGCCTGCAGCGCCAAACACGCCAAGCATGCCGTTCTTGTGCATGCACTCGACCAGCGCCTCGGAAGCGATGCCGTTGGCCATCTCGCCGGCCACGTAGGCCGACGTCAGGCCGTAGTCCCGGAGGAACGATGCATCTCCGAGCTGCGCGGGCAGAAGCGGCGGCACCCAGCCGAGGAGCGGCAAGGCATCGCCGGCGGGCGTCTGCCCCAGCAGCACTTGCGCGTCGTCGGCCACGGCGAGTTCGCCGTCGGACAACACCACCGACAACGGCCGGCCCAGCGATTCGAGGGCCCGCGACAGCGCAGCTTTGCCCTTGCGAGGGGTAGACTTGGAGATGCAAGAGCCCACCACGCGGTGGTCCGTACGAGAAACACGGTTGATCACGGTGAGCGCTCCGATTTTCAGGCTGTCAGGAAGGTTCCGGGTCCTAGCAGCCGAAAAGGCCTCGGACAACCTCACCCCTTGGGTGCGAAACCCCCAAAGCGCACAAAAGCCACGGAACCCGGAGATCCCAAGCAGTTTCGGCGTGTCACGGTCTTGTCAGAAGTCGGAAACGACCGTGCGACAGGCCCCTCGGGGCGCGGATCAGGGTGCCTTGGGCCCCAAGGCCTCGATGGTGTATCCCCGCGGATACGTGGGCCTTGGCACCTGCGTGAGCCGCGTGGGAACCCGCTGCTCCGGGCCGTAGGCCCAGAGCTTGGTGCGCGCCTTGAGCACGGCGACCACCAGCTTGCGGAGCCAGGCCGGCGGTCGTTCGAGCCGAAGCGCCTCGAGCAACGGATCGTCCATGAGCGCATGTACCGCCAAGGCGCCGTGCGCCTGCAGGGGCTCCGGGAGGTACTTGGCGAGGATGAGATCTCGGGCCGCCAAGGCCACCCGTTGCGCCCCTTCGTGGAACCCAAAGTGATCGCGCTCGTAGGCTTCGTAGAAGGCCTCGAGGTCGTTGTACGTCTCGGGCAGGTCGGACAGGTGCATGCGCTTGCCAACCTCCATCCAGAAGGTGAACACCGCGTCGCGCTCTTTTTGCATCAGCGGCCGCCAAGAGAACTGGTCGAGCCAGCGCTTGGGTTCGCAGACGAACGTGCCGAGCGTGTACAGCGAGTCGGCGTTGGCAATCTTGTAGCGCGCGTGGATGCGGTTCATGCGCGCAATGGCGCGCTTGCCCCGGGGGCCGTCGTAGCCGTCTTCGATGAACTCGGCGATGAGCAGCTCCGTGTCGTCGTAGCGCTTCTGCGTGCGCTCGGTGAACTCCCCCGTGCGGGCCAAGAGCCCGCCGATGCTGGGGATGGCGAAGGTGCGGAACAAGGCGAACTCGAGCGCACGCTCGCAGTCCCAAGGGAACTCGATGAGGCTCGTGATGAACACGATGCGCTGGTGATCGCGGAAGGAATCGAGCTGGGCAAGCTCGGGATGGGGCGCCCTTCGAAACGACATGTGACGGTCCGCTAGTCAATCGCTCCTCGGCCCCAGGCGCAAGCCTTTCGGCCACCGCGCAGCTCCCGCGGGGCGCTTTGCCAAAGCCTTGGCCCAAGGCCAGCGAGGCGGGAGGGAACGCGGGCGCAAACACGCCCTGGGGAAGCTGCAAATCGTGCGTTTCGGAGGCGCTAGCTGTGCGCGTTGAAAGGCTGAAAACGCGTGATACATGCACAGACATGAATCGATGCACCGTATGGGTCGCGACGCTCGGTCTGCTTTCGTGCGGTGGTCCCACGGGAGCCCCGCCAAGCGCAGCCCCCACAAGCAACACCGGCGACGCGAGCATCTCGGGGGATGCGTCGCCGGTCGACGCGGGCATCCCATCGCCCGTCATGGCAAAGGGACAAGACGCAGGGTCACCCAAAGAGCGACTCATGCGCTCGCACTTCAAAGAGACGCGAGAGGTACGCGACGCGGTCATTCGCGGCGATCTCGCCGCCACGGCACTGCCCATCGAGCACATGAGTGCCATGGCCGAGCGCGACGATGTCCCCGAGGCGTGGCGCACGCCACTCGAACACTTTCGCGTCGTGACCCGGCGCCTCGGGCGCACGTCGGACATCCCGGGGGCCGCAGCGGCCGTCGCAGACATCGGCGCGGCCTGTGGCAGCTGCCACCAGACCACCGGCGGGCCCAAGCCCAAGCTCGATGCGCCCCCCAGCGCCACCGGCACACTGGCGGGCCGCATGCAGCGGCACGTGTGGGCCACGGAACGGCTATGGGAGGGTCTTTACGCGCCCTCGGACACCAGCTGGAAGGCCGGCGTGGATGCGCTCTCCGTCGAGCCCTTCCCCAAAGAGGTGGTCGAGCGCGGCGGCGTCCACAGCCGGAGCTACGTCACGCGGTTTCAGACGCTCGTGACCACGGCGGCGACCGCCCAGAAGGTCGACGACCGCGCCAAGGTCTACGCCTCGCTGCTCGAGACCTGCGCTGCGTGCCACAAGGTCACACGCCCGTCGAAGTAGCCTCGGCTTCGCGGCGGAACGCGGCGAACGCCCGGGCCACCTCTTGGGTGGCCGACAGCGCGGCGCGCACCCTCGGTGTGGCCGCGAGCGCGCTCGGAACGAAGGCCACCAGGTTGCGGGGACGCACGAGCGCCGGCAAGACCACTTGCAGCTCCGGGGCCCGCGCGGACGGTCCCACGCCCATCGCGGGCGCGGGGCCTTCGATGCTGGGTGTGGCGTTGGGCACGTAGGCGATGCCGAGGCCATCGCTCGCGGCCTGCCGCAACATGTGCACATCGGCACTCACCATCCAAGGCTCCACGCGCAAGTCCCCTCCTCGGCCATCGGGGATCCGCGGTCCGTCGTCCGGGGCCCGCCAGACCAGCAAACGATGTTTGCGCAGGTCTGAGGGCGTGCGGGGCACGCCGTGCTGGCGAAGGTATGCCGGGCTCGCCAAGAGCTGCTGCGGGCAGCTCCACAGCTCGAAGGCCGTAAAGCCACTGGTGGGCTGCCGCGTGCCAAAGCACACCACGCCATCGGCCCCCTGCAATGCCGGAGACTCGAAGGGGTCCGAGGCAAAGTCGAAGTCGAGGCGGAGCTTCGGGTAGGTCTCGGCGATGTGCGAAACCACCAGAGCCACGAGTGCTGGGGGCAATCCCACGGGGGCCAAGATCCGAAGTCGACCGTGTGTGAGCGTGCCGACCTCGCGCACGGCCCCAACCAGCGCGCGTGCATCATCGATGACGGCGCGCGCACGCGTGGCAAGCACCTGCCCGGCTTCGGTGGGGACGACGCCTTGGCGCTGCCGCGCGAGCAGCGGTACCCCCGCCTGCGCCTCCAGCGCCTCGATGCGCCGCTTGAGCGTGGGCCGAGCGACCCCAAGCGCATTGGCCGCCGACAGGAACGAGCCCGTGCGCACCACCTCCATGAACATATGCAGTGCGTCGAGGTCCACGCACGCAGTGTGTCGGCGATTGGCTACGGAAACAAGAAGGCAGCGCCGCTGCCCGACAGCCCCTCGTCCATGGTGCCCCCCACGCCGGTCGATGAGCTGTCTTCGCCCGTAGCGCCAGCGAAGATACGGCCCCCGGCCACGGCAACGCCCTGCCCAAAGAAGTCGAAGGCCCTGGTGGGACCGGGGGACCGGAGCACGGCCTCTTGGAACCACACTTGTCCGAAGCGACGGAACACATATGCCCCGCCGGCCTGCCCCTCACCGCCGTTCGAGTCTTGCGGCGCGCCCACCACGAGCCGGTCCCCTTCGATGGCCACTTCGCTTCCAAAGCGTTGCTCCGCGGTCACTGTGCCGGCCTTGATGTACGCCTCGAAGGCCCAGCCGCCGACGCCGCGGCGATAGAGATACACGGCGCCGGCATTCTGCAGCGAGGTGTCCATCATGTCGCCATTGATGCCCTTGGCACCGCCGTCTTCGAACGGGTCGCTGACGGCGATGAGATCCGCGCTGAGCGCGACCCGGGCTCCAAACGTGAGGGTACCCACAGATACGCTGCGGGCATTGGGCGCCGTGAGCGTGCTTTCGAGCGACCAACTCGTGCCTGCGCGCAGGTACACGTACGCGGCCCCGGCCGCTGGTTTCGCGGCGTTGCCATAGCGCGCCCCCACCACCAGCCGCTGGTCGTCGAGTGCCACACTGATGCCAAAGCCTGCACCGGCATCGATGCCCGGGAACGCGGCTTCCTCTTGCCAGACCGTTCCGTTGCGCCGGAACACGTAGGCGGCGCCAAGCGAGTTACCCTTGCGCAGGGCGCCCACGGCGATGCGATCGCCACGGATGGCGACGGCACTGCCAAATTCGTCGGCGGACTGCGCGTTGCTGGCCTTGAGGTACGCCTCCTGCTGCCACAGCGCACCGTTGCGCCGGAACACGTAGACCGCGCCGCTGTTCGGCGACAGATCATTGTTCTGTGCGCCGTTGATT
>JBIKNA010000114.1:0-17725 GCA_044358965.1 Polyangiaceae bacterium
GTAGTGGCCGTGAACGGGACGGCCTCCGCTGAACGGAGCGTCTCGCGCTCTTGAATCCCCGATTCGTGCGTCGTCATCTCGGTGTGCTTGGGCATGGCCTAGACCTAAGCAACGCGTGGGCCAATCCGCGCCAAGAGCCAAAAACGCGATGTTCTCTGCCGAGCCGCGCACGCGCGGTGACGCAGCGCCATGGATCCGTCGCCCGCGGTCCAAAGTGAACGCCAGGAACATGGCGCCGGGCAACGGGAGCGACATCCCGCTGACGCCGGGCTTACGAGGCTGCGTCCAAGAGCGCGCGGACCTTGCGCAGGACCGCGAGGTCTGCAGGCGGAAACGCGCTGTCTGTGAGGTCGCCCGGGCCGAACCATGCCACCTCGGCCACATCGAGCGCCTGGGGCGCGGCAGACTGCGGGGCGCGGGTACAGGCGAAGAACAGCAGCAAGACGCTCTTGTGGGCCTCGGGGTAGTGGTGGAACGTCACGTCGAGGATCTCCCCCGCCACGCAGGTGACGCCCAGCTCTTCGTGCAGTTCCCGGCGCACGGTGTCTCGGGGGTCTTCGCCGGGCTCGACCTTGCCGCCCGGGAACTCCCAGACACCCTCGAGGTGCGTGCCCGCCTTGCGCCGGGAGACGAGCACCTTGCCGTGTTCGATGATGACACCTGCCGCAACAATGACGCTCTTGGGCACACCTTGGGGCACGGTGACGTTCTGCGTGCTCATGCCGACGCCTGGACCAGCTTCTCCGTGGCGGCCCACAGGCCCGCGGCCAGATCGTCGCGCCGGGCCTGCGCGCTGGGCGTTGCCTCGCGGCAGTTCTTGAAATACCGACCGCTGACGCCGGACACCTCGGCGGAGCTGGCCAGGTACACTGTGGTCTTGGCGCCGTCGGCCTCGCTGCGCATGAAGGGCCGACCGAGCTTGAGCAGAGACTTCAGGATGCCCGTGGCGCTGTCTCCGAAGTTGGTGGCCACCACCCCGGGGTGCAGCGCGTTGACCGTGACGTCGGAGCCCTGCAGGCGCTTGTGCAGCTCGCGGGTGAACAAGATGTTCATGAGCTTGCTGGCGCCGTACACCGACATGCCCGAGAACGAACGCTCACTCTGCAGGTCGTTTAGGTCGAAGCTGTTGCGTCGGTGTGCATCGGACGCCACATTGACGATGCGCGCGGGCGCGCTGGCCTTGAGCCGATCGAGCAGCAGCGTGGTCAGCAGGAAGTACGCCACATGGTTCGTGGCGAAGGTGCGCTCCAGGCCGTCGACGGTGGTCTGCCGCTCGGTGTAGATGGCGCCGGCGTTGTTGATGAGCACCGAGATGCGCTCGTAGCGCTCGAGGATCTCTTTGCCCAAGCGACGAATGTCTTTTTGCGACGACAGATCGCACGTCAACACGTCGACGCTGGCCGCGCCCTTTCGTTTGCACTCGTCGGCCACGGTGTCGCCCAGCGCCTTGTCGCGCACCACCAAGGTGAGTTCGGCGCCCTGCCGTGCCAGCGCGTAGGCCGCTTCTTTTCCGATGCCCCGGGATGCCCCGGTGATGATCACGCGTTTGCCGTTCATGTGGATCCTTTGCGCAGCGCGTGCAGCGCAATGCTGCCGGCCACAGTGACGTTGAGCGAGTCGAAGGCGCCGCCTTTGGGACTCATGGAAATGCGCACGGTGTTGGTCTTGCGCAAGAGGTGCTGGGGTAGCCCGGGGCCCTCGGCTCCCAAGAGCAACGCCACGCGCGGGCCCACGCGCAACGCATGCAGATCTACGGCACCTGCAGGCGACAGCGCATAGGTCTCGAAGCCGTGCGCTTGCAGCAGCTCGAGCATGTGGTCGCCGCTGGGTACCTTGGCAAAGGGCACCCGCAAGGCGCCACCCACGGACACGCGCACCGCCTTGCGGTACAGCGGATCGCAGGTGCCCTGGTCGAGCAACACCAGATCGGCGCCGAAGGCCGCGGCGGAGCGAAACAAGCCGCCCACGTTGTCGTGGTTGGACAGGCCCACAAGGCCAAGCACGAGGCGCGGGCCCGGGGCTCCGAGAAGGCCCGCGGCGTCGTCACCGCTGCGGCGCGCGACGAGCGACAACACGCCGCGATGGATCGGAAACCCGGCGATGCGGTCCATGACCGCCTGCGGCGCAACGTATACGGGCACATCGGGAAAGCGCTCGAGCACCCGGGGGGCCAGGGTCTCGGCCTTGTGCGACGAGAAGAGGCAGGCGCGGAGTTCGAAGGCCGGTGCCTCGAGCAGCACACCCAGCACGTTCTCGCCCTCGGCCAGAAACGCGTCGTGCGTCCGGGCGAGATCGCGCTCGCGCACGGAGCAGAAAGGCTCGATGCGCGGGTCCTTCTCGGTCTCGACGGGGACCCAGGGCATGCGCCGGGCACCGTGCCACGAAATCGTGCGTTTCTAAACGACTTTCGAGCGCCGGGGCCCACCTGGCCAGGGTGCCCGTTAGTGACTCCCACGGTGCCCGGAAACCCGCTAAGGTCTCCGCCGCCATGATGCAACCGCCGAACCAAGATCCGCTCGCTGCCTACAACCCCTACGGAGAGGGCGACGGCAACTTCAAGAAGGGCCGCACCAAGCCCATCGCGCTGGTCGTAGGCATGGTCGCGGTCATCGGCGGCGCCGTGGCCATCTTCTTGGGCGTCCAAACCGACGTCGAGAAGATGACCCCGAAGCAAGTCGCCGACGAGAAGAAGATGCTGCAGCTCTTGCCCAAGGCAGAGCAAATGCCCAAGTGGCGCGCGTGGGCCAAGCGCACGGACGTGCCGCGCCTGCAAGAAGAAGCCTTTGCGCAGCTGGCCTGGGCCGGCGATCCCGAGGGCATCCCGCTCATCATCAAGGGGCTCTCGCAAAACGATCACCGCATTCGCGGCACGGCGGCGCAGGCGCTGCTCGAGTACGGCTCGCCGGCGGCCGATTCCGCCAAGCCTGCTCTGCTCAAGGCGCTCGCCGAGGCAGACAATAGCGACAAGCCGCAGATCGCCTGGGCGTTGGCCACGCTCCACGAGAGCCAGGCCTTCGAAGAGGTGCTCAAGGAGTACCGTGCCGCGCACCTGGCCAAGGTGCAGCGCCTCGACGGCAACCCGGCGTTCGACCCCGAGGTGTTGGCCAGCATGGTCCCTCTCGACAAGCTCGCCACCTTGGCCGGCGATCCGAGTGAGAGCGTGCGCCAGTTGGTGGCCACCGTGCTCTCCCGTTCGGCGGACCCGAAGTACACCGGTGCGCTCATCAAGCTCGTGCAAGACTCGTCCGTCGAGGTGGGCCGTGAGGCCGCTGTTGGCCTTGGCAAAATCGCCAACGAAGAGGCCATGGGGCCGCTGCTCAACGCGCTCAGCAAGGCCGACAAAGACAACCGGCAGAAGTTCCTCGAGGCCTTGCGCGACGGCGTGGGCTCCCGGGGCCTCACGCTCGCCATCAAGAGCGTGGCCAAAGACCCAGCCAAGCGCGAGTTCTTCCAGCTCAAGCAGCTCTTCGACATGATGCACGAGCTCGAAGACCCGCGCGCCGGGGACTTGCTCGTCGCGTACATCAACACCAACCCCAAGTGGCACTGGAAGACCGAGGCGGCGCTGCGCCTGGCCGAGGTTGGCGATCTGCGCGCGGTGCCCACGCTGGCCGCGCGCATGCGCGAAGACCCGGTCAAGCTCTACAAGACGAGCCCCATCGACGAAGAGGCCATGTTGCACCGCGACGACAACGAGCGCGTGGTGGCCTCGCGCATGTTGGCAGACCTTGCGGTGCTCTACCCCGACAAGCGCGACGAGCTCCTGGCCCAGGCCGAAGACGCGGTGCTGTTCTGGGCAACGGACAAGCCCCAACCCCACGCCAACGCGCTGCGCTTCTTGGCGGCGGTCAACTCGCCCAAGGCGTTGCCGCACATGCGCAAGTGGGCGTTCCCGGTGCAGGCGCTGCCCAAAGAGGGCGCGCAGCCCCCGTTGCCCGATGCCTGGGCCACGGCGCAGAGTGCGTTGCGTTACCTCGGTTGGACAAAAGACGCCGAGAGTTGGTCCGGGCTCGAGCGTCAGCTCACCCGCCGCCCCGACAAGACCGACGTCACCATGGAGGCCATGCTGCAAGGCGGCGTGTCCATGTTGGGCATGACCTTGCGCGCCTTGGGCGTTGGGGCCGCCCACGGCTTCGCGCAGTGGGGCGATCCCAAGATCACCCCGCAGCTCATCAAGTACATCGAAGACAAAGAGAACAACGAGCAGTCGCGCCTCGAGGCGTGTTTCGCGTTGGGCTGGGTGGCCACGGACGACCAAATGAAGGACGTCGTGGGCAAGGTGAAGTCCTTCTCCAAGCCCAACCCCAAAGACGCGATGATCCGCACCTGTTACCTGGAGTCGCTGATCCGCAAGCCCGTCCCCGCGGCCACCACGCAGCTCATGGACCTCATCAAAGCGGATGTGGACCTCGAGGTGCGGCACCAGGCTGCGCGGGCCATCGGTTTCGGCGGCGTCACGCCGGCCATGGCCACCCAGCTCATGGAGAAGCTCAAAGACCCGGGCGTGCGCTCCGATGCGGCCCTCGCGCTGATCATTGGCGCCGATGCCGACACCGCGCGCCGCACGCTCGCCACCTTCAACGGTCTCGAGTCCGGCAGCATGGAAGAGCTCAAGGTCATCTACACGCAGACCTTCGGCTACTGGAGCGACCGCAACTACAACAGCGGCGACGTTGCCCGCTGGATGGAAAACGCCGAGGCCTGCGCGCGCGTCCGCGTGGGCGATGCGCTCCAAGACTGGCCGCGACTGATCTTGTCCCGCGCCCTCCAGGGCATCGAGTTCGACAGCGGCCCGCACTCCATCACCCGCGTGCAGTTCCGCGTGCGCCTCATGAACGATGCCCGCGGCGCCGACGCCAAGAAGCGCGAGCAAGCCATCGCCATCCTGAAGTTCATGCGCGAGAAGGGCGTTCTCATGGCGCTCAAGGGCGAGAAGGGGCCGCACGCCGAGCCGGCGCGCCAGGCCTTCTTCGAGGTCATGAACCCCAAGGTGGTCACCGAAGCCATCCCCGACGCCAAGACCGGCGGCGGCGCCAGCCTCGTGGCCCCCAAATGACGAGCTACCCAAGACTGCAGCTGCACGGCCCGCGTCGTCGGTCGGCCTCGCTCGAAGTACGGAAGTACGTCTCGCTCGGCCTCCCTAGCCGCTGGCCGTTCGCTCGCAAACTTGGGCAGCTCGTGCGCGCGGCATTCTTTTTCGGAGCGATGGTGGCGTGCCCCGGCCCCGGACCCAAAGGCGCCGAGGGGGCAGGGCTAGATGCGCGGGTGTTGCCTGGGGCCGAGCTCGAACTCGATGCCGCGTGCACCCCAACGGGCCCGGAGCTTTGTTTCAACGCCATCGACGACAACTGCAACGGTGTCATCGATGAAGGCTGCGGTGTGGCCACGGGCCTGCTGCAGTTCACCATCGCCTGGGGCGACAGCAAAGCCGACGTGGACCTGTCCGTGACCGACCCCGACGGGGTTCGGGTGCACGAGGGCAACAAGAGCAGCAAGAGCGGCCTGCGCCTCGACAAAGATTGCCCCAGCGACGACGGCTGCCATGGCCAGAACATCGAGAACGTGTTCCTCGAGACTGGTGAACCCCAAAAGGGCATCTACGTGGTCGAGATCAAGCTGTCGCAGCCCCGCGGCGCCGAGATGCCCGTGAAGGTGCGGCTCAGCGCGCGCATGGGGGGCCGCGTGCTGGGTGCCACGGCGCTCTTGCGCCCGGGCGACGACAAGAAGAGCTTCCGCTTCGAGCTATGAAGTCGAGCCGGGTCTTTCGCAGTCTGCCCTACGTGGCGCTGCTCCTGACACTGTTCTTGTTGGGGCCAAGGGCCAAGGTGGTCGAGCCTCGGGCGCCGGTGACGGTGCCGAATGGCCCCAAAGAGGCGCGGGATTGGGCGGTGGTTCACGAGGCCCTTGCCGGCCAAGCACCGGGTGCTGCCGTGCGACCGGGCTGCGAGTCTCGGGTGTTGCTCGATGGTGCGCGCGGCGAGCGAACGGAGCTTGCGCTGGTGTACCTGCATGGGTTCTCGGCCTGCCCCATGGAGACCTCTCCCCTGGTGGAGCAGCTCGGCCGCGATTTGCACGCCAATGTGTACCTGCCTCGGTTGCGCGGGCACGGGCAAGACGGCGCGGCCTTGGGCGAGGCCACGGCACAGGTTTGGCTCGAAGACACCGAGCAGGCACTGGCGATAGGAGCTGCCCTTGGGCGGCGCGTGATTGTGGTGGGCACGTCAACAGGCGGCACGCTGGCGTTGTGGTTTGCGGCGCATCGGCCCGAGTCCATGTTCGCGCTGGTGTTGCTCTCACCCAACCTTGGTCCCAAAGACAAGGCCGCAGAGCTCTTGCTGCTGCCGTGGGCCGGGCAGATATTGCCGCCCCTGTTGGGCGAGCGCTCGTGGGTCCCCAAGAGCGAGCAGCAGGGGCGCTACTGGACCACGCAATACCCGTCCAAGGCGCTCTTGCCCATGATGGCCTTGGTGGCGGCCACCCGCGACGCACCGCTCCACAAGGTCCGGGTGCCGGTGCTTACGCTGTACAACCCGGCCGACGACGTCATCGACGCGAGCGAGGTGGTGCATAGCCTGGGCCGAATCCCCGCGGGCACGCTCACCATGAAGGCCATCACGCCACTGGGCGACGAAGACGCCCATGTTCTGGCCGGCGGCATCTTGTCGCCGCGGGGCACCGCGCGCGTGGCCCAAGAGATTCGCCAGTTCTTGGCCGTCGCGGCCCGGTAACTTCGGCAATTTGCTGCGGCCTGCACTACAATGGCGCAGGTTCATCCATGGCGCACGTAGCGTCCATCGTCGCCGCTCTCGTTCCGGCGATCCTGCTCTTCTTGCTGGCGCGCTTTGGCGACAAGCGCCGAGAGCCGTGGCACATCGTCACCATCACGTTCGTGCTTGGGGGCGTGGGTGCGCTGGCCACCGGGTGGCTCATCCGCAAAGCCGCCCAGTGGACGTCCCTCGACATTCGTTCCGACGTGGTGGGCAACCGCGGTGCGCTGTTGTTCATCTTCGCGTTCATCGCCCCGGTGCGTGAGTTCGCCAAAGTGGCCGCCATGTGGCCGGCGTTCCGGTCCAAACACTTCGATGAGCCCCTCGACGGCGTCGTGTATTCGTCGGCCGCGGCCCTTGGCTTCGCCGCGGTCAACGGCGCCGTGCTCTTGCACTCGCATCCCTTCGAGGGGGTGTGGTTCGCACGCATTGGTCTGGCCTTGCCGGCGCACCTGTTCTTCTCGGCGCTGTGGGGCTACGCGCTCGGGCGGGTCAAAAGCCTCAAGACCCCGGGCCCTATCTTTCCCGCGGCCTGGACCTTGGCCACGCTGTCGCACGGACTCTACGCGCACTTGGTGTTCGGCCGCGCAGCCGGCGCGCTCTTGGGCGTTGTGCCGCTGCTGCTCGTCATGGGCGTTGTGAGTGCGCTCGGGTTCCGCGATCTCATGCGCCGCGGCGACCGGAACGATCGCCATTCGGTCCTGCTCGACCGACCCTCGCTCGAGATCATGACGGCGCCGCCCAGCCTTCGCAGCGTGCGCGATGCCATTCGCCGCGAAGGCCAGCCCATCGTGTTGCGCTGGATCGCCTTTGGCGCCGTGGTCACGTTGGGGGCCATGGTGGCGGGCTTTGCTGCCGCGGTGGCCTTTGGGCATTGGGCGCATGTGGACTTTGCCGCCGTCGACGAGCGTGATGTATCGACCACCGCCCCCGCTGCGCTGCTGGGCGCCGGATTGCTGGGGGCGTTCCCGCTGTCGGGGTACCTGGTGGCCAAGGCGTCGGCACTGCCCACGCTGCTCGAGCCAGCGCTGTCTGCGGGCCTTGCGCTCATGCTCTCGCTCATTCTCCTTGGCATCGCCGCGCCCGTGGCGCTCGTGTTTGCCCTCGCGTTCTCGCCCATCGCCTTCACGCTGGCCTGCGCCGGCGCTTGGGTGGGCCGGGCGCCTCCCGCGCGCACGCGAGGCTAGGCACACGCGAGGCCAGGCACACACGTCGCTAGGTACACGAGGCGAGGGTGGCTTCTAAGCCCCAGCGCGGGGACGCTGCGGCTCTCGGCACTGTCTGGCCCGGGGTCAGGGCCTGCAGTCGTACTCGCGCAGAACCTTCCGGAAGTCTTCGCCGGGCTTGAGCACCCGAAACGCGCGTACGCGGCCGTCGGCGGGCATCGTGCTCTTGAGGCACCATTCTGGTCGATCCTCGGAGACCTTCTCCAGGTAGGTCGACGCGATGACGGTGTCTCCCTGCTTGACGGCCGGGAAGCACGCATGACCTCCGAGGTGGGCGATGGGGGCACCTCCGCAAAGTTCCACGTTCAGGTTCTTGAGCCAGATATGCGTGCCGCCGGTCCCCGAGCACTCCTCCTTCACGTCGACGACGGCATAGGCCGCCAGTTCGCGGTAGGAGCCGCTGATGCGGAGCAGACCATCGGGAAACCCTTCTCCGGTGAGGGCGCACTCGCCCGGTGCCGGTGGAGGCAGGTTCGAGCCTGGGGTGGGGGAAGGCGGGCCAGGAGGGCTAGCCGGGCTGGGCGGGTCTGGCCGGCCAGGCGTACCCGTCGCGGAAGCTGAGGGGGCCGAGGTGCTGTTTCCGCCGCCTTCCTCGCTGGGGCCGGAGCCTCCCTGGACCTGACCGCCACAGGCCGCGATGGCCAAAAGTGGGCCCCCCAAGAGGAGCAAGTACGGGCATCGGGTCGTGGGAGCACGCATGGCCTTTGGTCGTATCATGCCCGGGCCGACCGCTCTTTTGGTGCGTACGCCGGTCGATTTTGGTCGCGAAATGACAAGGCTTTATGGCCCACCGGGAACTGTGGATTGACAATCTCGTCCCTCAGCCTACACTCCGCCGCCCCTAACCCCTTTCGAGGATTCTGCCGTGGCCAATCATCCGTCTGCCGAGAAGCGCAACCGTCAACGCATCGTCCGCACTGCCCGCAACCGCGCGGTCACCAGCGCGGTCCGCACGCTCGTCAAGAAGGTGCGCGCGGCGGTGGCTTCCAAAGACAAGGCCGGCGCCACCACGGCGCTCAAGACGGCCATCAGCGCGCTCGACCGCGCGGCCACCAAGGGTTCGCTTCACAGCAAGACTGTGTCGCGCACCATCAGCCGCCTGTCGTCGGCTGTGCACCACCTGGCCTGAGCCTGTCGTGGGGCCTTTGGCCTCGCGCAGTTCCCGGCAACCGATCAACTTGTGGCCCTCGGGGCTGCAGGCCAAACCCGGCGTGGCAGAAGCTGCGCTGGGTTTCTTCGTTCTGCTAGCGTGAGCGCCTCCCGTGGTTGCCCCGTCCGAAGCCAACGAGTTCGACGACATGATCGGCCAGATCGTGGCCGGTCGCTACCGGCTCGAGCGGGTCCTTGGGCGCGGCGGAATGGGCGTCGTGTTCGAGGCCGAGCACCTGGAGCTCGGCAAGCGCGTGGCCATCAAGCTCATTCGCCGCGTGTTTGCCGCCGACGAGCGCGTGACCTCGCGTTTTGCCCGCGAGGCCCGGGCCGCCAGCAGCGTCGACAACCCGCACATTGTGGCGTGTTTCGACGCGGGCACCGATGGCGACGTGCCGTACCTGGCCATGGAGCTTCTGCGCGGCGAAGATCTTGGGACGCGCCTTCGCAGCCAAGGAAGGTTGCCCGAGGCCGCCACTGTTGCCGTGGTTACCCAGCTACTCCAGGGGTTGGCCGCAGCGCACCAAGCGGGGATCGTCCATCGGGACCTCAAGCCCGACAACGTGTTCTTGTGCGACACGGACACGGCGACACCCCACGTCAAGATCGTCGATTTTGGGATCTCGAAGATCCAAAAGCCAGCCGAGGGCACGCAGGCTCTCGCGCTCACCCGCGAAGGCGTGGTCATGGGGACGCCGTTTTACATGTCGCCGGAGCAAGCGCAGGCGTTGCCCGACATCGACGCGCGGGCCGACTTGTACAGCGTGGGTGCCATTGCCTTCGAGTGCATCACGGGCCGTCCGCCACACGTGGGCGAGAACTACGAGCAGGTCATCCTGGCGATCTGCACCAAGGATCCGGTGCCATTGCGCTCGCTGTCGCCCGACGTGTCTGCGCGCACCGAGCGTGTGGTGGCGCGGGCGCTGTCCCGCGACGCAGGCGGGCGGTTCGAGTCTGCCGCGGCCATGCTCGATGCCATGACCTCGGACGCCGAGCCTAGCTCGTCGCCGGACCCGTTGGCCGATACGGCGTTCGACAGCGAGGTTCCCGAGCCGCTGCGTCCATCGCGTGGTAGCGCGCCGGGCGCTGTCAGTACCCGGGCGTCGCGCACACCGTGGGGGTGGGGCGCGCTGGCGCTCGTGCTCGGTGTGGGGTCCACCTGGGCCCTGCTCAGCGTCGTGGCGCCGGCGTACGTGCACCCGTTTGCGTCTGCAAGTGCGCTGCCCCCGCCGCCCTCGGCGGTTCCGTCCACTATGCCCAAGCCCGTCGCTTCGCTTGCCGCGCCGTCGGCCTCGGTGGCCCCCAGTGCCGTTGTCGTCACGACGGCGCCGCAGCTGCCCGTGGGCAGGCCGTTGCAGGCACCATCGGCCACCGCCCGACCCGAGGCCGGAGCCGGTCTGGGGGGCAACCTCGTGCTTCAGAGGGAGCCATGAGGCCAAGGTCTTCTGCCCTCAGGTACCTGGTGGCGAGTGCCTCGGTGCTGGCCACGGTGGGGTCCGCGTGGGCGCAGCCCGCAACGCCATCGACCGTCGCCGACGCCGGCACCGCCGAGGCCGAGGCCCGCGCCCTTACGCACTTTCGTAGCGCGCTTCGGCTGTACGACGCCACGCCGCCCGACTACGCGGGCGCCCTCGCCGAGTTCCAGGCGGCCTACCGCGACAAGGCCAGTGCCGGCACCAAGCAGAACATCGCGCTCTGCTTCAAGGCGCTGCGCAAGTATCCCGAGGCCATGGACGCCCTCGACGAGCTTGTGCGTGATCATGCCGCGCAGCTCAAGCCATCGCAGCGCGAAGCCGTAGAAGAGACCCGAGAGCAGCTTCGCATGCTGGTGGCCACGGTGCGCGTGCGGGTAACGGCGCCGCATGGGGCCAAGGCCCCGGAGGGCACCGTCGTCGTCGTCGACGGCGAGCCGGTTCCGAGCTTTGCCGTGCCGCTGCGCTTGGGCGTCGGTGTGCACACCTTCGTGGCGCGTGCGCCGGGGTTTCGCGAGGCGCCTGCGCGCTCGGTGTCGCTCGAGGGTGGCCAGCGCGAAATCGACGTGGTCGTGGACCTGTGGCCCGATGCCTCTCAGTCTGGCGTCTTGGTGATCTACCGAGAGGGCGTCAACCGCGTTCGTGTCGACGGCGAACTTGTCACGCAGCTTCCCTACCGTGAGGCATTGGCTCCCGGCGTGCACGTGGTCGAGTTCATCGACGCCGACGGCGATCGCCTGCGCCGCGTGGTGCGCTTGGCACCCGGCGAAACCGTCGAGCTCGCGGCCCCACCGCCCACAGCAGACTTGCCCACCTATGACGCTCCGCGGGGTACGGCTCCCGTCAAGTACCGACCTTGGTTCGTGCGCGGCGGGGGTGCCTTCTCGGTGGCACCTCTCTCCATCGCGCCCAAACTCGTGGCTCCCGGCGGCGATGCCAGCCGTGCGTTCACCGGAGGCTCCTTTGCCCTTTCGCTGGGGCGACGCGTCACCGATCACGTCGCCGTGGAGCTCTCGGCGGACGTGGGCACCCTGTCTGCGCGTTTTCAGGGCACGAGCGACACCGGCGTCGACGCCACAGCCTCCATGGACTCGCTGGTGCTGATGCCCATGGCCCGGTTTTGGACCAGTGGCCTGGTGCGGTTCACGGCGGCCGCGGGGGTGGGCCTGGGGGCCCGGGCCATGAGCGCCACCCTGGCTTCCGGGCCGGGCAGGGGGCGAGAAACCCAGCGGGCCAGCGGCATCAACGCTGCGGCGTCCGCCGAGGCCGGCGTCATGTTCACCTGGGATCGAACCCTGATCCAGCTCGTGGGGTTCGGCGACGTGTTCGGCGTGGGCGCCGTCCGCGACGCCCAAGAACAGCCCTTCCTCGACTCGTCACCGGCGTTTCGCGCCGGTGGCCGCGCGTCCATTGGGCTCTGGTTCTAGAGCGCCGACCGGTTTGCGGACCGAGTATTTCCGACGAGTTGCGCCGCAGCGCGAGCGAAGAAGGCGGATAGCTGCTGCGGCCCCATCGAAGAGGAGCAACGAAGCGCTGCGAGGTCGCAAAAGGCGACGGGAGCAAAAGTGTCGGTGCTCGAGGGCGGACCGAACGCCCCTCGGCACGGGGTCCTTTACAATCCCACGGGTTTTCCGTTAGAAGCCTGGAGGTCGTTTCAAGCGACGTGTCCCCATCGTCTAGTCGGCCCAGGACCGCGGGTTTTCATCTCGCTAACAGGGGTTCGAATCCCCTTGGGGACGCAAAAGACAAAGACCGCGGAGCTGGTCCTGCTCCGCGGTCTTTGCGTTTTTGTCGGTGTTCTTGGGGTATCGGGCCGCCCCGGGCGGGCGACTGCACGAAAGGCACCCGTTCTTGGGCTCCTAGAATTCCTAGTCCTTCTTCGAGGGGTCGACCACGTGCCCCAGGAACAACCAGGCGCCGCTCTTCTTGTCGCGAATGCCGAACATGAACGGGCGGTCGAACTTCACCACCTTGGGCTGCGGGGGCACAGACGTGGTTCCGCCGATGATCACGGCGGTTGCTGCGGCAGCCTCGACGCCCTCTTCGGCGACGTCGATCATGGCCTTGTGGACGACGCTTTGGATGCGCAAGCGCTCGTCGGAATTGCTCAGACCAACCTTGCTCATCTTGAAGAAGTCCGCTCGATCGCCAAAGGCCTCGGACATGCCCATGGCTTTGAGTGTGTCTCCGACGCGAACGGCTTCGGGTTCGAGCTTGAAGCGTGGAAGCGATAGCTGGATGTACTTGGCGCTTCCGGAGGCGAACGCGTTCAGCTTGTCTGCAGTGAGCGCGCCTTCGAACGACGCAAGGTTCTCGGGCGAAATGAACACCATGCTGGTGTCTCCATCGTCGAAGGGAAGTTGAACGGCAAACCCATCTGCGGTTTCGACGTACTCTGCGGTGAGCGTCTGTTCCATGGTGCGAACCTGGATGTTGCCGGCGATTCCCGCGAACGCCGCATCATGCGTCGCCTCCTTCCGGAAATTGCTCTGCCAAGCGGCGTTCATGTACACCGTGTTCACCAGGGTGAGCCGACTCATGCGATTGAAGTCACTCTCCTTGACCAGATCCTTGATCTTGTCCTCGGTCTTGAGGGACACCCAGCCATTGATGTCGCGAACGGCCCCGGTGGTATCCGTCTTGTAGTCCACGAGCTGAACGCCGGCCCCATAGTTGACCGCCAAGGCATCCAGGAAGGGCGCTTCGAACGCGTAGTCTTTCTGGGCGAACAGTGCGTTGTTCACGCGCAGTCGGAAGGGCTGGCCATCTTTGCCTTTGGCTTGCTGGCCGCGGGCCTCGAGCGACAGGTCGAGCGCGTTGGCTGCCGCATGGAGCGTGTCGTCCGCCTGATCGAAGCGAAGCACCTGCTTCATCTGCGCTGCGGTATTGCCTCCGGCGCCCGCATACGTCATCGCAAGCGCCAGGGAGATCGAGTGCGGCGAGAACACGAAGTTCTTGTCGGCCGCTGCGCTTCTTTGCATCAAGTCGACGGCAAACGCAGTGTTGTTCTTTGCGAAGGTTTCCACATCGACGGCACTGGCCGGCGGCGAGGCGTTGCGTGCGAGCGCCGAGCGCTGCTGCGCGATGGGGGCCGGCGCAGGGGGCTGGTCTGCCGGCGGAGAATCTGCGGTGCAGCCAGTGGCGACCGCAGCGCTGGTGACGAGGAGGGCAAGGTTGAAGATGGCGAAAGCTCTCATGCGACGCACCTAGGCAGTAACCGTGCCGCAGCCGTGCTTTCGTTTTCGTGTTGTTTCCTGCGGCGGGAGCGTGTGCCACGTGTGCCAAGCATGACATGTGGCTTGCCCGGCACCCCTGGCGCCTCCCGGCAGCCATACGCCTTGGGCATAACCCTAGAACGAAACGATGCTTGGCTTGGGCGCGCCCGTCTTTGCATCGAGAACGTGGAGCGTGCCTCCCATGGCGACGAACACGCGGCCGTCTTCCGCGGCGAAGTCTTGGGGGCGTTGGCCCTCGTCGGTTCCCGTGAGCCGTTGCGTCCACAAGACGCTGCCGGTGCCGAGTGAGCGCGCGACCACGCGAAACTCTTGGTGCACCCCCGGGGTGACGTAGATGAAGTACAGCGCCTCGTTGTCGACCACGGAATTCGTGGGGGCGCGGGTGCTCACGGTCTCGCCGGCTGCGGCGAGCTGCGTATGCCAGCGTGTGCTGGGCTCCCTTTCGGCCTTGCGACCCATCAAGGCCGCGTAAGGCGTGTCTGCGGCCTTGGCGTCGCCCGCGGCCAACTGCCCAATCGAGAGCTGGCCGAAAGAAGTGCTGTAGGCCGTGTACGAAACGAACGTCTTGGGGATGCCACCACCCTTCGGGGGCTCCGGCGAGGCAACCAACGAGGGGCCTGCGTGTCGAACGCACGCCGGCGTTTGGGCCCGCACAACGATCTTGCCAGTCTCCGGCGAGAAGTCGTCGTAGCGCTCTTGTTCCGTGGTCTGCGATCTCAGCAGGGCAACGGAGCCCGTCTCGCGAACGCATGCATCGCGCACCTCGTGATCGAGCTTGGCGGTGCGCAGCTCTTTGCCGCTATCGATGTCGAACACGTGGACCATGCTGCGACTGTCGGTCAGCACCAGGTGCTGCTTGGCGCGAACAAGGTGTACCTGCGCGGCGGCCCACTGCGATGGGACCCCGACGGTGTGCCACAAGAGCTGATGTGTGCGGCCGTCGAAGGCCACAGCGTGCAGGGCCCGCTCGTTGTCGCGTCGGTCCCAGGCCAAACCGACGATGTCTTGCACGCCGTCGCCGTTGACATCGTGGAGGATTGGCGTGTTCCGTGACGCGTACCACTGTGCGCCCCCCAGGTACGGACGGGGCTCTGCCGTTTCGGCCGGAACGGGGACCGTGACCGTGCTCTCGTGGCGATGGCTCCGCGCGCTCACCTCGTATGCGGCGAACGCCATGGCGGAGAGCACGACCAGCCCGAGGGCGAAGATCCCAACGCCGAGAGCAACGAACCAGCCCGCCGGGGCCGGTGGCTTGCGGGGGCCTCCACGCCGCGCGAGTTCGGCCTCGACCTGCGCGATGCGCTCGTTGCACGCGCGCAGCTCATCGCGATAGTCGCTCATAGCTGCTCGATCTCTTTCTGAACGGCACCGGTCTTGGTGTCGAGCACGAGCATGCGCCGATCGAGCTGCACAAACAGGTGTCCACTGCCCAGACCCACGTAACTCACCAGGGAGCCCTCGGCAGACTCCGGCAACGTTGCCTTCCAGCGCTGCTCTCCGGTGACGATGGACCAGGCCACCAGCCTATGTGGCCCGAGTTTGGGTGTATGGCTCGTCTGATAGCTGTAATATACAGTGTCGTCGTCGGCCAGGGTGTGGCTCCGCTCGCGAGACTCGTCGCCAGCCGGAAGCAGCGCGTGCTCCCAGCGCACGCTGCGGGTCCCCTGGTCCCAACCGAGCATGTGCGGTCCGGCGTGGGGCGGTACCCCCTCACCGTAGGGGCTGCCTATGGTCACGCGGAAGTCGCCGTAGCCGTAGGTGTCCGTGCCCTGAAAGCCGCGCACCGCGCTCTTCTTGTGGATGGTCTCGTCGGTGCGTTGCACCTGGCTTTCGTCTTGCCGGTTGTCGTTGCTCCAACGGAAGCAGCGCTCGGTGGGCGCAGTCTTGCCCATGGCGCCGGTGGTCAAGTCCATGCGCACGGGCTCGCTGCCGTAGGGTTTGGTTCCGAGAAGCACCGCCCCCGGGGTCTTGGGGTTCGCGCAGATGCTCCAGACGCCTCCGTTGAGTTCTGCCTCTCGCTCCTGGGCGCCGGTCTGCAGAGAGAGCACGTGCACGGTGTCTGCTGCGTCGCTCACGACGACCTTGTCGCCAGCGACGGCAAGGTGGGTGACTTCAGAGGCCCACGTGCCCGGAAACGAGGCCGAGTTCCAGATGCGCTGGAAGGTAACGCCATCGTAGGCCACCACTTGGATTTTGCCGGCGTAGAGCCATGCAACGCCCACCAGGTCTTTGGTGCCGTCGCCATTGACGTCGACAAGCCAAGGGCTTGCAGAACGCTCGGCATACCAGGTGCCGCCGATCTGCGCGGGCTCGGGGGCGACGGTCGGAGCCGATACGGCTTCCACGTGCCGCGCGGCCGCCTTCGCATTGATGTAGCGAAGCCCCAAGCTCCCGACGATGCCGAGCGCAAAGAGCAGGGCGGGCGGAAAGAGCAGTCCCAGCAAGAGGGGGCCCGTGCGGTCCGGTCGGACCGGGGGCCGGTCGAGCTGCAGCAGCTGCGCTTCCAACATCGCGAGGCGCCGCTGGGCCTGCTCTAGGGAGTGTCCCCCATTCCTCCCGTCGGCTTTTCGCGGATCTGCGTCGCATCGCATCGTTGCTCCTCCTTGCCTAGCAACAGTAGGCGTCGTCGTCGCGCCTTGCGCTGCTCGCAACTCCGCGGAAAATCCTCGGTCCGGAATGAGGAACACCCCCTAGCTCCGCCCGGTGCGTCGACATGCTCAAGAAGCGACGTCTGGCGAGTGCCGTTCATTCACGGGAGGCTGTCGAAAGCGCCGAAAGAGTAGCCAAAGGTCGCATGTAGGCCCCGGGCGCACGGTGCGACGGGATGGCGGGGTCTGAACGCCATGACCTGCAGTTCTCAGTCCAACTCCGTACGGAGAAGCACAAACCGCGTAGACCGTTGCCCGCCGCTGTCCGTATTGCTGCCCACCATGCGGTTTCTGCCTCTTTGCGCGCTCGTGACAACAGCCGGTGTCGGCATTCTTTTCGGCTGCAGGCCGGCGCCAGTTCCCCCTCCCGCGCAGGGCAAACCCGACCCCTCGAGTCTTCCTGCCCTTGCAGACTCCGCCGCGCCATCCGCAGACGGCGCGGTACGTACAGCGCCGTCTGCGGAACCCGCACCGGGAACCGCGTCCGCCGTCGCCGAGCCGTCCTCGCAGCGTCCGGCCGTGAAGGTCTCTGCCAACATCAGCGCCTCGGAATGTGCCGCAGCACAAAGACGCGCCGACGGCTCCTTCGCCAGCGCGCTGCAACAAGTCTCCCGGTCGTGTCGTACCGATGCGGACTGCGCGCTCGCGCGGGGCAGCTGCGGCGTGTGCGGCGGTGCTGTCGGCATCAGCAAGACAGACTTGCCTCGCTTCGAAGGCGCCACGGGCAACGCCCAAGACGCGTGCTCGGTGTACTGGTCGGGGCCCTCCCGTGCGTGCGTTGCCGCGAGCCATCGCCACGTGCGCGCCGTCGGCGCCGCTGTGCAACGATGGCCGATGTACCGCCGGCTACCCTCGACCGTAGCGTGGCGCTTTGACGTTTTGTTCCATCGTCGGAGTCTCGAGCGACAGTTTGGCGCCGTGGCGCCCGATCGCATGACGCATGTGCATCGATTCGCGGGCACGGTCGGCTGGTCTTGACCTTGCACTGCGCCCCGGTATGGACGAGCAAATACCCCCCGCGCCGATCTGGCGCTCGCTGTTGCACCGATGGTTCGTGCAATACAACCCGATCTACCTCGTGAGCGCGATCTTGGTGCTCGGGGGAACAATGCTGACCTCTCGCGGGCTCTCGGAAGAAGGGAGTCTGCACGGGCAGCTCGGCGTGGCACTTGTGGCCGAGGTGTATGCCGCGGCACTGGTAGCGGCCGCGGCGTTCCTGATGCGCCT